>NZ_CP095855.1:337500-675000 GCF_023100805.1 Chitinophaga filiformis
GCATGTCTCTGCCGTCTACCCATTTACTGATATGGCCAGGGCACACCAGGCTATAGAAACGAAAAGAACAATAGGTAAAATAGTTGTAGACTTGTAAGGTAAAAAAGTTGGCCATGCAGCAACCTTATAGAATCGCCACCATCAGCCAGTTTCATCAATTCAGAAAGCTAGCACCACCAAAGCATCCGTTAATAAGTATTATCAATGTTAGCGGGCCTACGCATCTGAATGACGACGAACCTAAACCACTGGTGTTTGAATTTTACGCCATTGCTTTAAAATCTGTGGCCAATGGTAAGATGAAGTATGGTCAGCAAACATTCGATTTTAACAGTGGGATGATGGGCTTCTCCTCACCTGGCCAGGTTTTCAGTATTGAAGTGGAAAACGGAGCGATATTAGAACAGTCGGGATGGCTTTTACTGGTCCATCCCGACTTCCTATGGCACACGCCGCTTGCAAGGAAGATCAAACAATACGAGTTCTTTAATTACTCGGTTAATGAAGCTTTGTTCGTGTCAGACCAAGAACGGACAATCATTGCTGGTATTTTGCAGAACATTGAACAGGAAAGCTATCAATCGATCGATAAGTTCACCCAGGAAATTATTATAGCACAATTGGAAACGCTGCTGGCCTACAGTGACCGGTTTTACCAGCGCCAGTTTATTACCAGGAAAATGGCTAACCATCAAATGCTCGATAAACTGGATGACCTTCTGGACGCCTGCTTCAGTGAAGATTCTCCGGTAGGAAACAAGCTGCCGACAGTAGTCTTTCTTGCCAAACAATTGAATGTATCGCCTCATTATCTATCGGGCCTCATACGTTCACTCACCGGCCTGAACACCCAGCAGTATATCCATTTAAAGCTGATAGACAAGGCCAAGGAACTACTTTCCACCACTCAGCTTTCCGTGAGCGAGATCGCTTATCTTTTAGGGTTTGAACAGATACAATCTTTTAGCAGGTTATTCAAGACAAAAACCAATACGTCTCCCATTGAGTTCAGGCGAAGTTTTAATGCATAGACAGGCACTCTCCCTGATCAGCTTACAATATTGAATCGCCATCTGGAAGTGGTCATGAACCACTCATATACAGCCACCTGCGATCCCATCAGTATCAAACCGTAAAAAACATCTTCAACAGGAATTGTCAGTAACCTCACCCCGATTATTTCATTGTTATTATACCAAACAACAGGCGCCTCCATCAAACTCCCTGTAAGGATACCGTTTATGATCAGGAAAGGTAACAGCATTGCTGCATAACATAGGTAAAAACGGCCGGCCCAGCTCTTATTCCTGGCGTATAAAATGAAAAATGTCAATAAAAGGAAGGTAGCGCCGGTATATTTATGCTGCAGGAATACAATAGAAGCTACCCCTCCGCCCACTATTAATCCCCACGATATATAAGCAGATGCAATCCCTGAGATAGACAGCCCGGGCCGCAGGGTGATAAGACAGTGATATGAAAACATGCATGCGTATGGTATACATACGAAGAATAAAACTTCTTCAAGGGGCAGGTTGAAAAAGTACACCCCGCAAAGGTAGTCCGGGTTAAAACCCCATACACGGGTTGCGGTAAAGAATATATCCCAGGAGATGAATGCAAGGCCCGACAATAACATAGCCGTTAATACAAATGGCCATTGTTTATAAAACCTTATCCGGGGATGAAACGTTGCAATAAATGGTACAGCTATCGCACTAATATCAATCGCCAGATACGTGTACTTCATTATTATTCTTTTTTAAAACCTCCCTCAAATATCTCATTGGAAAGAGCAACATTCCAAAGCATTCACCCTTATCTTTTCCCAGGTGCTTATGATGAATTTTATGAGCGCGCCTGAGCGCCTTAAAGTAAGGATGATTGCTATTCCTGAGCCATTTAAAACGCTGGTGTACAAATATGTCATGTACGAGGAAATATGTAAATCCATACGCCGTGATTCCCGAGGCCAGGCCTATTAAGGGATAACTTCTATGAACAGTGCCGAACAGGAAGAGTGCGATTCCCGGAAGGGCAAAGATCAGAAAGAAGGTATCATTTTTTTCCAGGAACTGGCCTTCAGGCTTACGGTGATGATCGCTATGAAGGAACCATAGCGGTCCGTGCATGATATATTTGTGCGTGAACCATGCAATGCCTTCCATTCCGGCGAAACCACCCAGCAACATGCATATCAGGATCAGATAATCGCTCATTGCTGCATCAGATTAAAGGGGAATAAAAGGGTTTGTAGCATAATCCTGATCTTATGTGTATTGGGCACTCTGATCCTTTCCGTCATAATACATTGGGCAGGTACACTTTTGATCTTTTTAAACAATACCTGGTAATACGTATATGCGAGGTACACACCCTTCCGCGAGCTAAGCGGCAATTTCATAATTCCGGGTAATGCAGCCTCGAAGTCTGTTGCTATTTCAGATTCTATGGCAAATTTATCCTTATTGCTAAAGTGTTCCAGGTTTACAAACGGGAAATAATGCCGGCCCAGTTCCTGGCTGTCTGATTTGACGTCCCGCAGAAAATTAACTTTCTGAAATGCCGCACCCAGCTTCATTGCCGGACCGCGTAGCTTACAATAAAGGTCATTATCACCTTCCGTAAACACTTTGAGGCACATCAGCCCAACCACTTCCGCACTACCCAGGATGTATTGTTCATATATACTTCTGGTGTAAAAATGCTGGTGGAGATCCATTTCCATACTATCAAGAAATGTGTCCACCAGCTCCTGTTCTATATTAAACGCATGATAAACTTTCTGAAAACTGTTTAAGATAGGGTTCAGACTGATCCTTTCTGCAATGGCCCTGTACGTTTCCTCGCGGAAATGCCGGAGCAAAGCCGCCTTGTCGTATGCATGAAATGAGTCCACTATTTCATCTGCAAAGCGTACAAACCCATAAATGGCATATATCGGCTCATGAAACTTTTTATCCAGCAAGCGGATACCAAGCGAAAACGACGTACTATATTCCTCGGTAGTTATTTTACTGCATAACGCACTTACCTTATCGAATAGCAACTTCATGACTGCAAGATTTTAGTCTTTAAAACGTGATTAGCGACCAGTTCTCCGGAAAGGATGGCAGGCGGTACTCCCGGACCGGGCACAGTAAGCTGACCGGTAAAAAACAGGTTATCAATCTTTTTATGGCGGATAGACGGTTTTAGAAAAGCCGTTTGTCCTAATGTATTAGCTAGTCCGTAAGCATTCCCTTTATAAGCATGATAATCGCTGATGAAATCACTGCAGGCATACGACCTGGAGTAGACAATATCGCTTTCAAAATTATCCCCACAGTAGCTTGCCGTCTCTGTCAATACCTGCTTCAGATACTTTTCCCTGATGGCCGGAGTATCTGCAAGGCCAGGAGCTGTGGGTATCAAATAAAAGAGGTTTTCCATACCCACAGGCGCAACAGCTGCATCTGTTTTTGAGGGACAACACAGGTAAAATAAGGGATGACTTGGCCAGGAGGGTTTATTATAAATAGCCTCAGCATGTTTGTCCAGATCATGCCCGAAAAAAAGGTTGTGATGATGCAGGCGAGGCACTTTTCGTTTGACCCCAATATAATAGATCAGGCATGAGGGAGCCATCACTCTCTTATTCCAATAATTTTCAGAGTAGTTGCTTTTGTTTGCAGGAAGTAATTGCCTGTCAGTATGATGATAATCGGCGCCGGATATAACAATATCTGCGCTTAAAAAACCCTTGTTTGTATTGGCGCCGGTAACCTTATTATCCACTACTTCCAATCCCTCTACCTCGGTATTCAGGCAAAAACTGACACCTGTTTCCACTGCCAGCCTTGAAAATGCATCTGACAAGCTTACCATTCCTCCCATAGGATACCAGGTACCCAACTTCATATCTGCATAGTTCATCATGCTGTACATAGCAGGTACTCTGCTTGCAGTGGCCCCTAGAAAGAGGATGGGAAATTCAAGGATACGAAGCAGGCGCTCGTCTTTAAAATAACGCCCGACATGAGTACGGAAAGATTGTAGCATGTCCATTTTAAGAAAAGACTGTAGCACTTCCAAACTGCAAAGCTCCTTGATATGAAGTCCGGGCCTGTTGACATAAGTCTTCATTGCAGTCCGGTATTTATATTCAGCTTCACGCATGAACGCCTCTAATTTCCTGCCCGCGCCTTTTTCCAGGCTTTCAAAAAGAGAACATATATCTGTAAATGCCGCCGGAAGTACTACCGATTCATCCTGCCGGAATATCATCTGGTAAGAAGGGTCCAGCCTGATCAATGAAAGATAGTCGCTGATACATCGTCCATGCCGTTTAAAAAAGGTTTCCGCCACTTCCGGCATCCAATACCAGCTGGGGCCCATGTCAAAGGTGAATCCCTGCTCAGTAAATGACCTGGCCCTTCCTCCTGCAGTGGCATGCTTTTCAGCCACCGTTACATCATATCCCTGGCTCGCCAGCGTAATTGCAGCAGCCAGACCTGCAAAGCCGGCACCGATCACTAATACGCTTTTACCACTGACTTGTTTCATCTTTTCACAAAACTATTAAACAAATATAGTGTTTAATCTTTTAACAATAACATTAAACAAAACTTTATTTTTGTGAACGCATGACCACAAGCAGGCATATCAGAATTGCCTAAAATACTTACCTTGGCAAACCAAACTGGCTGTATGACATCTGAAATGTATTCAATTAAGGACCTTGAAAACCTATCCGGGATCAAGGCACATACTATCAGAATCTGGGAGAAGAGATATGGGATCGTGCAACCAGGACGCACAGACACTAATATCCGTTATTATACTAACGAGGATCTGAAAAAACTGCTGAATATCAGCATGTTAACGCAACACGGATTTAAAATATCCGCTATAAGCCAGATGGCGGATGAGGAGATTGCCCAGAAAATAGCGGCACTATCTATTGTAAATCAACCGGATATATACGGCGAAAGCCTGCTTTTAAGCCTCATTGATCTGGACGAGCCATTGTTTAATAAAACTTTCCTGGAAATCGTGATGAGCGAGGGGTTTGAAAATGCGATCATCAGGTACATTTTCCCTTTTTTCCGGCGTATCGGGATTATGTGGCAGATAGGAACCATTACCCCTGCCCAGGAACATTTCATTTCCAACCTGATCAGAAACAAGATCATCGTCGCTACAGAACGGATAAACCGTTCGCCTGACCCGGCCCTGGGAACAGTCCTGCTGTTTCTGCCTGAAAATGAACTGCATGAGATTGGCCTGCTGTTCTACAATTATGTAATAAGGGCCAGAGGATTTAAGACCATATACCTGGGGCAGTCGGTTCCCCAGCAAAGCCTTGACCGTATTATGACGGCCCGCACTTTTTCCTTCATTGTTACCCACCTCACAAACCCTCTGCCTCAGGAAGATTTCATGAACTTCTGTCATCTGGTATGTGAAGCTGCTCCTGGCATTGACGTCTACTTTACCGGGCCTGTACCTGAAAATATACAAGGCAAACTTCCGAAAAACGCACTTCTGAAAAAGGACCTGCTCTCACTGCTTAAAATGGACATAGTATAAGCTGATGCAAGCCGGCGGTATACCAGGCAAAAAATTACTCCACTGTTTAGTTTTTTATTATTTTTGTTAGACAAAATAATGCAGCATACGCTGTAATTTTAAACAATTTGCTTTATTCGCTCGTTATAAAATCCATTGGAATGGCTAGATATAAATTATTGATCCTGGAAAAGGATAAAGATGATTTAATTATACTCAGCGAATTACTTCCCGATGATTCTTTTGAAATAATTGGCGTATTAAACGAATATCCCAAAGTTGAATTTCTCGCCCGTTCATCTGATATACCAGATGTAATAATTATGAATTTTAAGTTGTCTGCAAAACCATCCTGGGAACTGATAAAAGAAATCAGGGCCCATGAACAGCTTCGGGGCATTGTGATCATTGTCTTAAGCGTCATTAATCCAAAACTGATCATATATAATGGATTGCTGTCCCAGGCAGATGCCGTCATCTTAAAACCTTTTAAATACAAGGACTTCGCGCCGTTTGTGAAGAAGATTAAAACAATTGTCGTTGACAAGCTAAATCACCATGACAAGCAAACGTATAGTCAATAAAGGTATACATACCAGCTCTCCGCGCGCCCCTGGGCTCTGCAATTCTTCCTCAAATTGTAACCGCTCATTCCCCAATGTGTGACAGACCATTATAAACTAGCCTCCGAAACATGCAATCATCTGATTGCTATTCATTTAAGCTATAATATCCGTACTACATCCACTTACCCCCTCTGCAATTAAAAACAAGCTTCTGCTGTGATTCCCAATGATTAGTGAACGGCCTGCTACCTAATTATCATGTTGGTATTTAAATTCCTCAGATCTGCCGTCGTAATATCAGGACTTCTCATTCCATCATCCTGATTATCATTTTACTAACATAACACAAGGTAACCCACAACCCAATAACCGGCACCTACGGCATGCTTATTGGCTAAAATGTCAATGCTTTTATTTCCACTATGCATTCTATCTGTAAACATTAATTAAACCTATGCTACAACAACTTGCAAATTTGCCAGACAATGAGCTCATGGCCAGAGCAAGAAAACTGAAAGATGAGGAAGCAGCAGGAATTTTACTTGAGAGATACAGCCATTTGCTGGCAACAGTTTCCTTACCATCTCTGAATAGTTACGGTAATACACCGGATGAATTTTTCCCGTCACTTTTACAACGGCTTTTTTATAGCCTTCAAACACAGACTATTCCCAAAATTGGAGAATGGATGCAATTCTTCATAAAGTCGCAGGGCAGCAGATCTGTAAAGAACACATTCTATTTTCCGTCGTCAGCGTCGAGCGATATAACCCGCCTTGAATATAAAGTGGAGAAAGCTAACAGCAACCTCCTGCAAAAACAACAGCTAAGCTCAACCATGCAAGCGGCCTTCGACCGGCTGGATGCAGACGACAGGGATCTGTTAAACGAGTTTTACATTGAACAGAAAACGTTTGCAGAAATAGCGGCAGAACAAGGATACACCATTGAAGATGTGCGGATTTCACTGAAACGGTGCAAACAGGAATTAGCGTCTCTGATATTGGCAAACCTGGAATATGTAAAATCTTCCAAACATGGGCAGCACATTCATCCGGGTTATACAACACCAGCAGAAAACCTGGAATATGCCCAATCCGGCGAGCAAGAGCAAGAACAAGATTTAAATCTAGGATATGCAAAATTTGGAAAACAAGGACAAGATATTAAAGATCTTCAGCAGGGTTCATTGTTTTAACAAAGACCAGCTGCCACGTTATGTAGACGGACGTTTAACACATGTTGAAAAGCACCTGCTGGAACAACACCTTGTAAATTGCGAACTCTGTAGTAATGCAGTAGAAATTCTCCAAAAGCCTAAATTCAAAACGCAATACCAGCCCATGGGGCTAAGGATTCAGCAATATATTCGTAACAGTACTCATATAGCACCGGTGTATGAGGCAGAACGTTACCAGCGGAAAGTGCAAAACAATGAAAGCATTTTGACTTACTTCTGGAGCGCTGTGGCAACTGCGCTTGTAATTGGCTGCTTTTACATGATCCGGCAGCAGGTAAAAAAAGAAAACTTACAAAATACCGTTGCCAAAACAGGAGAACTTAGCATCCCTGTTACCAATCCTGCGCCCGATCTTAAGCAAGCAGTCAATAATGCGCCTTCCGGTTCAGCCAGCCTCGCTATCAATACCGCCACTTCTCTGCCTGCGGGCAACGAAGCAACAGCCGTAAAAGCGGTGTTTATAGATACCAGCAAAACAGAGACGGAACCCGGCATCATTGACGGCGAAACTCCTGATCCTGATAAGTTTCGCTATAAAACCGCCATGACTTATTACCACCAGGGCAATCTTGATGAAGCAATGACCCGGTTCACACAGCTCGCCGCCGATTCAGTCAGCCGTTATAGAGAATTAGCTCATTATCAGCTTGCCATGTGCTTTAAATATAAACGACAGAAAGCTAAAGCACGGCATATACTTAAAACATTAGTGAATATGAATGGCCGTATGAAAAGAAAAGCACAATTAGCCTTGAACAAATTGTCTGTTTAAGCCCCGCTAAAAGGGATAGTTGCAAAGCTATCCCTCTTTATCTTATACAGTTGTACATGCACTCCTTCAATAACAGCCGGTTTTCAGTCCCTGAATGCATTACTGTATATCTTAAAATTGCCTTTTTCGCGAGATCCCGCCGCCTGTTGTTACAGATCTCCGCTTGTCAAAGCCCGTTCTCACACCAGCAATAGCATTGAATATCAATACACACCACTGTAGGTTGTCAAATTACAACCGCAAGTAGCGTAATTACAACTAACAGGTGTTACGCTTTTGCTGATTGTGGGAATGAACCGGAATATCTTTGCCGTATCACAAAAACAAAAACAGTACAAATGGATACCAGGATAATCGGCGGCAAAATTGCCCAGGCTAGAAAGAAAGTAAATATGTCCCAGGCACAACTCGCTCAACTGCTGTTTGTAAGTCCACAGGCAGTTGGAAAATGGGAACGCGGAGAATCAATCCCCGACATCATTACATTTAACCGGCTGGCAGAAATTGCAGGCCTTGATCTTAATTATTTTTCCGAAAACTTTCACTCTACAGACGAGGAGATGACTGTCAAGATGCCCGCCACCGTTATTGATAGGGAGCAGGCGCAACAGGAGTTAAGCAGCACCTCAGGGGCACAACAGCTACTCGCCAACTTCAGCGGGAGCGACCTGGCTAAGAGTGACTTTGCAGGCCTTACCGCCCATAAAATGAAATTTAATGGCTGCTCCCTGCAGGGCGCTGACTTTTCCGGTGCCGATATCAGCGGCAGTTCATTTGCGGCCAGCGATGCTCATGAAGTCAATTTCGACGGAACAAATCTGACAGATTGTACCCTGACTGCCGTTAACCTTACCGACGCCAGCTTCAACAAGACCATTCTCCTACGCACTGAATTCAGCGCATCCGAGTTGACCCGCGCAAAGTTTACCGATGCAAAACTGATTGACGCAAAGCTGGTCAAGACGGATCTTAGAAACACCATCTTTGAAAACTGCGCCTTTAACGGCGTGGACTTTAATTATTCCGATCTGAGGGCATTATGTCTGGACGGGCAGACCTTTACCGGTGTCAAGTTTCACAACACAGCCTTAAACGATACCACCTTTAATGGCGCAACACTCAAAAATGTCTCCTTCCGCTCCACATTCGCTTTAACTAATAAATACTACCGGGCCATCAAAACCATCCGCTTTGACGGTGCGATGATGGATAAACTGACCTTTGCTGCACTCAAGGGCATGGGAGCCGATCTGTCAAAGGTCACAATCATATAACGAGGAAAATATATGGAAAACAAGCCTTTCAAGTGACTGAACGCCTGAAATCCCATATTGCGAAAGGTGTGGATCTCCTTTCTGAAAAGGACAGTAATGTCCTTTTTGGGCTTGTACATATGGAAGACTTAAATTTGCACAACGTTGAAGACAATAGCAAAATGTTAATATAAAACAAGTAATGTGTTGATGAACGTTTCAGATTTTATTATAAATGACAAAGAACAAGTATCACTCAACGATGTCTTATTAAGTCATGACAACAGGACCGGCATTGAGCAGCTTATAAAAGAGCACTTATACATAGAAGAACTGCATAAGTTTGGACTTCCTGTAAATAATAAATTATTACTACATGGTAGTTCCGGTTGTGGTAAAACAACAACGGCCAAGGCAATTGCAAAAGCATTAAACAGAACATTACTGATATTGGATCTGAGTAGTATTGTGTCTGCCCGCATCGGAGAAACCTCACAGAACATCAAACAGGTTTTCGACAAAGCGATCAGGGAAAGAGCTGTATTGTTCCTGGACGAATTTGACCAGGTCGCTAAAGCGCGTGGCAATGACGACAAAGACGTTGGTGAAATGCGGCGATTGGTGAACACCCTTATACAGCTTATCGATTATTTCCCTGAAAAAGCTTTGCTGGTCGCAGCCACTAACCATGCACACATTATAGACAAAGCACTGCTAAGACGATTTCAACTGCAAATAACGTTCGATATGCCTGGCGAAACGGAACTGGATAAATATTATGACAGGCTGTTAAATAAATTCCCGCATGATATGCAGAATATTAAACGCCGGTATAATATATCCTACGCAGAAGCGAAAGATGACGCATACACACAGATAAAAGCAACACTGCTGGCGAACCTGGAGAATAAATTAAACATGCCTGCATAATACATTACTTGCCGGAAGCTTCCGATATTTTCATGCCCCGGTCGCGAGCCTGCCTGCGACCGGGGCATGGCATGTAAGTCCTGCGGTCCAAAAACTTTGTGCAGGAACAATTTGCCTGCAACTATTTAGCCTTTATCTACAATATCTCTCACCATCTGCCTGATCCTGAGACTGACCTGGTTACTTTTCTTACCCGAGGTCCGTGTGAAGATAATTCCAACAAGATGATGCCTGGTATCCTGCCAGGGATGCGTACCAAACAACCCCGGGCTGCTGCTTTCCTGTACATGACCGCTGGCGTCAACAACATCAAGCCAGTTACCTATTCCATATCTTACGACGCTCAAAGGATAAGTTGCAAACGGATTTGCAGGATAGGGCGTACTCCGGATAACTGCATTGTTCGTCTGATCTTTCATCATCTGATCAATGGCCTGCGTGCTTAACACCTGCCTGCCATTAAAACGCCCCTTATTCTCCAACATTTCCAGGAAATTCAGGTAATCATTCGCTGTCGTATGTACTCCGCCGGCAATTAAAGGGTTCAATATATTCGTCGTCGAGTATACTGCGTTCATCTCACAAGGTTTCCCGATCTTTTCATTAAACAGCACCTGCCAGGATTTACCTGAAACAATTTCAGCGATCCTCCCGGCTATCTGCATGCTGGTACTACCATAGCTGAAGGCCGCACCCGGAGTATTCGCCAGTGGTGTATAAACAGCAATAGAATCCACCGCCTGGGCAAGGGTCAAATTACGTCTGTATTCATATTTATTGCGCAGATTAGTGGCATTCTCATCTCCTGCAAAACCCGCAGTGTGAGAAAACAACTGCCTGATGGTGATACCTCCTTTGCCATATTGTGAGAAAACCGGTAAAAACCGGCCGACGCTATCGTCCAACACCAATTTCCTGTCATCCACCAGGGACATGATCACAGCGGCCGACAACCACTTGGAGGCAGAAGCTATGGGGAAATTAGTATTGGCAGTCATGTTGATTTCCTTATGATAGATCAGTTCTCCATTCCGCGAAATAAGCACAACTATATGATTGTTATACACACCCAGGTTATCCTCAATATAGCGGTCAACAGCCGAAAAATCGTATTTGCCGCCGGAAGCGGGCGGCCGGGCCGTATCATCAGCACTACAAGCCAGTAATACAATTACAGTCAACATTGTAAGTAAAAAAAACCTTTTCATGGTTGCTCAGCTATTTAATTGTTACGTCGGTTTTCCTTTAATTCCTGCCGCATCTCTTCTTTAAATTTTTCATACTGGCTGAACTGTTCATCATTCAGCACGGCCTCCATTTGCCTGTCCTTCTCGGAATTCAGGGATTTGAATTGTTTAAGCTTAGCCAATTTACCAGAAGAGGACCTTTTCACGTTTGCAAGACCTATCAGGTAACTGGAATCTATTGCCCTTACTTTTTGCGCCTGGTCTGCCGATAAATTCAGCTTCGATTTATATTCCTGGAATCGTTCCTTCAAGGCCTCCTTTTGTTCTTCGGTAAGACGCGACTGTGCTTTTAATGTAAAGCCGATACTCATCATTAGGATGAATATGAAAATTTTTCTGTTCATGACATTGTTGGTTTTAATAATTCTGATGATAAGACGTATCAAATAAGCGTTTGTTAGCATTGAACCGGTTAAACGAACAAATTGCACCCCGAAACGTCATATTGCAGGGGTGAAATATAGTTGTCTCATCATTTGTTCACCGCCCCTTAAATGTAGCCTAAGCCATCAGATATAGCAAACATTATCCATATAACGGGTTAACACAGAACAAAAATCGGGTGAAACGCGTCTATTTATATGATCATAATCATACTTAATAGGCAACAATGATGACAATATTCACAAGATACATTGATCCACATCATATATAAACAACATAACCACCCCGACTTTTGTAGAGTGAAGTTCACCAAAAATCTTTCCTTTATGAAACTAAAACTTTTCTGTATTGCCTGTTGTGCAATGGTCGTGGCGCTCTTTAGCTGCGGGACCTCGGAACAAAAATCGTCTTCAGATGAAACGGCTCAAACTTCCCCGGCGGAGCCAGCTCCTGCTCCATCTCCGGCACCCGCGGGAGATCCAAAAGGCGTTGGAAAATTTACGAATGTTCAATTAACACATCCCCTGGATGAAAAGATGATCGCTGCAGGCCAGCAGACCTACGATGTCAAATGTGCCTCCTGCCACAAGACTACCAATGAGAAACTGGTAGGTCCCGGCTGGAAAGGAGTTACTGACCGGAGAACACCCGAATGGATCATGAATTTCATCACCAATACCGATGAAATGTTAAACAAAGACGCCGAAGCGCAGGCCATGCTGGAAGTCTGCATGGTCAGAATGCCAAACCAGAACTTAAAAGATGAAGATGCGCGTGCCATCCTTGAATTCATGCGCAAAACAGATGGTAAGAACTAATTGAATCCTCTTTCCAATTATATAAATAAATTTTATGAAAAGGCTTTCTTTTCTCGTGATTTGCTGTGCCGTTTTAGGCGGTATGCAAAGTTGTAAAATGAAGAATACGGAATCTGCCGTAAGTGGCGATGCTGCTTCCAAAGTATATGTAGCGCCCGGCAAGTATGATGAGTTTTACAACTTCGTCTCCGGCGGTTTTAACGGTCAGGTATCGGTGTATGGCCTTCCTTCCGGAAGATTACTTAAAGTGATCCCCGTATTTTCGCTGAACCCGGAGAACGGGTATGGATATAGTGAGGAAACCAAAGAAATGTTGAAAACAACTGCCGGTTATGTTCCCTGGGATGATCAGCATCACCTGGAGCTGTCGCAGACAAACGGTGAACATGATGGCCGCTGGCTGTTCGCGAATGCTAACAATACTCCCCGCATTGCCCGTATCGATCTATCCACCTTTAAAACAATGGAGATCCTCGAAATCCCTAACAGCGCAGGTAACCACTCTTCTCCTTTCATCACTGAAAATACAGAATATGTAGTGGCCGGTACCCGTTTTGCCGTACCTATGGGCAACGAAGATGTTCCTATCAATTCATTTAAACAGAACTTCAAAAGTACCGCCACCTTCGTACGTGTAGATAAAAATACCGGCAACATGGATATCGCCTTCCAGATCATGCTGCCAGGTATGAACCTTGACCTGAGTCATGCAGGTAAAGGCCCGTCTCACGACTGGTTCTTCTTCTCTACCTATAACACCGAACAGGCAAACACATTGCTGGAAGTGAATGCTTCACAAAAAGATAAGGACTTCATCGTAGCGGTGAACTGGAAAAAAGCAGAAGAATATGCCAATGCCGGGAAAGGTAAAAAAGTACCTGCAGGATACATACACAACACCTTTGACGAGCACACACAAAACACTACTTCCGCATTGCAGAAAGAGGTGCTGGTGCTTGATCCCAAAGATTGTCCTGACATGCTATATATGATACCCTGCCCTAAGTCTCCACATGGATGCGACATAGATCCTACAGGCGAATACATCGTAGGTAGCGGTAAACTGGCTGCATTGATCCCTGTATTCTCCTTCAACAAACTCCAGTCTGCCATTCAGAATAAGAAATTTGAAGGCGACTACTACGGCATTCCTGTAGTGAAATATGAGGAAGCGCTCTACGGTGAAGTGAAAAAACCAGGCTTAGGCCCTTTACACACAGAGTTTGATGCAGAAGGTAATGCATATACCTCCTTCTTCATTTCATCTGAAGTGGTTAAATGGAATATTAAAGACCTTAAAGTGATTGACAGATCACCTACCTTTTACTCTGTGGGTCACCTGATGGTACCGGGTGGTGATACCAAAAAACCTTATGGTAAATACCTCGTTGCTTACAACAAGATCACTAAAGACCGCTTCCTGCCAACAGGTCCGGAACTGGCACAGTCTGCACAGCTCTATTCCATTGAAGGCGATAAATTAAAGCTGCTGCTTGACTTCCCAACCTTTGGCGAACCACACTATGCACAGGCACTGCCTGCCCAGAAAATAAAAGACAAGAGTGCGAAGTTCTACGACATCATGCAGAACAAGCATCCGTTCATATCATTGGGTGAAAAGAATGCAAAGGTTATCCGCCAGGGCAACAGGGTCGATATCTATATGACAGCTATCAGGTCCCACCTGACTCCGGACAATATCGAAGGAGTCTTTGTTGGTGATGAGATCTACTTCCATGTAACCAATCTCGAACAGGATTGGGATGTTCCGCATGGCTTTGCTATTAAGAATAATGCCAATGCCGAGTTACTGATTATGCCGGGCGAGACTTCTACACTGAAATTTGTTCCTGATAAACAAGGCATCTATCCATTTTATTGTACCGACTTCTGTTCTGCGCTGCATCAGGAAATGCAGGGTTACCTGAGAGTTTCTGCCAAAGGCAGCAATGTACCGCTGAAATATGGTACGAATGCCACAGATACAGCAGCTGTTCTTACCGCACAGAAATAAACCTGTTCCTTTACTAATGGCAGTACCCCTGGTACTGCCATTGCTATCTTTTGAAGCATGAAAAAATTAACCACATTCGGGAAAGCAAGTATCATCCTGGTCATTATCTTTCTCGCTTCCCTATGGATATTCCCTATGTGGCAGATCGACCTGCGGGCGCCACAATACCCCGGAGGTCTCTCAATGAAGATCTGGATCAATAATATTACCGGCGATGTGGATATCATTAATGGCCTGAACCACTATATCGGAATGAAGACCATTCACAAAGCCGACTTCCGGGAATTCGTCTATCTGCCGGTAGCCATACTGTCTTTCATGGGGCTCGGAGTAGCAGTACTACTGCTCAACCGGAAAGTCAGCTACTACCTTTGGACCGCTATCTTCCTGGTGCTGGGGTTGGTATCATTCTATGACTTTTACAAATGGGAATACGACTACGGGCACAACCTGAATCCGGATGCTCCCATAAAGGTGCCCGGCATGGTGTACCAACCGCCACTTTTGGGGTATAAGAAGATGTTGAACTTCGAGGCGCTGTCTCAACCACATATCGGCGGATGGTGTTTCATTTTTGCCGGTGTCCTGCTCGTAGCAGGCAGTTATTATGAATGGAAAAAAAACACACGACCATGAACAAATTATTCTTTCTCGCTACAATCTTCTCAATGCTGTTCTTTGCCTCCTGCAAACGCAGCTTTCAGCCGATCGACTACGGAAAAGAATCCTGTGCCCACTGCAAAATGGTTATCATGGACAAAAAATTTGCCTGTGAAATCGTAGATAAAAAGGGGAAAGCATACAAATTTGATGACCTGATCTGCATGAGAAAGTTCACCAGCGAGCAGTCATTGCAGGAAAATGAGCTGCTGATTTTTGTCGCCGCATTTAACGATCCGGGCAAATTCATTGACGCCAAAAAAGCGATCCTTCTAAAAGCAGATGCATTCAGAACTCCGATGAGCGGGGGGCTCGTTGCCGTTGAAACAGCGGAAGCAGCGGCTGACATTCAACAATCAGTGGAACACGCCGAGAAAACGGCATGGCACGATCTAAAATAACCATCATGTCGCCTTACAAGCTGATCATATTACTACTTATATTCCTGCCCGGAGTAATCCGGGCAAAATCCGTAAAAGTATACCCCGGCAGGAATAGTTTTCAAAAAGCTATTGATGCTGCTAAACAGAATGATACACTTTTACTGCAGCCAGGCTTATATAAAGAACACGACATTCTTATCAATAAAAAGCTCGTGATCATTGGTATAGGCTATCCTATAGTTGACGGGGAACATAAATCCCAGATCATCTTTATTACGGCCGATTCGGTCATACTACAAGGCATCCAGGTACAGAACACAGGCCGTTCCAGCATGACAGACATGGCGGCCATAAGAGTGCAGAATGCCAATCACGTTGTTGTTCGTAGTAACAGGGCCTTCAATAATACATATGGCATCTATCTACAAAATGCCGGTTTCACTACTGTACAGCACAATACCATCCAGGCCAGCTCAGTAGATGAACTGAACAGTGGTAACGGTATCCATGCCTGGAAATGCCATGACCTGCAGATTGCAGGCAATGACATTTCCGGACATCGTGATGGTATCTACTTTGAATTCGTTACCTCTTCCGTTATCACAGCGAATGTCTCGCACAACAATGTCCGTTATGGACTACATTTCATGTTCTCTCATAATGATACCTATACCAGTAACCGCTTTTCCGACAATGGCTCAGGTGTGGCGGTTATGTATTCCAGGGGAGTAACGATGACCGGCAATATCTTCCTGCACAACTGGGGTGACGCCGCTTATGCCATTCTATTAAAAGAAATTTCAGATAGTAAGATCAATCATAACCAGTTCCTAAAGAATACTGTCGGCCTCTATATGGAAAGCACGACCAAAATTGCTGTGAGCGAAAACCAGTTCAGTGAAAACGGCTGGGGCATTAAAGTGATGGCAAGTTGCTCGGGAAGTGATTTTACGAAGAATAATTTCATGGGCAACTCTTTTGATGTTGCCACGAACGGCACTACCATGTTGAATCACTTTAGTGAAAACTTCTGGGACAAATATGATGGTTATGACCTCGATAAAGATGGGATCGGCGATGTTCCCTACTATCCTGTAAGCGTCTATTCGGTTGTTTCCGAACGTGTACCAACAGCAATGATCCTGTACAGGAGTTTCCTGACAGGCATCATGGACCAGGTTGAAAAAGTAATGCCAAGCATTATACCAGACCAGCTCAAAGATGATACTCCAAGAATGAAAAAGTGGAAACTATGATTAAGATAGAACATCTCACCAAATCCTTCGGCAAATTTGCTGCATTGAAAGATATCAATGTTCATATGCGCCAGGGGCAGGCCATTTCCCTGCTTGGGCCGAACGGATCTGGTAAAACGACCCTGATAAAATCCATTCTCGGCCTTGTAATTCCCGAGAAAGGCAATATCACCATTGATGGCCAGTCGGTGAAAAGCGACTGGTCCTACCGCTCACAGATCGGATATATGCCGCAGATCGGGCATTATCCTGACAATATGACCATAGACCAGGTATTTGCCCTGATCAGGGAAATGAGGAAAGACATGCAGCAATATGATGAAGAACTGATCTATGGGTTCCAGTTGAATAAACTCGGCAACAAGACGATGCGTAGTCTGTCAGGTGGAACAAGACAGAAAGTGAGCGCATCACTTGCCTTCCTTTTTTCTCCCAATGTATACATTCTTGACGAACCCACAGCTGGCCTTGACCCGGTTTCAAGTGAGCTGCTAAAGGAAAAGATCCTGAAGGAGCGGGAGGCAGGCAAGCTCATACTGATCACATCACATGTACTGAGTGATCTGGAAGGAATAGCCAGCCATATTATCTATCTGCAGGATGGCGAGCTCCTTTTTTACAGAACCATCGAAGAGCTTCAGGAAGTGACAGGCGAAGAAAAACTAAACAGGGTCATTGCGCATATCATGAAGAATGAATCACGCGTTGCTAAAACCATACAAAGATGAAGACAATTATTAAATATGTGCTGCTCGATCTGATGCGGAATAAGGTGATACTATTTTATACGATCATCTTAGCCGTACTTGCAGTGAGCGTGTTAGGTATTGACGATAATCCAACCAAGGGACTATTAAGCCTGCTGAATATCACCCTGCTGTTCGTACCGCTTATTACCATCCTGTTCTCTACCATTTACTTTTTCAACGCAATAGAATTCACAGAACTACTACTATCCCAACCCATCAAGCGGAAGAAGGTTATTCTGGCAGAATATTCAGCCCTCACATTATCTTTATCTGCGGCCTACGCTGTAGGAATTGGCATTCCGCTGTTATTGCTTGTATCCGGTATTGAATCATTCATCCTTACACTGGTTGGCATCCTGCTCACCTGCGTATTTTCTTCCCTGGCCCTCCTGATCTTTGTAAAATGCAGAGACAAAACAAAAGGTATCGGTATAGCCATTGCTACCGCATTATTTTTTACACTGCTGTTTGACGGGTTTCTGCTGGCATTTATATATTCATTCAGCGATTATCCTATAGACGAGGCGGTGGTAGGTATTATTGCATTCAATCCTATTGATCTTGGAAGGGTACTGATGTTGCTACATTTGGATGTGGCGGTACTGATGGGGTATTCCGGCGCACTGTTTAAGAAGTTCCTGGGCTCAGCCACCGGCAGCATTTTCTCTATTGCCTGTATCTTATTGTGGATAATAGTCCCCTTATTACTTTCTGTCAGGATATTTAACAGGAAGGATCTTTAAGCGACCATCCCTGTCAATGACAGGGATACGCTGATACAGGTTCCGCCTGTTCTGAACGGCCATCAACAAGGCTCCCAGGAACAGGCAAACGGCAGCGATCAGCAAAAGCCAGTTCAGTATTGAACTACTCATCATCAGCATATATCCAAGCCCCTGGGAAAAAAGTACCAGTTCGTTCAGGACAATGCCTGTTACAAATGTCCATAATGCAATTCCGCCTGGTATACTGTACCGGAACAACCCCTTCTCTATGCAATAGGCAAGGATGAACAATGAAACAAAGCCCAGTAATACGAGGTGTAAGAAACCTATCACTACTGGCCGGTTTGAAAAGGCGAGCATACCAAGTGAGGGTATAATGGTCAGCGCCTGAAAGAGCATTTTGCATATAAAAGCGAGCATTGCAATCCCGCCAATCTTTTTAGTAAGTGGCTTCATGGACCGTATACCTGACATTAAACCGGGAAACATAAACAGGAAACAGGTGAGTGTAACTACCAGCAAAATACTCCCTGCAAAAGCAATTATTTGAAAGAGATGGCTGACATCATGCCAGAGATAACAAAGAAACATAGCAGGCAACACAGAGGAAGTCAAAGACCATGTAAACCACTTTGTATACCTGTTCTCTATCCTGAGCTGGTGTAACATCAGCGCGAAGACAGACAAAGAAAAGAAACCACAGTATTGCAGGTGCAGGTAACTATATATTGCATCCCTGTACAAATAGGTTTGCTGCGATTTTGTAGCCATCAGGAATGCCAGGGTAAAAGCCCCTGCCGAAGAAAGGGACATATATATAACAGCGCTGATAGCAAGTACCTTCACAGCGCTGCTTAGGGCGGACTTCCGGATATCTTTAATAAAAACCGCCGTAAATGCATAAGAAGAAAAAATAAATAGCGTCGAAAATAAAATGCTGTAGAAGCCATATCCCTGAAATGGGAAAGTGAACAGCATGCCATAGGAGTTGATCAGAATTGCAGCCAGCATCCATCTGTATACCGCTTTTCCCGCCCGTTCAGGAGGTAAAATGACATATGCCATCAACGACAGCAGAGCCACCGTAATCCAGCCTCCAAAGGCAAAATGCGAGTGGGCATGCAGCAGGTATTTGAAATCGAGGATGGGAATATTGAAAAGGATCTTACTGCGCAATATCAATCCCAATAGAGCAACCACTGCCAGATTTGCCAAAGCTATTTGTATCCAGGATGACAGGGAAATATTTGCTACTCGCCGGTGAAGGCCACTTGTTATCCGCCACCACCAATTGGTTTCCCGGCCCGCGGATAACGGCGCCAGCTGCTCATTGCTCGTTCCTGACTTCCTTGATTCCATAGCAATATCAAAAGTAGTAAAGTTGTCAATAAAAGACAAATTTATCCTTTTTTATCCGTACTTTCATTTGCTTTGCGTAAGTCTAACTGCGGCTCTCCTTTCTGACTTCCGGTTTAGTATATATCCACCACCTTCCAATATCGCTCAACAGCGGCCCTGTTCTGTTTTCCAAAATTTGAAGTTAAGCCCGGCCTTCATTATTTTGTAGCCATATTTAAACACTCCCTTCCCTATGACATCTCTTAAAATGATTGAAAAGGTCTTTAATACAACGCTTCCTAAGTCCTTTACCGAATCCTGGGAAGGATTGTTGGAAACCAGGCTGTGTAAATTAAGGGCATACAATTTCGGGGAATTCTACATACTGAATGAGGCTGCCATTACAGCCCTGAATACCAGGAAGGAACCTGGCATTACACTCAGCAATGAACTGGAGACCGTACGCAAATTTATTGAGGAACGGCCCCTTATACGTGACTATGTTCCTATTGCTGTAGAAAGTCTGTACAGTTATTTTTATTGTTTCATTGGCTTTAAAAAAACCAGGGGAATCATTGAAGATGATAGCGTATACTGTGTAACTTCCTTCGTAGACAGCTCCCCGGAAGTATTCAACTTTAAAAAAATTGCGTCGAAGTATACTGACATATTCGGCGATGAGCGTTATGCTGAGCTGGCCGCTCACTTTCACGCAACCGACAGCCTGCTGACTACCAGGGCAACGGATCATTTATATAGCCACCTTTTTGAAAGGTATACTTTTATTGATAGCTATCTGGATTTCATCGCCAAACGATTAAATAGTCTGTTCAGCATATTTGACGATATAAAGTTCTTTGATGAAGGAGGGCATACTTTATACTGTGAATCAGGAGGAATAAAGTCAGTCGTTTTTGATACCGGCGATAAGGTAATGCAACGTATTGAAAACACTGAAGTAGGAGTACCGGTTCCTCAAACGGTACTATTCGATAATCTGAAACGTGTCCTGGCCGACAAACTGGGGCCATATACATTATACATATTCAGTTGGTGGTTCTTTTCCGAAGATGTCGCCGCTACCGGGTTTGGTCTGTCCAGGAACAATGATCTTGGTCCTTTGCTTGATCAATATGGCATGACGTTAACGCGTTTTTAAGATAACAGAAGGTGTATCAAGGGGTCTGATACACCTTCTGTTTATCTGGATACGCAGTAGAAGCTTATCAGTGAGCTACCACTAATTTCTGCGTTACACTGTTTCCCTGCTGTTCCACCTTCAGGAAATATAATCCTGAATGCAGATCATCTACCGGTAAACTCGCCTGGCCCCTTTCGATATTGATCATCCGCTGGCCGGCAGCCACTCCGTTCACATTGAGGATTGTCACCAGGCCGCTCCCTTTCCATCCGTTTCCGAACTTCAGGATGGCGGTATTAACGGCAGGCTGCGGATATACCTGCAACAAGCCTGATAACCGGCTTTCATCTACCACTGTTGGCAGCACATACGCTGCTTCGCCTGGCAGCCTCAGCGCACTGTTCACACTGATTGTATCACTGATGATAATATCTTCTATATAGGTTTTAAAATTACCGGTTTCTACACCATGGTCATATGCGATCATGATACGGTCAATCGTTTTTCCATTCAGCCAGTTACCAATATTACAGAAGATGCGGCGCCAGTTATTTGTCACTCCGTGGCCGGCGCCGGGATGCATGGAGGTCCCGTTCTGGTCAGTAGCACCTATGTCGCGCAGGGTAGTACCGTCTGTCATGACCAGGTCTACCGTTACATAACGGGACAGGTTATTGGTAGGATAGGTCCAGAAGCTCAGTTTGGTAGCGGCATTCACCGGGATGTTCACATCAAATGCCCGGAAGTAATAATAGGAGCTGGCGGCAGAATTGTCTGTACCGCTTACACGTATGGATGAAGGGCCGGTGTGACTGGTTTCGCCGCTTACCACGCCACATAATGGAGCACTGACATTCTGTGGTACAGAACTTGGGTCGGCGCTGTTGGTCCAGCTTAGCATAGCATCATAACCAGATTCCACGCTGGTACGGAACCAGAGGGGCGCCACGGCGTATGGAATGGGCACATTCGTGGTGAGTGGCTGCGTGCCCTTCAGCACTTGTGTGGCCCTTCCGGCAAGACGCAGGTAAAAGTCGGACCCGATATAGGTACCATCTGCGCTGCTGGTCAGGAAATATTGGTTGTTAGGCACAGCGAAGTAGCTGTCGGCCATTTTCATAATGTTGGTGCCTTCATCATATTCATCAAACATGGCAATATAAGCCGTGTTCATTCCCAGGTTTTTGATATTATATAGCTGACGCCAGAAGAACTCACCCTTATTACGGGGAATTTCATTCACCGGACCGCCATTCCAGTTACTCCATGCAAAACCGGAGAAGATCACAGGCTGATAGTCAATGTTGTGTGAATTACAGTAAGCCAGGTCGGGCGCAAGCTGGTTATTTTTGAAATTGTCCGCACCAGCAAGATCTTTGAAACGACCTACTGACCATGGAGAGATCATGTTGAACGCATCATATACTGCAGTATAGCCGGCATAAGAATCATCAGTACCGCTAAGCCAGTGAGTAGGTACGCCCCCGATTACATAATACCCTTTCCCTTTCAGCCAGTTAATAATAGCCAGGCTGTTGCCCGGAGCATTTGTACGGCCGGTAAGGCCAAACCCCCAGATACAGATCACTGGTTTACCATTCTGGTGCGCATAATAAGGTGAGTTGACCACCTGCAGGTCATTCTCTATATGTAGCCAGTCGCTCTTAAAATACGCCGTATCATCTGCGCTCATATCGTACATGATGTAAAAGATGCGCTGATATTTCTCAGCCGCACGACGCAGACGGGTAGTGACGCTGTCGCGGTTAGTTCTGAATACGCCATCGCGGGTCTCCCCCAGGAAACGTTGGAGGGCCGCACCATCAATGCCATTGTCCTGCATCCATTTGAAATGGCGGTCTATCACGTCCGGAAACCAGGACGAGAACAACTTCGAAGGCTGCCCGTTGTTCAGGTTGCCTAGCGCTGTCTGGAACAGCTGGCCGGCGGCGTATTCCGTAACATCGGGATAGGCCTCAAAAGTAACAGCTCCGGGAGCAGGTGAGCCATTGTTGGTCTGGTACTGTCCGGCCGACCAATGCCGCCAGCGGGCCACCGGCGAGCCATCTCCGAAGGCGTTAAACCAGGCCTGGTACCCGCAGATCACCTTGCCTGTAACAGATTGGGCGGCAGGCGCCACCTGGGCTGATAAAAATAAAGGGCTGCAGCACGGAGCTGCGATCAATAGGATTTGTAACAATATTTTCCGCATACAAGTGGAATTTGGTTCGCTACAATTTAACAGGCAGGATCTTAATAAAGGGATTAATAATCCGCTTAATCAGGAACTAAGTTCAAAAATATTTTCTAAACCGAATGATTATTCGTTTATATTTGCAGTATGAGAGTTAAAGATGAAAATAAGGAGCTGACCATCCGGGAAAAAGCGATCGAGATGATTGTAAAAGAAGGATTTGATGGTCTTAGTATGCAGAAATTGGCAAAAGAGGCCAATATCTCTGCCTCAACTATTTACATCTACTTCAAAAATCGCGAAGACCTGCTGAACCAGCTTTATTTAAGTGTATGGGAAAAATTTGAAAGGGATGCCCTGACCGGTTTTTCGGCCGACATGTCATTTGAGGAAGGGCTATGGTTACAATGGAAGAACCGTTTTAAAAACATTTGCCAGAACCCTCTGGAATATCAGTTTTCAGAGCAATTCCGTAATTCTCCCCTTATTAATCACAAAGACATAAAACCAAGTGTTTTCAGAAAGGTAATGAACGACTTTGTGGATAACGCCGTTAAGAAAGGAGAGCTGGTAGATGTACCGGCTGAACAATACTGGGCGGTTGCTTATGGTCCGTTTTACACGCTGGTGAAATTTCATTTTGAGAACACGATGGCCGGTAAACCCTTTACGCTGACAGAACAGAAGCTGAAACAGCTATTCAGGTTAGTAATAAAATCCCTGCGTCCATAAAAAAATTTTCCTTCATAAAAGAACGAACATTCATTTATTATTAACATCAATCTTAGAGAAATGACAATTAACCACCTTAACTTACCCGTATCAGATGTTGCAGCCGCAACAACATTCTTTGAATCTCATTTTGATTTCAAATGTCTGGAAACGAAAGGCGACAACATGATTGCTGTATTGACAAACCCGGCCGATTTTACGCTTGTACTGATGTCTTCAAAAATTAACAAGGGTGAGAATACCGCCTATCCTGATGCATTTCATATTGGGTTTATACTTGACAGTGCAGAAAAAGTGAATGACATTTTCTCAAAGCTAAAGACCGGCGGTATATCACTTGAGCGGGAGCCTCAGAAAATAAGAAATAGTTTCGGCTTCTATTTTTACTTTGACAATCTGTTTATTGAGGTGGCGCATTACCTGAACTGATATCATTGCTCCTGATTGCGTGCCATCCGCTTTGAAATCACCTCCCTTAAACGGCCCGCATTTCCATCTCCCCAATTGCCCAGTGCGGCAATAACCGGGATCAGGCTTTCCCCGAAAGCAGTTAAACTGTATTCAACTTTCGGCGGCGCCTGTGGATAGACAACCTTTGATATCAATTCATGCGCTTCGAGTTCATTCAACTGGATATTAAGCACTCTTCTTGAGGCATCAGGAATTTTCCTTTGCAGTTCGCTGGGGCGTTTATATCCTTCATTGATAAACCACAACAGGCGGAGCTTCCACTTGCCATACAACACTTCGGCAACGAGGTCAAGCCCGCAATGCAGGTTCGGAGAAATTTTCCTTTCGTACATAGTAACAAAATTAGCCAATACGTCAGATCTGACAATATGGGGAAAAATTTGTCCCTAGAATATGTCATTGATGGCGGGACAATTCCGACAGTTTAACTTGTATACAATCAGTATATCAACGGTGTGGAAATGATCTTAATTTACGTTCAGGATGTAAGATGAACGTAAATAAAGGCCATGGTTACACCGTTGGTACCGGATTGGTAGACGGAGCAGGCACATACCGCTGCTGCGATCCACTTCGTGAGGACCTAAAATATGTATAGAAGAAACTTCCCGGTCTTATTGCATCATTCAGCATCTACCAGCTGAACGGGCATAAGAACAGATAAACCGTTTTAGCTAAAACGGCTAAGTTAATTGTTAATATTCCTGTAGCGTGCCAGGTCCAATTTCCCCGTGTACTTCTCCTTATGATCAATCGTCTGGTACATTACATTACTATTCGGTAATGACTCAATAAACCGGATAATTTCCTCAATCGTGAATGGAGACTCCAAATGCACTTCCACTGCGGAAGATCCTTCTTTAACAGGTGATATCTCATAATCACCACCCAGAATGCGCTGCAATTTCAGGACATCCTGTTTGCTCTCGGCTCTAAAGCGATAAGTATTAATCATTGTTCCAGGTATAAGAATATCTGTTTGCAATCGTTACCAAATATAAATAAACACAAGCAATCGGTAATCAGGCTCAACCATACAAGGAAAGGATGTTGGAACGATCATTCAAGGCCGGATGGCTGTCGACGGAAAAACCAAAACCGGCTTTTGCACTATATTGTGGGATATATACTTTTTTCACATGACATCCGATAGAAATATTAGGATTTCGTGCATATTTTAATAAAGTGTGAACGTGACATGAATATGATCATATACAGGGAATTGGAAGACTATATTTACGAATACTGCCTGCAGTTCCAGACAGAAAATGAATTAAAGGCACACAAGACGCTCATGTGCCTGTCTAATAACCCCTCCGAACCTATGCTTGCCATGATGCGGAAAAAAGGCTGGATCAGCGATGAGCAGGTCATCCGGGAAATGATTGCAGATGGTCCTCATGAGCTGAAACGCCGGGTTGTAGAAAGGATCTGGCGGGAACACAAGGATGTACTGCCATTAAACCTTTGCCCTAAGTGTAACCTGATCGCCCGGACACCGCAGGCCCGTCAATGTCGCTTTTGCGGACATGACTGGCATCCTGCAGATACAACAAAGTAGCTGATACCAAGCATCAGGACAATTCCAGTATGCGTTCCACATTTATCTGCTCCAGGAAATATTCGTCATGCGACACTACGATGAGCGTACCCTTATACTCATTCACCGCAGCGGTCAGGATCTCAATATTCTGGATGTCCAGGTTGTTGGTAGGTTCGTCCAATACAATAATATCAGGCGTCTTATCGCTGATAGTCAGGCAGCAAAGCATTAAACGCATCTTTTCGCCACCACTGAGCGCACTGCAGGGCTTATCCCAGTAGTCCTTTGTAAACAGGAAACGTGTAAGACGGGTCTTTATCTCATGCTCCTGCAATGCAGCATCATTAAATCGCTCTGCCTGTTCATACACCTGAAGGCTATTATCGATCAATGAATAATCCTGGTCAATATACACTGCCCTGTTGTCCGCCCTGCTAACCGTTCCTGATACAGGTTCCAGTTTGCCCAGTATGATATTTATCAATGTGGTTTTGCCCGAGCCATTCAATCCCTTCAGCGCTATCCGCTCCCCACTGGTGATCTGAAAAGTTAAGGCCTGCTGCCAGAGCAAACGATCACCATAGCGGTGGTTCATATCATTCGCAGCAAATAATATCTTTCCTCTGTGCAATGTGGAATTATCAAAGCCTAACTTCATCTTATCCATGTCAGGCAAGTCTTTCCGCAGCTCGTTCAGTCCCTGGGAAATAGTAACTATCTTTTCTGCATGAACACCTTTTATCCGCGCAGTACTCTTCTCCGCGTTATTTCTGAAAGTGTTCATGGATATAGTTGGCAGTCCCGCTTTCTCCTGTTTTTTCTTACCGCGGGCATCCAGCTTTTGCTGTCTTTCCGCCGTCTCCCGTTCTGTTTCACGGGCCTTCCGCAATGCCTTTTCCTTACTCCTGATATCCTGGTCTAATGCATTGCCTTCAATCATTTTCTGTTCACGGTAAAAATCATAGTTACCTCCGTACACGACTATACCACGTTTGCTCAGTTCACAAACAGTATCCAGCAGGTTTAACAGTTTCCTGTCATGGCTGACTACGATCAAAGTACAGGAGGCCGACTGAATAAACTCGTACAACAACATTCTGCCAGATCTGTCCAGGTGATTACTCGGCTCATCCAGCAACACTATTTCAGGCTGATGAATAGCGATCCCTGCCAGGAAGACCTTGGTTTTCTGTCCACCGCTGAGCGTCGCCATTTCCTGGTGAAGATCCAGCTCCTCCAATCCCCAGTGGGTCAGGGCTTCCTTACATCTTTCTTCGATAGTCCAGTCATCGTTTAATATTGTCAGGTTCTCTTCCGTTACATCACCACCGAGAATTGCCTGCAGGGCCTTCAATTTATCTTCGATGCGAAGCGCCTGTGCAATGGTGATATTGTTGAACTGACCGAACAGCTGTGGTATGTAATAGGGTATACTATCAACCTGCATGACTCCGCCGGAAGGCTGGAGTACACCGGCGATAATTTTCAGCAGGGTAGATTTACCTGCGCCATTGTTGCCTACAAGGGCAATCTTATCTTGCCTGTTAACAGTCAGATTGATATTATCGAACAATAAATCCTTATTGGGATGGGTATACGTGAGATTTTGCAGAAATAACATAATTCCTTTCTTTTAAAAGCCAATAAATACAGCCCCACCCTGTTCGGGAAGTGCTGCTTATCTGTTTTGAAAGAAATTATATCTCACATTGACGGGTCTTTTCTTTTGATTGCTGCAAACTTAAACACTTTTTTTCATTTTTTCATTCACGTAAGGGTAATCCTTTCTCCGCATTGTGTACCTCGACGTCAATTTTTAAGCGCGCGGCATTGGAAGTGGTAAAAGTGCCCGTTCCTACCTTTACGTAGCTACGCACAACCATTGCCTGAATCATATCAAAAGCAGGAAAATACGGCAAAAGCACTATGACCGGTTTGCCGCCGGCAGGCAGGAGGGCAGTACGCTTTCGTTGTTTTACAGGCTGTTCTAAGCATTTAACAGGCCTGAAAAAAAGAACTCCTTCTTGTTAACTTAATGGACATTAAGCGCATTATTCATTAAATCCGTGTCGTTTTTTCAGCCCTGTTGTTGCAGGCATAGCTTAAGACTTTATTTTATTGTAAGCATGCATCAGCACTGGTGGCACAAAGTCTTTCAGCGCCCATCTTTTCCCTCCCTTATAGTCTTCCACCCGGTGCCTCCTGATCTTAAATAATGTGGTATGACTACCCAGTGCCGGATCCACTTCCTCCTGAGGCCTGCCATTCGTGTAATAATACAGCGCAATGGACTTCCTCGTACGATCTTCAGGACAATTCAATGGATCCGGATGGCCGTGATAGGAATCGGAAGTAGTACTGAAAATAGCCATCCTGTTAAACAGCGGTAATATCTTTACTTCTGCCTTTTCCATATTTCTGTCCCAAAGTTCAAAATGCCCCCCATAAGCCTCTTCCCAGTCCTTATTCAGGTATATTAAAACATTTAAACGGCGGTCAAGGTTGGTAATAGGATGCTTATTAAAGTCGGCATGTATCTTCAGCAATCCTCCTCTGACAATCTGGTGTAAACCGCCCCCTTCCAGGTAAGGATCGGGTATTAAAGCATCTATACCCGTAAGCGCTTCCAGGAACTTAAGAAAAGGACGGGAATTCAGAGAATTAATAAAATGTCGCGTGAAGGCGCCATAGTTGCTCTCATCTTTTAATGCCAGTTTCAGTTCCTGTGCATTATGGAATCGTTGCCAGTGTGCATTATTTGCTCCCGGAAATTCTTCGAGCACCTTATTCAGAGCTTCTTCCGGGAAGACATTATCCAGATAGATATGCGGAAACGGATGCCCTTCTATGTATTTATTTCGGTTCCTGGTAGCAAGTGCCTGTAGCTCGGCAACATCTGGCATATAGTAATTCATGACATGATAAATTGAATGAAAAAACATTACATATCGCCTATACGACAATTCAATTTAGGCTACCCTCATCAAATTAAAAATTATTTATTTTCGTAATATTATTTAACTTTACCATGGCTTACAAAAGAAAAGGACATCTCACCGTAATAGCAGAATGGTGCACACATCTGCGCAAAAAAATGCATAGACAGTACTGGAAAACAGAAAGAAAGGCTGGCAAGACATTTATAAAAAAGGAGCTGATTGAATACAGGAAACCCGCGGCTTAACTCAACCATTTCCTTAAAGCACTGGATTTTTCCCTGCTCACTACTACTTCCTCTGCGGGAGGGTTCAGGTCAAGTTTCAGCTTACCATTAAATACCTGGTGGATCTTTTGTATAGCGCCGGCAGATACAATGTATTGCCTTGTGGCCCTGAAAAAATCCCTGGGGTTCAGTTCCTGCTCCAGCTCTTCCAGGGTCATATCTATTGCATAACGTTCCGATTGCCTGGTCACGAGATAGACCAGTTTATGTTCCGAAAAGAAATAAGCGATGTTCTCTACCATTACCGGTATCAGCATGTCGCGGTAAGATACCAGGAAACGGGAACGGTATACTGCTTCCCGGTGTTGCATCTTCCTGATCACATCCAGCAGGTCTGGTCCGTTTGATTGGGAAACTAATCCTTTTATTCTCGTGATGCTTTTTTCGAGCTGTGCTTCCTCCAATGGTTTCAGCAAATAGTCAATGCCATTCACTTCAAAGGCCTTCAGGGCGTATTCATCGTAAGCGGTAATAAAGATAACATGCGACCGGATCTGTACATGGTCGAAGATCTCAAAGCTTAGCCCGTCTGTCAGTTTAATATCCATACAGATGATGTCGGGGTGTTCGTGCGCTTTCAGCCAGTCGATACTTGCCTGTACTGTCTGCAACTCTCCCACGATCTCAGTTTGTTTATCGATCTGTAACAACAGTTTTTTCAATCTTGCGGCATTAGGCAATTCATCTTCAATGATCAGTATGCTCAGCATGTTCCTTTGCATTTTTTTTCATCAATGGTATCTTCACTTCGAAATAGCTGCCGGTATTGCTAATAACAGGTTTACTGCCGCTTAGCAGCAGATAGCGCTGGGTAATGTTCTTTAGTCCCAGCTGTGCCCCTGGTTCCTGTATACGCTTCGGATTTTTGTTATTGCGCACCACCAGCCACTTATTGTCTGCGATGTAAATATCGATAATCAGCGGCGAATCGGTCGTGAACTGGTTATGTTTAATGGCATTTTCGATCAACAATTGCAGGGTCAGCGGAGCAATATCACTTTGCAGCTGTTCCACTTCCGGCGATATATTGATACGGATGGCCTGCCCATACCTGATCTGATGCAGGAAAAGCACATTCCTGATGAAATCGAGTTCCACTGCTATTGCAATTGTATTCTGCGTACGGTTTGTCAGCATATAGCGATAGATGGAAGATAGCTTTACCACGTAGTTAACAGACAGTGAGGGATTCTCCTCTATTAAGGATGTGAGCGCGCTCAGGTTATTAAACAGGAAATGCGGGTCCAGCTGCAACTTCAGGGCATCCAGTTGTGCCTGTACCGCCAGTTCGTTCAACTTAAATGCCTCCAGGCGTGCATTGTTCAACCTGTTGATGAGATGTTCTGCCGCGAAGATGGAGGTGATCACCAGGCAATAGATCATCCCGGTGATGGAAGATTGCCGGTAAAGTAACTGGTTAAAAGCGAATTTTTCCGGGAAGGGAACGTGGAAAAAAAGATAAAGCACCAGCAGAATAATACCCATGTGCGATATAAGCTGCACTATGAAGCGCATGCGCATATTCTTTTCCCAGGGCAACCTGCGGTGCAGCATATAGGTGAGCCATATACCGGTTTCTATTACCAGCAAGGGGAACAACCATGACACCAGGGTGTTGACAATAAAATCAAATACGGTGAATTGTCTCCAGGCGTTGAAGGTACGCTCGTAAGGGTTAATCAGGAAGAAAATGAGATTGGTAAGTAAACAAAAAATAGGATAGCCATAAAGTCGCAAGAATTTATAGTTGGATGTAGCCATAATATGTGAGACTTTTTACCAGGCCACACTATCCTATTGATGAATATGTTTAGTTGGAATATACGCGACGAACTGGCTTTGTCAGCAACTCCCATATCATATATAGTATGCCTAATGATAAAACAGATAAAACGATTTTAATAATGTTCAGCAATTTACCTATTTTATACAGCTGTGACGCATAATGAATAGTATTAGTCATGATCGCTTCCGTTTATTTGACGGCAATTTGGGGCAAATGCCAGACAATTACAGGCCAATCTGACTGAACTTACAAAAATCAGTACTGAACTGAAATTATGGCCTACCGAAGTGAAATGCCTGGTACGGCACACCTATTCCGGCAGGGCAAATGCCACATATGTATCGCCCGACTTACTCCCTACTTTTCCACCGCCACAGGCAATTACCACGTACTGCCTGCCCTCCAGGGAATAAACAGCCGGGGTAGCATACCCTGCGGCTGGCAATGCGGCCTGCCACAGCTGGCGGCCGGTCTTTTTGTCGAATGCCCTGATCTTTTCATCCTGTGTGGAGGCAACAAATATCAACCCGCCTTTGGTAACAACAGGTCCGCCGTATACCTGGGTCCCTGTTGGCGGTATCCCCCTCTTTTTAAGCGCTTCAAACTCACCCAAAGGTACTTTCCACAGCAGCTTACCTGTATTCAGATCGACGGCATTTAAAGTACCCCAGGGCGGTTTTATGCCCGGGTAACCATCTTTGTCCAGGAAGCGGATGTAACCTGTCATGGTGTAGGGCACCTCGTCAAGTATGCTCTTCTTCCCGGAGGTGTTAGCCCTTACCTGGGCCCCTGGTTCTTTAGCCGTGCTTTCTGTATGTAACAGGAAATCGATCAGCGCAGCTCTCTCTTCATCGGGGATCTGCCTGAACGAGGGCATCATATTCCTGCCGCTTTCTATTATTTTCCTGATCTGGTCCCTTGGGTATTTTCTACCAATGTTCACCAATGAGGGATAGGAGGTCCCGTTCCCCTTTAGTTCGGGGCCATGGCAGCTGATGCAATATTTATTGTAGGTATTGTGCCCGGTTGCATCATTTTCACCCTCCCCGGGTGCGTCTATCATGGTCAGCGTCCAGGGAAGTTCGGTACTGTTCACATACAGGATCTGCGTTTCAGGGTCTACAGCGGCGCCACCCCACTCGCCGCCGCCATCAAAACCCGGGAATATCCAGCTGCTTTCTTTGGAAGGAGGTGCAAACATGGCGGAATACTTCACCTTGCGGAACTGCTCCAGCATTTCCTGGTGCGCTTCGGGGCTCAGGTCGGTCAGATCTTCCTCGCTGAACTGCTGCCGGGCAAAAGGCTCCGGTAACACAGGCACCGGCTGCGTCGGCCATGGCGTTTCCCCCGGCAGCGCTTCCTGTGGAACGGCCCTTTCTGCTATCGGGAAAACCGGTTGGCCGTTCGTTCTGTCAAACAGGAATATATATCCGTGCTTGGTGATCTGCGCAACTGCGTCAATTGTCTTTCCGTCTTTATGCAGGGTCACCAGGTTGGGATTGGCAGCCAGATCGCGGTCCCAGAGGTCATGATGCACCACCTGGTAATGCCACAGATATTTCCCCGTGGCGGCATCCAGCGCTACCAGTGAATTGGCGAAAAGGTTACTTCCTTTCCGGAATCCTCCATAAAAGTCCCCACCTATACTTCCTGTCGGGACATATACAATGCCCCTTTCTTCATCCAGGGACATTCCCGCCCAGCTATTGGCGCCTCCGAGTTTTTTCCAGGCATCCTTATCTGGCCAGGTATCATACCCTGTCTCACCGGGATGAGGAATGGTATGAAAGATCCATCGGCGCCCGCCGGTACGTACATCAAAAGCACGGATATGACCCGGGGCCGCATCCGCCGATTCTGCCACCCTGCTCCCCATGATCAGCAGGTCTTTGTAGATAATACCCGGTGTATTGCCCGATACATAGGCATCTCCCTCCGTTTGCCGGTCAAGGTGTTCTGACAGATCAATATACCCACCTTTACCAAAACTTCTGACAGGCTTGCCATCCACAGCATTAATAGCATAAGTGCGATTACCTGCATTGTAAAAGATCCGCTTGTCCTTCCCATCTTTACTTTGCCAGTATACCACACCACGGCTCACCTTCATCAGGACGGCCGGATCATTCCTGGCGGCAGTATCTTCGGAAGCGGGATCGAACAGCCACTGTTGTATGCCGGTAGCAGCGTTTAGCGCAAAAAGTTTCAGGCGGGGAGAGAGGCCGTATAATATACCATCTACCATCACCGGGTTGCATTGATTCTGTGACCGGCCGGCGGTATCCTTATCATGTGTACTGTATGTCCAGGCTACCTGTAGCCGGGAAACATTATCGGGATTGATCTGCGTATTGGCGGAATAACGGATGCCATCTTTGGAGCCTGCATAGGTGGCCCAGGTATTATAATCTTTTGTAGCAGCAGGATCTTTACAGGAAGTAAGTATCAATAACGTGGACAGCGATACCAACCAAACAAGGTTCCTCATTAAACAAAGCTTTTGTATCCAATATAATAAAACAGGGACTGTCCTTTATTACCCTTGTTCTCTTTTTTACAATTTTAGCTTTGTCAGGTAGGCTTTCTTTGCGGTAGTATACAGGGGGAAAAGAATCCGCCATTCTAATAAAGGGGCAACCGGCTTCATTGCCAGCTGCCCCTTCCCCAATTTATACCGGATAAGGACCATCTTCGAATGCTTCCGCATGATAGCCCTTGGATCCTACTAGTTTGGCGAGCGGGCTACGCAGTTCTTCTCCCGCTTTCAGGCGCTCTATAACATACCTGAAATCATAGACAGGGTTCCATCCCAGCTCTTTCCTGGCTTTTTCATTCACGTATACCCTGTCAATTCCCTGGAACATCTTCCAGCCCCGCCGCTCATATTCCTTTACATAATCAGGAACGAGCCCCTGTACTACCCACAACGCATTATTCCGCAGATAGGTAGCATGTCCATGTACAAAAGGAGTAGTGGCGCTGATAATGTATTTCCCGAAACCTATCTCTTTTGCCTTTTTAGCCGCCAGTATATGTGCATTGACAGCGTCCTCCAGCTCCACGCGGCGATGGAGGAATTCATTGGCCTTCAGATTATCGTCAGCATAGGCATTTCTTACCTTGCGGTTATCGTCTTCTTCCGGGAAAAAGCGGGATGTTCTCAGTACAATACAGGGCAGTCCCTGGTTCCTGAAGAACAGCTGGCAGAGATCTTCCGCTGCTGCTTTGGTAACGCCATAGATGTTCTTGGGCACAGGTGTCACGTCTTCCGTGATCCAGGCTGCAGGTGCGCCCTCCTTAGGCTCCATCGCATCTCCGAAAACACTGGTCGTACTGGTAAAAACAAAAGCTTCCACACCTGCCGCAACAGATTCCTGCAACAGGTTCAGGGTACCTGTTATATTGGTATCAATGAAATCCTGCATGCTATGCGTGGCTACATGCGGCTTGTGTAATGTAGCGGTATGAAATACAGCCTCCACACCATCAAGACAACTTTTTACAAAGTCCCTGTCAGTGATGGAACCTACATGCGTTGTAAACGAAGAGGCAAGAATATCTATGCCAATCACCTCATAGTGCTGAGCCTTCAGTATACGGGCCAGCCCTTCTCCAAGATGTCCGGCGCTTCCGGTAACTAAAACTTTCATATGTTAGTGGTATCTTAATGTTCTTCACCCCTAAATTACGGGGTGTTCATCCAAATTTTGGGACATTTGTCCCACTTACAGATATGATCACAACGAATCTGCAACTGCGGAATTTAATGGAAGAGCTGACAGGCAATGAAAGCACCGGCAATGCTATCACACTGCGGACCCTTCAGCCCAAACAGCGGCTGATTGTACAGGATCAGGCGCTCCAGAGTGTATATGTTATAAGGTCGGGGGTGACAAAGTGTTTCATCACAGAAAACAATGAAAGAGATTATATCCTGGATTTCCTGGGAGAAGGTGAGATACTCGGGGAAATCGAAGCCATCAGGCACACCAGGGCAACGTGCACGATAGAAGCCATTACACCGCTGACCGTTTATACTATGACTAGCGTGCAGTTCCATCATTTCTTTAAAACACTGCCTGCCTTTGGCAGCGTTGTGCTGGAACTGATAGCCACCCGCCTGGCCAGGATCTCTGAAAAAGCAGCAAGACAACAGCTATATACCTTATCGGAAATATTGCCCCAGCTGCTGTCTGCACTGGAATCTCAACAGATCACATTTACGAAACAGGATCTTTCCGAATACCTGGGCATTTCCGTGAGAAGCCTGAACAGGTTATTGAAAGACGCCGGTCATACTACTTCTTAAGTGCTGCCATAAAAGCTTTCGTTTCTTCCCTGTATACAGTTATCAGGTGCGTACGCATGGAATCGGGCGTAGGGCTGGTTTGCCCTTCGGTCAGCATGGTAATATTCCTTGATGGCAATGCCGGCATATGGCAATCAATACAATTCTTCGAAAGTACCGCTGCCGGCAGTGAAGTCATTTTACAAAAGGCAGGTCCTTCCGGCTGATGACAACTCATACAACGCTGCGAGAAAGCCTGTAACCGGTTCCTTTCATTATTATGCGGATCATGACAGGATGAGCAGGTCATCTTATCACTTTTTATAAAACATTTACTGGCAGTAAATAACTGGTATTGTTTTCCATGTACATCCACCTCTGCCGCTCTCTCCGGACGGGTGAAATCGGGAAAGAAATAATCAGACAAGGCATCTCCCGGTTTAAATTCAAAAGCAGGTTTTTGCGGCGTACCCAGCCCGGAATGACACAATGCGCACATGTCCAGTTGTTGCTGTTTTTTCAAACCACCGATCTTTGTAATATGCATGGCTGCTTTTTCCTGCGGATGCGTGGTATGAAAAGCCACGTGCTCTGCCGCCGGACCATGGCACCGCTCACAATCAATACCGTACACCAGCTGATTTTTTTCAAACTCTTCAGACAGTTGCAAGCCTTCCATACTTACGCTCTTAATACCCACAGCGGAGCTATGGCAACCGAAACAGGTACTGGGTATCACCCTGTCAAATTTTGGATAAGAAGGAGGAAAACCAGGACTGTTCGCCCAGCTATGTGCAGGAATAAAATAGGACAGCGGCAGCTGGAAATACTTTCCATTCCGCCAGGAAAGAAAGGTCTGTGCCTTTCTGCCCGATCCGACACTAATGTCAAAACGATGCAGTTCCTGCAAAACACTATCTCCATAAGCAACCTGGAAAAGACCGCTATCCCTGGCTTCCATCACCACCTTTGTTCCATTGCCGTAAGAAAAGACATTATGAGGGTTCACAAAACTACCTTTGATAAGGGCCTGGGATGCAGGGCCGGAAGTTTTATAATGCCCTGTGCTCAGGTAACTATCATAAATACGCTTATGACAGCCCATGCAGGCGGCTGATCCGGCAAATTGTTCTCCCCGGAGATCTTTGTTATCTTCACCCGGCTGCTTATGGATGCATTGCGAAAAGATGATAATACAGGAAATGATCAACAGGGATACATATAGCAGGCGTTTGTTCATGACGTTGGAATAATGGTCTCAAGATATATATTTATAGTATGAAACAAAAGATCGCTCATATCACGCTTGTCGTAGACAATTACGATGATGCTATCCGGTTCTATACCGAAAAACTACACTTTACCCTTATTGAAGACACCCCGCTGAGCGATAACAAAAGATGGGTGCTGGTAGCACCACCGGGTTCAGACGGAACCTTCCTGCTGCTGGCACAAGCTGTTGGTGAACAGCAGAAAAGCAGGATAGGCAATCAGACCGGAGGAAGAGTATTCCTGTTCCTTTATACCGACGACTTTGAAAGAGACTTTCAAAACCTGCAGGATAAGGGCGTAAAAATCGTCCGGCAACCTGTCCGGGAACCCTATGGAACAGTCGCTGTTTTTGAAGACCTGTATGGCAATATGTGGGACCTGATACAGCCTGCGGGATCACGATATTTTTAAAGACAATACAGCTACAGAAGTATTCGCAGACAGCCACACTGAATGCCCGGACCTAGCCGCATTTAAGTGACATCACCCATATTGCCCCGAACAATATTCAAATATTTATGCACATCATCCAACTGAATGATTATCAAATAACAACAGCCCGTTTTTGCAGTACATTTTAACGCCATTCTTTTGAATCTTTTTTGCAATTCAGAAAATTGTTATAACCTTTGTATGGTAATTAAATTTACAATGGACACTGATTCCTCTATACGTGCAGACCTGCACTTCTTACACTTCACCATTCTTAACACTTCTCCCCCCGGAATTTAGTTAAATGAACGACGGAAAGTTTTAACAGGCTTACTGTCTGCACACGTTTAACTACAGCCAACAACTGTAAGAACAACGCTATGTACACTTGTACGGACTCGTACAATCAATTCGCATATATGCATCTATATGCGTCAACAGCATCCTATTTTCTATATCATATAAACACCACACATTTATGCAAACATCTGAAGTGTTCAGGTGGCTGGTCATTATCGGCTTACCCGTACTATGCCTTATTCTCTACAAGTACATCCTTCGCGTCTTCTTTGGTCTTGTTATAGTACCGGAAGACAAGCTCGGTCTTGTTACAAAAAAATTCGTCCTGGTTGGTAAACAGGAATTGCCGGAAGGTCGCATCATCGCTACAAATGGCGAAGCAGGTTTCCAGGCACAGACACTGGCGCCCGGTGTTTATTTCGGAAAGTGGTTCTGGCAATACGAGGTCACTTTCCAGTCCTTTACCATCATCCCTACCGGTAAGATCGGTCTCGTACTTGCAAAAGACGGTACTGAACTAAGACCGGGGGCTGTTATGGCCCGCCGTGTGGATTGCGATGCATATCAGAACGCAGAAGCATTCCTTAACAATGGTGGACAAAAAGGACGGCAGACGGCCATCATGACACCAGGTTCTTATCGTATCAACACATTCCTTTTTGAAGTGGAAATTACTGATATGACCACCGTACCTGACAACGCAGTAGGTATCGTTACCACACTGGAAGGCCAGGCCATCGAAGCCGGCCAGATTGCAGGTAAGACTATCCCTGACCATAACAACTTCCAGAATGCAGACGCATTCCTGAACAATGGCGGTTATAAAGGTCTGCAGGAGCAGGTGATCCTGTCCGGTTCCTACTTCCTGAACCCCTGGTTTGCCAAAGTAGAGATGCGGCAGATGACAGAGATACCGATCAGCCATGTGGGTGTCGTGATCTCCTATGTGGGTAGTGATGGAGAGGACCTCAGTGGTATAGAGTTCAAACATGGTAATATCGTTGCAAAAAACCATAAGGGTGTATGGGCTGACCCATTGGGACCAGGTAAATATCCTATCAACCCATATATCATGAAGGTGGAATACGTACCCACTACCAACCTGGTGCTGAACTGGGCTTCTGCACGGAGCGAAGCGCACCAGCTGGATAAGAACCTGTCTACTATCACCGTACGTAGTAAGGACGGTTTTACCTTCAACCTGGACGTAGCACAGATCATTCATATTCCGTCTACCGAAGCGCCTAAAGTAATTGCCCGTTTCGGTAATATGGGGAACCTTGTTACACAGGTCTTGGAACCTACCATCGGTAACTACTTCCGTAACTCCGCACAGGATGCTGAGGTGATCGACTTCCTGAAGAGCCGTAAGGAAAGACAGGAATCTGCCAAATTACACATTGGCAGGGTACTGGAACAATACAACGTATTCGGTGTGGATACACTGATCGGTGATATCGTACCTCCTGAAAGCCTGATGAAAACTCTGACAGACCGTAAACTGGCCGAAGAGCAGAAGGTAACCTACGACACGCAGATGCGTGCACAGGAAACCAGGCAGGCACTCGAAAAAGAAACGGCTATTGCTGAAATCCAGAAAGAGATCGTTAAGGCTGACCAGGGTGTACTGATCGCTGAAAGGATCGCTGACGCTGCTGTTAAGAAAGCCACTGGTGATGCCAATAGCGTGCGTCTGCAGGCGAATGCGGAAGCTGACAGAATGAAACTGCTGGCAAGCGGTGAGGCAGAAAAAGTACGCGTACTGGCAAAGGCGGAGGCCGAAAGAACAGAGCTGATCGCAAAAGCCGATGCCGAAAAGATCTCACTGACAGGTAATGCAGAAGCAGAGAAGATCCTTGCTATTGGTAAGTCCAGCGCCGAATCCTATAAACTGGCCGTGGAAGCAATGGGTGGTAACAACTTTACCCAGCTGAAGGTGATGGAAGCCATCGGTGAACAGCATATCAAGATCATGCCTGACATCCTCATCGGAGGTGGTGACAGTACCAACGGTTCTATCAGCGGTCTGCTGGGACTAAAACTGCTGGAGCAGCTGGGCAACAAACAGGAAGCATCCAGAGAAGAAAGTAAATAACCCTTTCATCCATTTACATGCAATGAAGGGCCGATCACGAAGACCGGCCCTTTTCCATTCCTGTTCGGACAGTTATACTGTCGTTAGTTTATCTGCCGGAGAGCAAAAATTCATATAAAGAAAAGCAATAGCAGCAATACGCCAGGCAATGCTACCGTCCACATTCCAAAATGAGCCGCCAGGAATGCACCTGCCAGGCAACCAGCCAGGAAGCCCCCAATAACAATGAACTGTTTCGCAAATGCCGGCCGGTGATCGCTGTTCCATACACCCGGCATCAGTATTTTTGCAATGTCCAGCGTCAGCTGCGTTACATTACCCGTCATCATCGTAGTTGGTGCATACGCTGCAGTAGCGTACAGGCGCCCGAATGCATTCTGAATGCCCATAGCCAGCACCACTATATAAGGCATTACTGCACTCCATGCACTACCCGGTCTGCCAAAAGCAATATCGAGTCCCCCCGCTACCAGCAGGATCGCACCTTCTACCAGCAGCAGCGTATAACCGCTTTTCAGTTTTGGCGCAAACCATCCGGCTGCAATAACAGCCGCGGTGAATACCGGGAAGGAAAGTAATTTCAACCAGGACTTTGCTTCAGCGCCCCTGATGAGGTCATACGCAAATACAACGAAGTTGCCGGTCACGTGCGCAGAAAATAATTCGTCTGCCGCAGTAAAGGTAGCTGCATCGCAAAAGCCCGCAGCAAAGGCCAGGCATATGCTGATGTAGGCAATATTCTTCTTTTCGTCCATAGTCTGTTATCTTAAATGTGCTCTTAACATCCAGGCCATTTTTTCATGTTGTTCCATAAGACCTGTAATGTAGTCGCTCGTGCCCTGGTCATGCCAGTCGTTCGCAAAGCGGTTGATATTCTCCCGCAAATGAATGATCAGGCTTTCATGATCAGACAGTAACTCGCCGATAAAACCTGCGCCATCATTTGCCGAACGGCTTTTTTCAGTCAGGTGTGTCAACGCAAGGTATTCCTTGAGCGTGGCAGGAGCATAATGGCCCAGGGAGCGTATGCGTTCTGCCACACCATCCATGATCTCATCCAGTTCTTCATACTGCTGCTCAAAAAACACATGCTTGGAATGAAAGTCCGGACCTTCTACATTCCAGTGCGCATTACGGGTCTTGGCATACAACAGGAATTCATCTGCCAGTATCCTGGCCAGCTCGTGCGAGATCTGCGACAGGTAATCTTTCTTGATACCGATATTTGGCTCCATCTGTAAAATATTTTATTGTGTTAATAGTGAATAGATGTAATGATCTGCTGAAATAGTCCCGGCGCCCACGCACAAGAGGAAAAGGAAGCAAAGCGTGTACATATAGGGAACATCCCTTACTTCAACGTTATCGTGCCGGTGTACTACAAAATAACCAATAGCCGTCACACCGATGACAGGTAGCACCACCAATCGTGTAGCAATACCGATCATGACCAGGAAAGGCGCTACGGTATCAGATAGTGTCGCCACCATGGCGTTCAGTTTCTCAGGAAGATGTAAGGGGTTAGGTACATGTTCCCGCTGTCCGTTCTCCAGCCTGAATTTCTTCAGGCCGTGTACCCTGAACAACTCCAATGCAAGTAATATCCTGAAAACAAACATTGCCCAGTTATTGATATCACTTCCCATATCGGAGTATAATACACCTTTCAGTATGTCTGTCATCTTCTCGTTATTGATTTAAAAAGCAAAACAGGAGCAGCCCAATGCGCCCCAGAAAGCTGTATAATTATTTACCGGCACATCACTTCTGCGGGCTTTGTCATGTTCATGACCATGCACGCCACAATTGCCTATACATTGATGCACCATAGCGCTGATGTCATTTACAGGGGCCTTTTCTGCGAACTTATAGGTCTTGGCGCCTAACTTATTGGAGCCGGGATGATAGCCATTATAAATGGCTGTGGGAGACCAGTCCGGTAATATCGGGATGGGCGGTGGCGCCCACTGATTGAAATCGCCTTTGGCATATACAATCCGGCCATCTACAATGGTCAGGTCAGCTTCAATCCCCTTTATTTCTTCTTCCGTTACGGTGAAATAGTCACTGTCCAACACCGTCAGATCTGCCAGCATGCCAACCTTTATAGCGCCCTTCTTTTGCTGTTCATTAGAGAACCAGGCACTACCCCTGGTGTACAGTTCCAATGCGGTCTCCCTGCTCAGGCGCTGTTGATCGGGGTATAGTTGCAGACCGCCTACCGTTCTTCCTGCACTCAGCCAATATAGCCCTACCCAGGGATTGTAGCTGGACACACGGGTGGCGTCACTACCTGCTCCCACAGGTACGCCCATTTCCAGCATTCGTTTAACCGGCGGCGTATGCGCTGCAGCTGCTTCACCATATCTGTCTGTAAAATATTCTCCCTGGTAAGCCATGCGGCTTTGGATGGCAATACCTCCGCCCAGCGCTTTCACCCGCTCTATATTCTTTTCATCGATCGTCTCTGCATGGTCAAAGATCCAGGGCAAACCCTGGAAAGGTATATCCCTGTTCACCTTTTCAAACACGTTCAGGAAACGGGTGATGCTTTCATTGTATGTAGCGTGCAGGCGGAAGGGCCAGCGATTGCTTACCAGCAGGCGCACCACTCTTTCCAGCTCTTCTTCCATTACAGCAGGAAGATCAGGACGCGGCTGTACAAAAGATTCAAAATCCGCCGCAGAGAATACCAGCATTTCTCCTGCACCGTTGTGCCGGTACATATCGTCGCCCTGGTATACTTTCACAGATTTTATCCAACTGTCAAAATCTTCCTCTTCGTGTTTCGGCCTTTGTGTAAACAGATTGTAGGCAATACGTACAGTAAGCTGCCCCTGCTTGTGCAGTTCATCTATCACTTTATAGTCGTCGGGGAAATTCTGGTATCCGCCTCCCGCATCAATCACACTGGTAATGCCAAAACGGTTCATTTCGCGCATGAAATGCCTGCTGGAATTCACCTGGTATTCGTAAGACAGCTTAGGTCCTTTGGCCAGTGTAGAATACAGGATCATGGCATTCGGCGTGGCCAGCAACAAGCCGGTAGGTTCCCCGCCTGCATCCCGCTGGATCTTTCCTCCCGGAGGATCGGGTGTATCTTTTGTATATCCCACCGCTCTTAATGCAGCCCTGTTCAGCAAAGCCCTGTCGTACAGGTGCAGGATGAAAACGGGCGTATCCGGCGCTGCCGCGTTGATCTCATCCAGCGTGGGCATGCGCTTTTCGGCAAACTGAAATTCGCTCCAGCCGCCTACTACGCGTACCCATTGCGGCGAAGGCGTACGGGCTACCTGTTCTTTCAGCATCCTCATGGCATCTGCCAGGGAGGGCACACCATCCCAGCGTAATTCCAGGTTGAAGTTCAGGCCACCACGTATCAGGTGTGTATGGGAATCATTTAAACCGGGAATAGTACGTCTTCTTTTCAGATCTATTAATGTAGTGCCTTCGCCCGCCATTTTCATGACGCTTATATCGTCGCCGACGGCTACGAATTTGCCGTCTTTGATGGCAACCGCTGTAGCAGCAGGGTTATCCCGGTCAACTGTATGTATACTCCCGTTATAAAGTATCAGATCTGCTTTCATGAACGCTTATTTAACGTGCATTGGTGTAACTGAATAAGGGACAGCTACTGTGAAAGAGAAGTACGGAAACCGTACTCCTCTCACAGTCTTTGAAACGCCCTGTCCCTGTATTGTCTGCAGAGGATCTCTGCTATTAAGAATGTCTGTTCTGCTAGTGCTTTAACATCGTATGCGCATACTGGATGCCGATGCCATAACCACCTCCGTGTTGCTTCATAAGTGTGGTAACTGCTTCATAAGTACCTTGTCTTGCCCAGTCGCGTTGCAATTCAAGCAGGTATTGTATGGAAGTAACCGGCTTGGCACCTGCCTGTATCATACGCTGTACTGCTCTTTCATGAGCTTCAACGGACACGTCGCCACAGGCATCTGTGATCACATACACCTCATACCCCGCCGCAATTGCAGAAAGTGCAGGTCCAACAATGCATACGCTGGTCCACAGTCCGCCCAGCACTATTTTTTTCTTTCCTTTCCCTACAATAGCATTGTAAGCATTAACATCTTCCCATGTATTCATGGAAGTTCTGTCTATGTAACCTGAACTGGCTTTTGGATAGGCCGCTTCCAGCTCCAGGAACACCGGACCACTGAAACTTTCCTCGGCTACAGTTGTCACAACAGTGGGAACATTGAAGATCTTTGATGCGCCCGCAATAATGGCAACATTATTACGAAGCTCTGTAATATCAATACTCTTGGTGGCAAAACCCATTTGCCCTTCATAATCGATCAGTACAAGTGTATGATTGTCGGGATTGAGTAGTTCTGCAGATGGTTGAGCTATTTGCGTGGCGTTTGGCATGATCTATAATTTGGTATATTAATAGATCCAAAGTTATTAAGGAGGGGAGAGGGGCGCAATTGCCAGATGCAGAGAAATGTTGTACAATTCACCGAAGATCAGGGCTAATCTGTTTTCAAAACATAATTTGTGTTTTTCCCGGCTGAAGATGATTTCTGTAGCATGCCTTTATCAATGAGATACTGGATGTCGCGCAAAGCAGTATCCTGGGAGCATTTTGTCATCTTTGCCCACTTGGAAGACGTCAGGTTGCCTTCAAATCCGTCAAATAGTTTATTTATCATTAAACGCTGACGTTCATTCAATATAACAGCCATATGTTTATCCCAATACCGGGCCTTTTTCAATACTGCTGATAATATGTCTTCGGTAGCGATCAGCGTACGCTCCAGGCAATCAATAAACCATTCCAGCCATCTTGTTATATCAAGACTTCCCTTCTGCGTTTTCTCCAGTATTTTATAATAGGCATTCCTTTCCCGCTTGATCTGTGCAGACATACTGTAAAAACGAAGACTGGTCTGATCGGCACGCGCCAGCTGCATATCGGCTACAGCACGTGCAATCCGCCCGTTGCCATCAGCGAAGGGGTGGATCGTCAAAAACCACAGGTGGGCAACAGCAGCTTTCAGCACCGGATCAATATTGATATCGCCATTAAACCAATCCAGAAAGATTTTCATCTCCCTGGATACGATATCAGCATGTGGCGCCTGAAAATGTACATGTTCCTTCCCCGCGGCGCCGGAAACAACCTGCATAGGACCTTTAGAGTCGTCCCGCCAGTCCCCCACAGTAATTTTATACATGCCACTTCTTCCCGTAGGAAACATGGCAGCATGCCAGTCAAACAAGCGTTCTTCAGTAAGTGGCAGATCATACCGGAGGGTAGCATCCAACATCATCTCTACCACTCCCTCTATATGCCTGTCTGAAGGAATAAGTCCTGGTACATCCATTCCCAGCTTACGGGCTACCGATGAACGTACCTGTTCAGGGTTTAGGAGTTCTCCTTCTATCTCATTTGTCTTCACAATATCCAATGTCAGGATGGCGAGCATAGCTTCCTCCTGGAGGGGAAACCCTAATGCCTCCATATGCCCCATGATCTTCCCCTGCCGATGGCGCACAGCACCCAATTTCACGGAAAGCGTTTCCTGCACCCAGTGAAAGTTCGGCCAATCTTTAAGTTCATATAAATAGGCAACCATTCTCCGCAAATTATGCGGTGAATATACGTATTATTCATGGCAGGAGAGCCTCATTCTCCGCATAATTTGCGGAGAATAAGCCCTCCAATCTCCGCAAACCCCACCCGGCAAAATTCTTATGAAATTCCTCCCGGTACTTGTTATTTTTACTGACAGCGCTTTTAACCAAATGATTGTCAATTAACTTAACATAATAGAATCTTATCAACAGGTCCAATGAGAATGAACAAAACCGCTATTAGCCGCACCTATCTTATGCTTTTTATAATGGTAGTCGGCTTAGGCTCACAAGTCCAGGGGCAGGTAAAGAAAGGAAATACCAGCCCTGCTGTTTACAAAAACCCTTCAGCGCCGGTTGACGCCCGTGTAAAAGATCTGCTGAAGCGTATGACGCTGGAAGAGAAAGTAGGGCAATTATGTACCCTGCTGGGATGGGATATGTATGAAAAGAATGGCGACTCAGTAGGCATCAGCGAAGCATTTAAGGCAGTCATCACCAAAAGGCATATCGGTAGCTTCTGGGCTACTTTAAGAGCCGATCCATGGACGAAAAAGACACTGGTGACCGGTCTGACGCCAAAGTTGTCTGCAAAAGCTACTAATGCCCTGCAAAAGTATATGATGGAAAATACCCGGCTGGGTATACCGTTGCTGCTGGCAGAAGAATGTCCCCATGGACATATGGCCATCGGCACCACGGTATTCTCCACTTCTATCGGTCAGGCCAGCACATGGGATCCGGCCCTGATCCAGGAGATGGCGGCTGCCATCGCGAAAGAAGCACGCGTACAGGGTGCACATATTGGCTACGGCCCGGTACTGGACCTCGTGCGTGAGCCCCGCTGGTCCAGGCTGGAAGAAACATATGGAGAAGACCCCTACCTGATCAGCCAGATGGGTCTCTCTATGGTAAAGGGCTTCCAGGGCAGTAATATCAACTCCGGTAGCAATGTCATCTCTACACTGAAGCATTTTACCGCATATGGTTCTCCTGAAGGCGGCCATAACGGCGGCATCGCACTTACCGGTCTGAGAGACCTGTATTCATCCTACCTGCCTCCTTTCCAGGCGGCTATCAAGGCTGGCGCGCTGTCCATCATGGCTTCCTACAACTCGATTGACGGCATCCCCTGCAGTTCCAATAGTTTCCTGCTGAAAGATGTGCTGGTAAAACAATGGGGCTTCAGAGGCTTTACCGTTTCTGACCTCGGTGGTATTCCCGGTGTACGTTCCAACCATCATGTTGCTGCCACCATGGAAGAAGCAGCTGCGCTGTCTATTAACGCAGGTCTGGATGCAGACCTCGGCGGTGAAGCATATGGCGATGCTTTAATGAAGGCCGTAAATAACAAAAAGGTAAGCATGGCCACCATTGATACTGCCGTAGCGCATGTGCTCAGATTGAAATTTGCCATGGGATTGTTCGAGCATCCGTACGTTGATGCAGACGTTGCGGAAAGATCAGTAGGTACTGCCGAAAATAAAGCACTGGCAAAACGTGTGGCAGCCGAATCCATCGTGCTGATGAAGAACGAAAACGGGCTCCTGCCGCTAAATAAGACCATTAAAAACCTGGCCGTGATCGGCCCGAATGCGGATAACATTTACAACCAGCTGGGCGATTATACCGCTCCGCAGCCACAGGAAAAAATAGTGACCGTACTGGAAGGTATTAAAGCCAAAGTATCGCCCGATACTAAAGTGACCTATGTAAAAGGTTGCGCCATCCGCGATACGGCGCATGCCACTATCAATGAAGCAGTGGCAGCCGCTCAACAGGCAGATGCGGTAGTGCTGGTACTGGGTGGGTCCAGTGCACGTGATTTTGAGACCTCTTACCAGAGCACCGGCGCCGCAGAGGTGAAGTCGGCAGAAGTAGCGGTGAGCGATATGGAAAGCGGAGAAGGATATGACAGGGTAAGCCTTGACCTGATGGGCTTACAATCCCGCCTGCTGGAACGCATTGTTGCTACCGGCAAACCGGTGGTACTGGTCCTGATCGAAGGCCGCCCGCTGAATATCAACTGGGCGGCACAGCATGTACCTGCCATTGTGAATGCATGGTACCCTGGCCAGGAAGGTGGGAATGCAGTGGCAGATGTGCTCTTTGGCGATTATAACCCTGCCGGTCGTTTGCCTGTTTCCATTCCTAAGTCCGTAGGACAATTGCCGGTGTACTACAATTACAAACATGCATCAAGACATGCCTATGTAGAAATGGACGCGAAACCTTTATACAGCTTTGGCCATGGTTTAAGCTATGCTACTTTCGACTATCAAAACCTGAAGACTAACGTACAGGCATCAGGCAATAACCTGAAAGTGTCTGTCAGCTTTACCCTGAAGAATACCAGCAAGGTAGCCGGCGACGAAGTTGCCCAGTTATACATACGCGATGATGCCAGTTCTGTTGTTACTGCGGTAAAACAACTGAAGAAATTCAAACGCATACATCTGGCAGCAGGCGAACAACAGGAAGTTACCTTTGAATTGTTACCTGACGATCTGAAACTGCTGAACGTCGATATGAAATGGGTGGTAGAACCTGGTGCCTTCTCCGTAATGGTAGGCGCCTCCTCTGAAGACATCCGTTTAAACGGCAGCTTTGAGGTAAAACAACAGGTATTGTGTAAATATTGATCACTGGCATTTAACAAACATAAAAATAGCCATCCTGTACAAAACGGGATGGCTATTGTTGTTTATGACTATTTCTACATGACACCAATGTTTACAGGCAGCTGTTGCTGCTCGGGAATACCAATGATGAAGGTAGCGCCATTGTCAATCACACTCGTTGCTGTAATAAATCCGTTGTGCTGTTCCATGATCTTTTTACAGATAGACAAGCCGATGCCCGTCCCCTCTATTTCATGATAACTGTGCAATCGCTTGAACACAACGAAAATATCTTCTACATACTGATTTTCAAAACCAATACCATTATCGGTCACAAAGATCTTATAGTAATTCCCATTGTTCCTCTCCTTCAGATACTGATGATCCGGTGAGCTCACCATTTCTGCATAAATATGCACTTCAGGCGCCACTTCTTTTTTCCGGAACTTCAATGCATTGCTGATGAGGTTATAGAATACCTGCCGCATCAGGGTAGGTATCACCTGTAATGAGGGCAGGGTATCAATCTGGATCCTGGCATTGGTTTGCTGGATCTTGATCTCCAGCTCTGTCAGCGCTTCTTTTACAATGTCATTCAGATCGCAAAACATGAAATCGCCCCCCTGTATAGAATGACGGGAAAACCGCAACAGATCGCTCACCAGTTGTTGCATGCGGATAGTTGCATTCGTGATCTTCTGCACATACTTATCCACTTCTGCTTCGCCACTTTTCTTTTGCAGGATCATATCGCTGAATACCCTGATCTTACGCAAAGGTTCCTGCAGGTCATGAGAAGCGATGTAGGCAAACCGGTCCAGTTCTTCATTTACTGCTTTCAGATGCAGGTTATTCTGCAGCAATTGCCTGTTCAGCTCCCGCACTTTAAGTTCGGAAGCCTCTCTTTCCACTACTTCCCGTTGCAGGGAAGCATTGGCCAGCAGCAACTTCTGTTCCTGTGCAATGAGAGATTGCGTTTTACGGTACAGCTCTACGAACAGGCCCACCTTTATACGCAATAACTCAGGATTGACAGGTTTATAGATGAAGTCTACCGCCCCTACCCGGTAGCCTTTAAAAATGGTATCCTCTTCATGGCTGTGCGCCGTAATAAAGATGATCGGTATCTCTTTCAGTTTATCCCGCTGGTAGATAAGTGCAGCTGTTTCAAAACCGTTCATATCAGGCATCTGCACATCCATCAGTATCAATGAGAAATCGAATTCCTTTAAGAGGATCTTTAAGGCAGCCCTGCCAGAATTGGCTTTTACGATGGTATAGCTTTCCCTTTCCAGGATAGATTCTATAGATAATAGATTATCCGGCCGGTCGTCGACAACCAATATTTTAATTAAACCCTGGTCCTGCAAGTTGTTCGATTTTCAAATGAGTACTTTAAAACTATCTGTACAGCCATACACGCATGAGCGACAGCAATTGATCAATTTTTAACGGTTTTGTGATATAATCAGACGCCCCGGCTTCCAGGCATTTCTCCCTGTCGCCCTTCATAGCTTTAGCCGTTACAGCAATAATAGGCAATGCACTGTTCTTATGCTCTCTCCTGATCTTCTGCATTGTTTCATAACCATCCATTTCAGGCATCATAATATCCATCAATACGATATCAATATCACTGTTTTCGCTAAGAATATTCATTGCCTCCTTACCACTTTCCGCCGTGATCGTATTAATATGGAATCTTTCAAATGCAGTGGTCAATGCAAACAGATTACGAACGTCGTCATCTACAACCAGTACATTCTTATGGATCAGTACATCTTTCTGAGAACGGAGATCTTCAATTAACTTCCTCTTTTCCGGTAACAGGGACTGATGATTAAGATGCAGCTGCATCACTGTTTCTTCCAGCAACAGGTCAAGGGAATTAACGCCTTTCAACAGTATTTTATTGGCATACTGTTTCAGTTTTGACTTTTCACTGGTTGAAAAATCCTTTGCTGAATATACGATCACTGGCGTTGCATTGTGCCGGTTCACCGTATTCATGTTGGCTACGAATTCCGCACCGTCAATATCCGGCAGCATGTAATCTGCAATGATACAATCATATACTGTATTATTCATGCGATCGATCGCTGCTTTCCCGTTTTCAACAAAATCCATCTCGATCAGATCACCATTCCCCAGTATCCTGGCTATCTGTGAGGCATCCGGTTCATTATCTTCCACAACCAGTACCCTTTTCGTTTTCCGACTGTCATGATCCAGGATGTTGGCAAACAATATATTTAATGCTTCGGCCTTCAATGGTTTCAGGCTAAAGCTCCTTGCGCCACGGTGCATTGCCAGCAATCGGTTCTCTTCTCCGGATATCAGGTGAATAGGAATGTGCCGCAGATTAATATCATTTTTAAAGAGATCCAATACCCTCCACCCGCTTGCATCAGGTAGTTTAACATCCAATGTTACGGCTATCGGATTATATTTATTCGTCAGGTCGAACACATCTCCGAAACTGGTAGCCACTACTACTTTCAGGCCCATCTCATGCGCCTTCTCCAGCATGATCTTGGCGAAACGCACATCATCTTCCACTATCAGTACTACTTTGTCTGTATCGACAATATGTGTACGGTCATCGCCTATTTCATTGATGATCTCATTCAATCCGTCCAGATCTTTTGTTTCAGGGACCTTCACTACCGGTAAAGTCTGGATGAGTGTAGCGTCATATCCGTCAGGCAACTGGTATTGCCCTACTGTCAGGCTGCTTTGTTTTTCCCTTCTGATGGTGGCAGGATTGTATTGCAGCGGCAGGAACAATGTAAAAGTACTGCCCCGGCCTGCTTCACTTTCCAGTTCAATGGAACCACCCAACAGGTCTGCCAGGCCACGGCTGATGGACAATCCGAGGCCGGTACCTCCATATTTACGGCTGGTAGAACCCTCTGCCTGCTGGAATGCCTCGAAGATAATGTTCTGCTTATCTTTCGAAATCCCTATTCCCGTATCCCTGATCTCGAAGGCCACCACTCTGTCGGCACTTTCCAGGCTTTCGCTGATCATACGCCAGTTACGTTTCGCTTCATAGATGCGGAGCTTCACTTCACCTTTTTCAGTGAACTTAAACGCATTGGAGAGCAGGTTTTTCAGGATCTGGTTCAGACGCTGTACGTCCGTTTCCAGGGATGCCGGCAACTGGTCGTCCATATCGATCCGGAAACGCAGGTTCTTGCTTTCTGACACGTGTTTGAATGTAGTCTCCACAAAAGATATCACCTCGCTGAAACGTACCTTGATGAAGTCTGTGGAGATGTAACCGGATTCGATCTTCGACAGGTCAAGAATATCATTGATCAGCTGGATCAGGTCATCGCCACAACTATGGATGGTCTTTGCATAACGCACCTGCTTTTCATTCAGGTTACCGTCATGGTTCTCATATAGCTGTTGCGCAAGGATCAGCAGGGAGTTCAACGGCGTACGCAGCTCGTGCGACATATTGGCCAGGAACTCAGATTTATACTTGGATGTAAGCTGCAGCTGTTCTGCTTTTTCTTCCAGCGATTTCCTTGCTTCTTCCACCTCTTTGTTCTTCTCTTCCACTTCCTCTTTCTGTTTCACCAGCAGGTGGGCTTTATCCTGGAGCTCTTCGTTGGTACGTCTTAATTCATCTGCCAGTGACTGGGACTGTTCCAGCAGATCTTCCGTCCTGGAGTTTGCCTCGATCGTGTTCAACACGATACCGATACTTTCCGTCAGCTGGCTGAGGAAGTCCAGGTGCGTCTGGCTGAATGTATCGAAGGATGCCAGCTCTATCACCGCCTTGATCTGCGTCTCAAATAGTACGGGCAGTACGATCAGGTTTACCGGCGCAGCTTCTCCCAGGCCGGAACTGATCTTAATATAATTAGAAGGTACATTGGTCAGCAGGATGCGCTCTTTCTCCACCGCACATTGCCCTACCAGGCCCTGTCCGAGCGCAAACTCGCGGGACATGCCGACCTCGCTGCCATAAGCATATGCTGCAAATAATTTCAGTTTCGGATTTACCAGGTTCTCTTCCTGCTCCAGGATGTAGAACATACCTTTCTGTGCGTTCACCACCTGCGCCAGCTCGGAAAGGATACGGCGGGTTACCGTGTTCAGGTCTTTCTGTCCCTGCAGCATCTGTGTGAACTTGGCCAGGTTGGATTTCAGCCAGTCCTGTTCCTGGTTACGCAGGGTTGTTTCTTTCAGGTTGGCGATCATCTGGTTGATGGTATCCTTCAATTCTTCTACCTCACCTTTCGCTTCCACACGGATCATCTGGGTCAGGTCACCTTTTGTTACCGCAGATGCTACCGCCGAGATGGCACGTACCTGGGTGGTCAGGTTTTCCGCCAGCTGGTTTACGTTCTCCGTCAGGTTCTTCCAGATACCGGAGGCGCCTGGCACGCTCGCCTGGCCGCCCAATCGTCCTTCCACACCCACTTCACGGGCCACCGTCGTTACCTGGTCGGCAAACAAGGCCAGCGTATCGATCATTTCATTGATCGTTTCCGTCAACTGGGCTACCTCCCCACGCGATACGATGGACAATTTCTGTTTCAGGTTACCGGTAGCCACGGCAGTTACCACCTTGGCGATACCACGCACCTGGTTGGTCAGGTTGGAGGCCATCATATTCACAGAGTCGGTCAGGTCCTTCCAGGTACCACCCACACCCTGTACTTCCGCCTGGCCACCCAGCTTACCTTCTGTACCCACCTCACGCGCCACACGGGTCACCTCGAACGCGAAGGAGTTCAGCTGGTCCACCATCGTGTTGATGGTATTTTTCAGATCAAGGATCTCTCCTTTAACGTCTATCGTTACTTTCTTGGACAAGTCGCCGGAGGCCACGGCCTTCGTTACCTCTGCAATGTTACGCACCTGCGAGGTCAGGTTACCCGTCATCTGGTTCACCGAATCCGTCAGGTCTTTCCAGGTACCCGCCACACCCGGTACGAATGCCTGGCCACCCAGTTTACCATCTGTACCTACCTCACGTGCCACACGCGTTACCTCGGAGGCGAAGGCTCGGAGCTGGTCCACCATGGTATTCAGGGTCTCTTTCAGCTGCAGGATCTCTCCACGCACATCCACCGTGATCTTACGGGACATATCTCCGTTTGCCACGGCAATGGCCACATCGGCAATGTTACGCACCTGGGCCGTCAGGTTGCCCGCCATCTGGTTTACAGAGTCGGTAAGGTCTTTCCAGGTACCACCTACGCCCGGTACGAACGCCTGGCCACCCAGTTTACCGTCCGTACCTACCTCACGCGCCACACGCGTTACCTCGGAGGCAAAGGCGCGCAGCTGTTCCACCATGGTATTGATGGTATTTTTCAGTTCCAGGATCTCTCCTTTTACGTCTACTTCAATTTTACGCGACAGGTCACCATTTGCCACCGCCGTTGTTACCTCGGCAATGTTACGTACCTGTGATGTCAGGTTGGACGCCATGATGTTCACTGAGTCTGTCAGGTCTTTCCATAAGCCCTCCACACCCGGTACATCTGCCTGCCCGCCAAGCTTTCCTTCAGAACCTACTTCACGCGCCACACGGAACACCTCTGAACCGAATGAGTTCAGCTGGTCCACCATGGTATTGATGGTATTTTTCAGTTCCAGGATCTCTCCCTTTACGTCCACAGTGATCTTACGCGAGAGGTCACCTTTCGCTACCGCCGTCGTTACCTCGGCAATGTTACGCACCTGGGCTGTCAGGTTAGATCCCATCTGGTTCACCGATTCTGTCAGGTCTTTCCAGGTACCACCCACACCCTGCACTTTCGCCTGGCCGCCCAGCTTACCTTCTGTACCTACTTCCAGGGCCACACGCGTCACCTCGGAAGCGAAAGAGTTCAGCTGGTCCACCATGGTATTGATGGTCTTTTTCAGTTCCAGGATCTCTCCCTCTACGTTCACGGTGATCTTCTTGGAAAGGTCACCATTCGCCACCGCTGTCGTTACTTCAGCGATGTTACGCACCTGGGCCGTCAGGTTGGATGCCATCTGGTTCACAGAATCAGTAAGGTCTTTCCAGGTACCACCCACACCCTGCACTTTCGCCTGGCCACCCAGCTTACCTTCCGTACCTACTTCCAGGGCCACACGCGTTACCTCGGAAGCGAAGGAGTTCAGCTGATCCACCATGGTATTGATGGTATTTTTCAGTTCCAGGATCTCTCCCTTCACATCCACCGTGATCTTACGCGAGAGGTCACCTTTCGCCACCGCAGTTGTTACGTCTGCGATGTTACGCACCTGCGCCGTCAGGTTGCCCGCCATCTGGTTCACAGAATCCGTCAGGTCTTTCCACACACCACCTACACCTTTTACCGTTGCCTGGCCTCCCAGCTTACCTTCGGAACCTACCTCACGCGCCACACGCGTTACCTCGGCAGAAAAAGAGTTCAGCTGGTCCACCATCGTGTTCATGGTGTTTTTCAGCTCGAGGATCTCTCCGCGTACATCCACCGTGATCTTGCGCGACAGGTCACCCCTCGCTACCGCGGTTGTTACCTCTGCGATGTTACGTACCTGGCCGGTCAGGTTGGACGCCATCTGGTTCACAGAATCAGTAAGGTCCTTCCAGGTACCTGCCACCCCTTTTACTTCTGCCTGGCCACCCAGCTTACCATCCGTACCTACCTCACGCGCCACACGCGTTACTTCGGAAGAGAAGGAGTTCAGCTGGTCCACCATGGTATTGATCGTATCTTTCAGTTCCAGGATCTCTCCCTGTACGTCTACCGTAATTTTCTTGGAAAGGTCTCCTTTCGCCACCGCCGTTGTCACATCAGCAATATTACGCACCTGTGCGGTCAGGTTGCCCGCCATCTGGTTCACAGAGTCGGTAAGGTCTTTCCATACACCCGCTACGTCTTTTACTTTCGCCTGCCCTCCCAGTTTACCTTCAGAGCCTACCTCACGGGCCACACGCGTTACCTCGCGGGAGAAGAGGTTCAGCTGTTTCACCATCCCGTTCACCTCAGTGGCAATGCGGGCAAATTCCCCCTGCAATACGTGGCCTTCTATCTGCAGCGGCATTTCCTGGGAAAGATTCCCTTTCGCCACAGAACTGATTACATGCGCTATTTCGATGGTAGGATGTACAAGATCCGAGATCAATGTATTGATAGAAACCACTGCGGTATCCCAGGAGCCTTTTGCAGTACGGGGCATTACCACCCGGTGGTTCAGACGTCCCATCTTCCCGATGGTATTCCGCGCCAGGGTCAGTTCTTCTACCAGTGTTTCATTCAGGGAAATGATCTCATTGACCGTATCACAGATCTTGCCGCTTAGACCAATGCTATCTGCCGGCATTCTGGCCGAGAAGTTGCCACTTCTAACTTCAGACAACACCTGGAACAGCTGACGTAAATCTAATTCGTCGGCTACAGGCGCAAGGATTTGCTTTGCTTGTCTCTTATTTTTTGTTGTGGAAGTTTGTGGACTTTTTTCCACACCCTTTTCAGACAAAGCAGTATTATCGGGACTTTTTCTCCGCGTGTTCATGATAAAGGTGTTAGCTGAAGCGATGTATATAAATCAATTTTCTCTTTAAGTTGTGTTTACAGTTCTGCTGACTTAACTCTATACCATATAGATGCTATGTGTTATGTGGTTTGAAGTAAGTACATTTGTTTCTATAAAACAACATAACAGATGCAACTTTTAGGCCATTCGAAGAGGCTGATCCTGTTGGCAGAAGATGATATTGATGACCAGGAGCTGCTAGAAAATGCAATTGAAGAAATAGACCCTGGCTGGCAACTGGTCTGCATTCCCAACGGCAGAAAGTTTGTCAAATATCTGGAGAGTATCGGAGAGGAAGAATTGCCAGCCCTCATGATACTCGATTATAATATCCCGGAACTGACGGGGGTAGAAGTTGTTAAAGAACTGAACGATCGGGGACGTTTCAAGGATGTGCCAAAAATTATCTGGAGCACTTCCACTTCGCCTATATTCAAAGCTAAGAGCATCGAACTGGGGGTTAAAGACTATATAACCAAACCGAGTGACCTGGCCTCTTTCCTGACTACTGCCAGGTATATGCTTTCTTTCGCCAACCAGGGGAAAGCAGATAATATGTAGATTGCACCAACGATGGTGAATCTTTCCTTTTACAAAGAACAATATCAGTCACTGGATGCCGACACGAGGATCGTCATTGACGTACTATCCGTTTATCTATATCCCCTAGAGCGGTATACGTTCATCGACGCTGTAAACCGTGTCAGAGAGATGCCACAGGACAGGATCATCGATATACTGGAACTGCTGAGAGAAAAAGGCCTGGGCAGTTATAATCTGGCCGGCAATTATTCATTGGTACCGGAACTGGGTTTTCTCCTGTTTCCCGATAATATACGCCAGCCGCAATACCTCCGCTTACTTGATCATGCCAAACCGTACTCCTTTTACAGTACCAGTGCACGCCTGCAGGAACTGCAGCAGCTACTGACAGCTTTCTTCACGGGAGAGCGATCTCTATTGCTGCCCCCGGTAAGAAAGATCTCTTTTGAACTGCAGGAATATATCCCACACCTGTGTTATCTGTTGTATTACCCGGAGTATAAAGATCTGCTACGTTTATTTGATACAGATAGCATCATAAAAATATACGCCGCGGCTGTAAAACAGCACCTGCTGGCTATGACATCGCTGGAAGCCTTACATACATTCCGCCAGGAGGTGGCGGAATTTATCCATGTGGAAGCATCTTCACTGGTCCATGCAGAGGTGGCATTGCAGGAAGGATATATAAAAGAAGACATTGTTGGTACTGATGCGCTGTACGCAGCTGCAGTGGTACAATTGTATGAAGGTCTGCCAGACAATGCCCTTACCTTATTTGAGCAGGGTATCAAACAGCAGCGGCAACAGGATAAAAAGAACAGTATTCCCCTGTCCCCGCTTTTTGCCTTCCTGTATGCTTATACACTGACCGTATTACCGGAAGAAAAAACTTACACCATTATCAATAAGGTACTGGCAGCATATGATAAAAAGCTTTTCCAGGATATCACACCAGCCATCAGCCTCTTACAATTTCATAACGGCAGGAAGGAACGGGCGGAACACATGCTGCAGATCCTGCTGGAATCTACCTCCCGGCAACCTGAAAAACACCTGCTCAGCTATCTTTCAGTGATATGCCTGCAGGCTTTTTATCCGAAAAGCAAGTTGCTTAAAATATATGCCCCTTTCATCAAAGAGCTGCTGTACAAGGGCATACGTCATCACTATCGCCTGCTGACCTATGAACTGCTTTACTTATTTCAGGAACAGGCCTACCTGGGTACAGAAAAAACCTTCCGCGATCTCGCCGCCTTCACAGGTAAACAGCCCATATTTTCCCGTATGCAGGCCGTGCCCGAATGGGAACGGCTGCTGAATACCCTGGTGCTGCCAGCAGCCAGTAAACCACTGAAAGAAAAAGCAGCAGCCATTACCCGCCTGGCCTACCTCATAGATGTGGCCCGATCGGAGATCCTGCCCGTTATACAAACGCACCAGGGAGATACCGGCTGGAGCCGTGGCAGGCCTACAGATCTGAAAAAGCTGAAGGAAGGGCAACTGGAAAACATGACAGATCACGACCTCCGGATAGCGGGCACCATCCTGAAAGAAAGCTATCATACCTATGGTACGGAGTCGTATATTTTTGGAGAAAGGGTCTGGCAGGAAATAAGCGGTCATCCCTGTCTTTTTTTGCTGGATGATCCCACCGTTCCGGTAGAAGTGGTCAGGGGGCAGCCGGAGCTGATCGTAAATGGCACCGGTAAGGGATACATTTTTAGCACCAACATCCCCGATCATACACGGGAAATAGTGCTGATAAAAGAAACGCCTACCCGTTTAAGGGTGATCAGGCTCACACAGCAGCAACGATCCGTGCTGCAAACATTAAAACAGATCGGTACTGTGCCTGCAGAAGGCAAAGATAAATTGTTGCATGCGCTGCGCAATATTGGCGCACACATCACCGTCCACTCCAATTTAGACGATACAGCCGCTTTAAATATAAAACAACGTACTGCCGATGCCCGTATACGGGTACAGCTACTCCCTACCGGAGATGCGCTGAAAGCGTCTTTCTTCGTGAAACCATTTGCCGTCGATCCTCCTTATTGTAAACCGGGAGAGGGTGCCCGGCACCTCATTGGCGTGACCAATGGTGAAAGATGCCAGGCTATCAGGGACCTGGAAGCTGAGAAAAGCAACCTGGCCAGATTGATGATCCTCATCCAGGAATCCGTGGCGCAGGAAGTGGTGGACGATACCATCATCTTTGACGATCCATTGAACTGCTTACAACTGCTTGAGATCATATACCGGCATCCTGAACTGGCCGTAGCGGAATGGCCGGAAGGACAAAAACTGAAGGTCAGGAGCGTGGCGCATCAGGCACAACTACGTATGACCGTCCGGAAGGTGGACGGCAAATGGTTCACCTGCAACGGTGAACTGAAAACAGATGAAGACACCGTCCTCTCTTTAAAAGAATTGCTGGATGCCGTTAAAGTCAGCCCTACGCGGTTCATTACTTTACGAAACGGTGAGTTTCTCTCTCTCACCACGAAATTGCACCGGCAGCTCAATGAACTGGCCAGTATTGCGCTGACGGAACATGAAGAGATACATATCCGGCCACTGGCGGCACATATGCTGGATGAACTGCTGGAAGGAGCAGGCAATGCCGATACGGACGAGCATTGGAAAGCATTACGTGCCAGGCAGGCAATGGCTGAAGATATCCACCCTGAAGTACCTGCCACCTTACAAACGCAATTGCGTCCATACCAGGAGGAAGGTTTCCGCTGGATGGTGCGGCTTGCAGGCTGGGGAGCAGGCGCCTGCCTGGCGGATGATATGGGACTTGGTAAAACCATACAGGCCATCGCCATGCTGTTATACAGGGCCAGTGAAGGACCTGCGCTGGTAGTATGCCCGGCATCGGTACTCCCTAACTGGGCCAATGAACTGTACAGATTTGCGCCTTCCCTGCAGGTAAAGCAGATCAACAACGGTAACAGGGCGGCCGTGCTGAAAACAGCCGGACCTTTTGACCTGGTCCTGATCACGTATGGTATATTACAGTCAGAAGATAAATTGCTGGCAGGCATTCATTGGAACACCGTTGTACTTGATGAGGCCCATACCATCAAAAACTACCAGACCAAAACTTCCAGGGCAGCCATGGCATTGCAGGCCGGGTTTAAACTGATCCTGACAGGTACACCCGTACAGAATCATCTGTCGGAAATATGGAACCTGTTTAACTTTATCAATCCCGGTTTGCTGGGCAACCTGCAGTACTTCAACAAACAATTTGCGACGCCTGTCATTTATAATGCGGAAAGCAGTGTAACAAAACATCTCAGGAAACTGATCAGCCCATTCATGTTGCGACGCACAAAAACAGCGGTGCTGGATGAACTGCCGGAAAAAACCGAGATCGTTAAAATGGTTTCCCTCTCTCCCGATGAAGCGGCGTTTTATGAAGCCATGCGCAGGAATGCAGTGGAGAACATCAAAAAGTACAGCAGGGAAAAGAATAGCAAACAACATCTGAATACGCTGACAGAAATAGGTAAACTGCGCATGGCCGCATGTAATGCCCGCATGATAGACCCGGAGATAAATATACACTCATCCAAACTTTCCGTGTTCCTGGAAATTGTAAAAGAACTGATCGACAACAACCATCGCGCGCTCGTATTCAGTCAGTATGTGCGTCACCTGGAGCTGGTACGGCAGGCCCTGGATGAATTGTGTATATCCTATTGTTACCTCGATGGCAGCACGCCTATCCCTGCCAGGGAAAAAGTAGTGCAACAATTCCAGTCGGGCGAAGGCGCACTATTCCTGATTAGTCTGAAAGCAGGAGGAACTGGACTAAACCTGACCGCCGCCGATTATGTGATACATCTCGACCCCTGGTGGAACCCTGCCATTGAAGAACAGGCCTCCGACAGAGCTTACCGCATTGGCCAGACAAGGCCCGTTACCATTTACCGGCTGGTGGCAAAACATACCATCGAGGAAAAGATCATTGCGCTACATCATAGTAAAAGAGACCTGGCCGACAGGCTGCTGGAAGGAAGCGATATCAGTGGAAAATTATCCACAGAAGAATTGCTTTCACTGATCGCTAAGAGTTGATAACAACGTTAAATAAATCTATTGCGTTACCGATAAAAACGACCGATAGATTTTTAATAATTTATCGATAAAAAAATGCGGAATTTTTATTCGACAACGTTATTTTTTTCATTTTAATATTAAATATTTCAAAAAGAGAAGAAATAATTTCCTGATATCAAAATTTGATTATCTTTAGCGTATACTATCCTATGAAACGCCTTTTTCTTCGGCTCGGATCCCGCTACAGTGTGGAGTTTGAGCCGAAGATTGAAAATCTTGAAAATAATTTTTACTATCCTATGAATTACCTGCCTTTGTTTAAAAAGGCATCAGAAAACCTTAATTAATCCCAACCCCATATTGTCAAATATCACTACTTTCAGGACCGGCTGGTATCCTGTTGTGATTTTTTATTTTCTGCTGCGAATAATAAGATAAAATATCTTATTCATGACCTTAATTGCAACCATTTATGCCCCCTTCAAAAGAAGATAATGTCTTTCTATCGGTAATAGAACAGCATAAAGGAATTATCTATAAAATAGCGAACTCCTATTGCAAAAATGCGGAAGACAGGAAAGACCTTATACAGGAAATCGTCTACCAGCTATGGCGATCGTTCGGCAGGTACAATGATCAGTATAAATATTCTACCTGGCTATACAGAATAGCCCTGAATGTGGCCATTTCCTTCTACCGGAAAGACAGCAAAAGAACCGGCAGTACTTCCGGGCTTACGGCGGACATTATCATCGCCACCGAAGAAAAAGAAGATACCGGCCCGCAACTCGGGCTCCTTCAACACTTCATCAGTGAACTGCCGGAACTGGACAAGGCTATCATGATCCTCTACCTGGAAGAAAATTCCTACAGGGAAATTGCCGATATTCTGGGGCTCACGGAAACAAACATTGCGACGAAGATCAACCGCATCAAGAACAAACTGAAAAGAAAATTCTCCACTATTCATCATTAATTAATATGGAAGACATCACATTAAAGGAACTGTGGGCTAATTATGATAAGAAGCTCGAAAAAACACTGGCACTTAATCACCGCCTCATTACCGAAATACAAACACAAAAAGCCAGGACTGCCTTGCGTCCATTGAAAACAGTGAAGATCATCGCAGTCATTTTAGGGGTCCTGTGGGTCTTATTGCTGTCGGTGCTCATATTTTTTGCTATATCGGCCATGACCGCTTACCGGCATTTCTTCGTGCTTTCCGCACTGGCCATTATCGTTGCCACTGTAAGCGCCATTGTTGTTTATATCAGGCAGGTATTGCTCATTCAACAGATCGACAATAGTATGAATGTGCTGGAAGTACAACGTAAACTCGCCGTGCTACAATCTTCCACCATTAATATTGCCCGGATATTATTCCTTTCTGCGCCCTTTTACACCACCTTTTACATTAACAAAAGCATGTTTGAACATGGCAGCATCGGGTTGTGGGTATTGCAACTGACGGTTACCACTATTTTCACCATGCTGTCGGTCTGGCTATACCGGAATGCCAAAATGGAGAATGCTGGTAAACGCTGGTTTAAGTTTATATTTGGGAGTAGTGAATGGACCTCCGTCATAAAGGCGATGAACTTCCTGAAAGAGATCGAAGCTTACGAAAAAGAGTAAATCTGCAAAATGTCTAAGAAAGTAACTTTTGATGCTGTGATAGTGCAACACGGCAGTATGAATGCCGGCTATGTTGAATTCCCCTACGACGTACAGGAATTGTATGGCGTAAAAGGCCAGGTGAAGGTAAAGGCATTAATAGACGGCAAGGTTACCTACAGGGGTAGCCTTGCAAAAATGGGCACCACCTGCCACATTCTTGGCATCACCCAGGCTATCCGTAAAGAGTTGGGCAAAGAACTGGGCGATACTATCCATGTGGTGTTAGAACAGGACCTGGCACCCAGGGAAGTGATATTGCCTGAAGAAGTTGCGGCACTTTTCTCCAAACATCCCGGGGCGAAGGCCTTTTTTGATACGCTATCCTATACAGACAGGAAGGAATATATTGTCTGGATCACCTCGGCTAAACGGGAAGAGACCAAACAGAACAGGCTCGGCCTGCTAATCGAAAAACTAAAAAATGGCAGGAAGCTGAACGATAAATAATATTCAGCTGATTTATTAACTTGTAGGTGTTACTGTACTGCCAGAGAGAAAATGAGTGAGTTCACAAAACCCGATACATCCATCCCAAGGGATCAGGAATTACAGATAAGATTTGCATTGCATGCCGCCGGGATCGGCACGTGGGATGTAGACATCCTTAACCGGCAAATCATTCTTGATGACCGGTGCAGGGCACTTTTCTGCCTGGAAGAAACGGAAGAGCCCACTTATGAATCCGTGATCAGGCATATTCACCCTGCCGATCAGGCAGCGATAAGAGAAACCGTCAAACTGGCTTTACAACCAGATTCAGATCATCTGTTCAATGTACGTTTCAGATGTATTACTGAGGGTAATAAAAACATCGTATGGCTGAATGTTAAAGGACAGGCATACTTTAATAACGAAGGAACAGCTACCCGGCTTTCAGGTATCAGCCAGGACATTACAGCAGAGGTTACCGCCAATGCAAAAGCCCAGGCGGCAGAAAAAATGGCGGCTCTCGCCGTTGAAGGATCCGATGCTGGTATCTTTACGATAGATCTTATCAATAATACCATCGATTTTTCTCCCAATCTATATTATATCATAACGGGCAGGAGAGAACCGGTTGTCAAAGACCGTGACTTATTGATCAGCCATGTTCACCCCGACGACAGGGCGGTCAGAGAGCAGGCCTATGAGCAGGCCGAACATACCGGCTCGCTCCACTATGAAGCCCGCTTCATCTGGGATGACGGTTCCGTCCACTGGGGGAAATTACGCGGTAAATATGAGTATGACATTTCCGGTACGCCGCTGACCTTCTCGGGCATATGCCTGGATATTACTGCCCAGAAAGAGCAGGACAGGTTGCTTAAAGAAGTAGAACAGCGTTTTTCCCTTTCATTTAACAATGCTGCTATCGGAATGGCCTTTCTTGATGGGAAAGGCAGGTTCCGTATGCTGAACAGGGCATTTGCCCTCTTATTGGGCTACAATGCAGACGAGCTGACAGGTAAAGCCTACCTCGACATTATTCATTCAGATCACCAGCAGGAAAACAATCAGCTTTTTGAGGAGCTTTTACAGGGGAAAAGAGAGGTCTTTAACCAGATAAAACGTTACCGGCAGAAAGATGGCCGCAACCGCTGGGTGCAGGTAAATGTAGCAGGTATCCATGATCAGAATGACAGTAAAGAGCATATACTGGTCATTGCCTTCGATATCAGTAACGAGGTGATGGCAAGAAAAGAACAGCAGAAACTACTGACGCTCGTGGAAAACAGCAGTGACTTTATTGCTGTTGCCAACATGGATGGCACCATCACCTACATTAACGATGCTGGTGTGAAGCTGCTGGGAATAGGCAGCAAAGCATCTACCCTCACCCGCAATATCAGGGACATCTTCACACTGGAACACCTGGTTGAACTGGAAAGAGACGTCTTACCCGCTGTTGTCAGGAACGGCAAATGGATGGGAAGACAATATTATACCCACCAGGCTACAGGCGAACAGATTCCTTTCCATACCAATGCCTTCCGGCTGGACAGCCCCATGAGCGGAGAACCCATCGCTATTGCCTGTGTAGCCCGCGATCTGAGAGCAGAGCTGGATGTGCAACAGGCGCTGCTTGAAAGTGAAGGCCGTTTCCGTTCCCTGGTAGAAGAGGCCCCCGTGGCAACCGCTCTTTTTGTGGGACCCCGGTTTATTATAGAAGTGGCCAACGAACCCATGATCAGGTTCTGGGGCAAAGGTTACTCCGTATTGGGTAAGCCCCTGGGTGTAGCGGTGCCCGAACTGAACGATCAACCTTTCATGAAGATACTGGACACCGTGTATACTTCTGGTATAGCCCACCATGAAAAAGAAGCCAGGTCAATACTGGTCATTAATGGCAAGCCTGAAACCTTTTACTTCAATTTCACCTATAAGCCCCTGCTGAATGCAGCCGGAGAAGTCTATGCCGTTGTGGATATGACCATTGATGTGACGGAACAGGTGCTGGCGCGCAATAAGCTCCTGGAATATCAAAGCACCCTGGAACTGGAAGTAGCGGAAAGAACGGAAGAACTAGCCGCTTCTAACGAGGAACTGGCGGCTATGAACGAAGAACTGCAGGACGCCAATCTTAGCCTCGTACGCTCCAACCAGGAACTGGAACAATATGCCTACGTTGCCAGCCATGACCTGCAGGAACCATTGCGGAAGATCCGGATCTATGCCGATCTGCTGAATAACAAGGCAGACCTCCCTGAGCACCACAAACGGCTGGTAGAGAAGATCAACCAGTCATCAGAGAGAATGTCCATGCTGATCAAAGACCTGCTGGAATTCTCCCGCCTGTTGGAAAAGGGGAATATGATGCGGGAAATAGACCTGACCATTATTCTGCAAAGTGTGATCAGCGATTTTGAATTGATCATCGAGGAGAAACATGCAAATGTTATCATCGGTCCATTACCTGTTATACAGGGTATTCCCCTGCAGATCAACCAGCTATTTTATAACCTGATGAGCAATGCCCTGAAATTTACCCAGCCAGGCGCCCACCCGGTGATCGAAATCAAGTCTACCCCCATCCCGGGAGAGCTGGCCAGTATGCATATGGGCAAGCCGGAACGCTATAAACAATACTTTGATATCACTTTCAGCGACAATGGTATCGGCTTTGAACAAAAGTATGCCGACCAGATCTTTGAAGTCTTCAAACGCCTGCACAATCGCTCCGAATATCCCGGTTCAGGCATCGGGCTGTCGCTATGCCGGCGTATTGTGGCCAATCATTCAGGACATCTGTACGTAGAGTCGTCACCGGGAAAAGGCACGACTTTCCACATCATTATACCCGGTATGTAAGACCGCCCGGCGCTTCCATCAGCTAAAATAAAAGCCTCCAAAGGCTTATGAAAAGGCGTTGGAGGCTTGACTAATGTATATTATCAGTTAGTACTGATCCTGTGTACTTTCAGGTTATCGTAATAGATGTACCCATCTGTAGCTGACTCCCAATAATCCTGGCTGCCACCCCGGAAGGTATGGAAGGTTAAACCTTTGATCAGCCGTTTGCTGTCGTTTGTAGTCCAGCGGATATCCTGGTCCAGCACCACTGTCCCATCAATCACATACTGTACGTGGCCATTGGTGTTGCTGCCCGTATTACTCTTCACGTACAGGTGTACGTGATAGGTTTGCCCTTTATTGAGGCTGCCTGAAGAAGGATAGGACTTACCAAATGTTTCTCCGTACTGGCCGGATTGGTCTTTAAAATAAACATAAGGCTGGAAGAACACCCTGCCTGCGTCGGTCTGGTACCACATCAGGCGTGCAGAGCCGCCGTTACCGTCCCAACCCGGGTCGCCGCCGGTGTTACCATCGCCGATAGAGAAGCCGAAACCTAATTTTCCGCCCCTGCTCCAGTCAAACTGGCTATGGAACCTGATGTCATAATCAACCTCATAGGCAGTACCGTCCGAGATATCAATGTTGGCTACCACACCGCCCGCGCCGGATAAGGCATTCTTTAATAAGGTGATACGCAGATTCCCGTTAGAGATCATCCCCCGGCTGTCCACCCAGCCGGTTACGTTCCCGAAATCTGTAGCGGCATTGTTTGCCGTGTAGGTGCTGCCATGGGCATAATTATCCCAGTTTACACTCCAGCTGTTCAGAATAGTGCTGCCTACAGCCTGGGTTTCCAGGCTGCTGCCTGCTGCCAGGCGTTCTTCCTTAACGTTTTCTTTTGTACAGGCTGATAGAAATACGATCATGGAGAGTGTCGCGCATCTGGTGACATTGACAATTTGATGTCTGTTCATCATTGAATTGGTTTTTTAAGGGAAAATGAAATAAGATATGTGCTATAGACTTCGCGGTATCGTCATTTTAGTCATTGAGACAATCGATTGCATCTATATATACAAAGGTTTTTCTGTTTTTCTACACCGTGGATTGTATATATGTCGGGCGAGGCTGGAAGTAGTACTACTCAATCAATAAAAAAAGAGAGGATCTATCAAAAATAGATGAACCTTCCTGGAATTGCGTAAAACTGCTACCTGGCTCCATTAAGTACCAAACAAAAAGAGGCCGTATCTTATTTTTGATACGGCCTCTCTGCAATTATAAGTAGAACACTGATTAACGGGAGGTATTGTTCACCAGTATCTTTTCCTTCCGGATCACCTGTTTATTGTCCCTTACGGTAACAATGTACACGCCGTCCGGCAGGGAAGAAATATTCAGATTATTGTAATTGCCCTTTACCCGTTGGGATAATCTTCTCACACCCGCAATGCTGTATACCTCTACCGTATACACTTTATTATCAGCAGGTAAAGAGAGGTTCAGCGTATTGCTGGCAGGGTTAGGCCAGATACTCAATACTGATCTTTCCTTCACCGGCGCCACTGCTGCTGTGTTGATACTGAGCGGCTGCGGATAAGTGAACGGAAAATCTATCTGTGCCTGTTTAAACTGCATCTCCACGTCTTTTGACCAACCGAAAGCAGTATCGGCCTGCGCTTCAAGACTGAATTGCGCGGCGCCGCTCCAGAAGTGTATAAATTCACCCAGGTTCAGGTCACGGGTATATTCACCATTGTGTTGCGGGAAGTATTGTGCCAGCAGTTCAAAATAGCGGTTTAATGCTGCACTGGAATCTGCCCTGTCATAGATCGGGTAGAACCAGTCGCGGAACCAGTGCGTACCAGGCTTAGGGAAGGTCTCCTCTTTTACCACGAAATCATTATAAGCCTGCTGAGCGTCTCCTTCCCAACCCAGGCGTTTCATCACATCATAAATGAATATTTCCGCCCATTTGCTATCACCCCAGATCGGGAACGAAGGAGAGTTATGAATGCCCTTGCTGCCGCCTTCCACAATATGCCCTACTTCATGAATAGATGCATGCAGGTTCCATCCTTCCCTCGTATCCCAGCTTCCTCCCAGGTCTCCGGAGTTCTTATAGTCATGGTCAGCATCAAATACTACTGATGGATGCCCACCGGAATAGCCGGACTTGCTATGGAAGATCATGTTCAGTTTAGGATCGCTGAAAGAACCATAGTTCTGTTTTACATACTCCCACACATTTGTGAAGTCCTGGTTCATCCAGGTAGCGGAACGGCTTACCGCATCATCAAACCAGATATTTACGCTGCTGTTGCTGTACACGCGCGACAACAATTCTGTATGGCCGGCCCAGTGTTCCTGCCATTGTGCAGGCACTGCATCCGTCAGGGTGGTGTTGCTACCGCTTGCCCATGCAGATACGCCATTCGCATTTTCAGCCCTTACCCTGTAATAGTATGTAGTCAGCGGCGACAGGTCCAGGGAGAAATAGCGGCTGGTACTTGCCGGCAGTACAAACGCATCATCCCAGTTCAGGGTGTCTGTGGTCCTCTCCAGGCGATAACTGGTCTCTGTAGCCGCATTGTCCTGCCAGTTCAGGATGATCTGGTTGCTGGAAACTGCCTGCGTTGTAAATCCGGTAGGTGCTGCAGGAGCAGCAGTGTCTACTGCACCGGCACCTGCACCAAAGATCTCCAGTTCCGCCAGTTGCGTAATACCGGCGCCGTTATTGGCCGTAATATTCAAACGGTAATATTTGTAGGAAGTCGTATTGGGCACTACATAAATACGTTTCTTAAAGCGGGTGGTGAACAGCTGATTGGTCTGCACCTGCAGATCTGTCCAGGTATTACCATTGTTGGAGCCCTGGAATACCCAGTTCTTCGGGTCTCTTTCCACCGCGTCATTGGCAGATGTAATACTGTAACTGGTAGCAACTGCACCGCCCTGCAACTGGTAACGGATCCAGGTTACCGGCGCCCATGCCAGGTATTTGCTGTAAGCATTGTTGTCTACCACTTTCGCCAGTCCTTCCACACCGGTGGTATTGTACTGATCTGTCACCACGGCATCTGCAAAATTGGTGATATCAGTCCCCGGTGGCACTACCGGCGTCGTAATGACATCAGAAGTATCGGCAACAGATACTCCTGTCGCATTCACGGCCCTTACACGGTAAATGAAATTCGTACCCGTGCTCAGTGAAGAATCCGTATAGGATGTCACGTTAGCGCCTACCGTGCCACGCAGCACAAAGGTCATCGCATCCTGTGAGCTCTCGATGCGGTAACCTGTCTCATTCGTCGCGTTGTCAGACCAGCTGAGGCTTGCTTTATAGCCTGGCTGCAATGTGGCCGTCAAGCCAGTGGGAGCAGCCGCTGGCCCGCCGATGGTTCCCGTCAGTTCCCATTCCGAGAACTGAATAGCGTCAGCGCCATTATTAGCGGTAATATTCAGCCGGTAATAGAGGTAAGGGGTTGTGTTGGTAAATGAATAGGTTTTCGTCTGGAAACGGGCTGTAAAGGTCTGTCCTGTCCGGGTATCCAGTGTGGTCCATGTCCGGCCGTCGTCCGAGGCCTGAAGGTTCCAGTCTTTAGGGTCCCTGGCGGCAAAATCATTCGCAGAGGTGATAGTATACTGGTTAACAGTAGTGGACCGGGCGCCTTCAAACTGTATCCAGATAGCCGTTCTGGCAATGTAATACTTTGTATTAACATTGTTGTCTATCAGCTTTGGATAGTTTTCTGCCGCATTTGAGTTGGCATACTGTACCGTCAGCACACCAGGGGCAGATGTTATGTCAGTCTGTGCAAGGGCCGGCACAGCACCGCATAGCAGGGTTACATACAAAGACAGCTTTGTAAAATTACGCATACGCATAGTAATTGGTCTTTTAAGGTTTGTGAATAAAGGCGCTATTGATCTTTATGAAACATAGATTGATGTGAAGTTTTCTCGTGGTCTGACATTGGTTGATATTGCGTACTCACAGAACGGGTTACACACGTACGATATACGATCTCACTAATATAGCATGCAATGACAGGCAAAGCTGTCAATAGATATCAAATGGAATGTTAACAGAAATTAAAGCATTGATCATTTCAGGACGATGCCAAAAACATCCTTCAGTGCCTTCTTTGCGGCATGATAGCCACACATACCGTGAATACCGCCGCCGGGAGGCGTGGAAGAAGAACATACATAAATACCTTTAGCTGGTGTGGTATAGGGCGACCATCGCATGGCAGGTCTTGTATAGAGTTGTGTGATATCGAGTATACCACCATTAATATCTCCGCCGATGTAATTGGGGTTATAGGCTTCCACATCTGCAGTGTTCATGACATGCCTGCCGATAATGAGATCTTTAAAACCGGGCGCAAAACGCTCCACCTGGTTCTCAATAGCGGCTGTCATATCTTTTGTAGAACCATTTGGCACATGGCAGTAAGCCCAGGCGGTATGCTTGCCCTTCGGAGCACGTGTATCATCAAAGATACTCTGTTGCACAAACAAGGTATAGGGCTGATCAGGATGATGCCCATCCACAGTGCGTTGTTCGTTGGCAGCAATTTCTTCAATGGTATTACCCAGGTGCACCGTGCCTGCTTCCCTGCAGGCTGCTGCTGTAAATGGCGTTGGTCCCTCCAGCGCCCAATCAACTTTAAACACACCCATACCATAACGGTAGCGTTGCAACTGCCATTTGTAAAACGAGCTAAATCTGTCGCCCGCTATCTTCAATAACTGGCGTGGTGTTACATCCAGCAATACTGCCTTTGATGGCGGCAACTCCTTCAGTGTATTCACATAAGTACCCGTCACAATCTCGCCACCCAGTGAAATAAAATAATCGCCCAAAGCAGTAGCCAATGCCCTGGCCCCGCCGCGGGGCGCTGGCCATCCGCCTGCATGACTGTTCAGCATCAGCACCAGACCAATAGCTGCCGTGGCAATATTTGTCAGGGGTTGAATAGCATGTGCCGCTACGCCCCCGAATAAACCACGGGCTTCTTTCGTTTTAAAGCGTTTAGCCAGCTGCATGGCCGAAGGCAATGCCTTCAGTCCGAATTTTGCTAATGTCAGCGGATGCTTTGGGAACTGTAAAGGTCCCAGTATATCTTCCGTCAATCCTTTAAAATCTTTCAGCAAAGGCCGGAACAACTGTTCATAACTCCCGCTGTCCATCCCAAGCAGGCCTGCAGTTTTTTCCAGTGATGGATATAAAGCGGCTGCCGTGCCATCATCAAAAGGATGCGCTGCATCGACCGCAGGATAGCGATAAGACAATCCAAATTGCGCCAGCGGTAACTGGCTAAAGAAAGGAGAAGTAACTGCCATGGGGTGAATGGCAGAACAGATATCATGCATAAAACCCGGCAGCGTCAGCTCTTTTGAGCGCAGGCCCCCGCCTATTTCATCTCTGCCCTCTATCAGCAAAACAGATAAACCCTGCTGCTGCATAGCTATAGCTGCTGCCAATCCGTTAGGTCCTGATCCGATGACGATGGCGTCATATCCGTTTTTATGCATTGCGTTTATTTGAAAATTAGGGACCAACAATTACGACCCGGGGATTATTACCCGATCCGGGATTATCACCCCGTTCCCGGGGTTATCACCCCACCCGGATTATCCCCCCGCACCCGGGGTTACCACCCCGCGCTACAAACACTGTGGCTCCTGACGGAGCCTATCGGTGTTTTGTTGCCCGGATGATTGATTCCGTGATTTACGCCCGCCGGTTATCATCCAACCCCGGGAGACACCCCACCCGGGGGTTAGCACCCCGCGCTACAAACACGGGGCTCCTGACGGAGCCTATCGGTGTTTTGTTGCCCGGATGATTGATTCCGTGATTTACGCCCGCCGGTTATCATCCAACTCCGGGGGGGACACCCCACCCGGCACCCCGCGCTACAAACACGGGGCTCCTGACGGAGCCTATCGGTGTCTTGTTGCCCGGATGATTGATTCGGTGATTTACGCCGGCCGGTTATCATCCAACCCCGGGGGACACCCCACCCGGGGTTAGCACCCCGCGCTACAAACACGGGGCTCCTGACGGAGCCTATCGGTGTTTTGTTGCCCGGATGACTGATTCCGTGATTTACGCCCGCCGGTTATCATCCAACCCCGGGGGACACCCCACCCGGGGTTAGCACCCCGCGCTACAAACACTGTGGCTCCTGACGGAGCCTATCGGTGTTTTGTTGCCCCGGATGATTGATTCCGCGATTGAATATATTAATACTGACCTGCTTCCAGCTTGCTGGGTGAGAGCAGGTACTGCTTATCTACTTTGTCTAAAATTACGTAAATCGAATCTTTATTCTGATCTAAACCATAAAGAATGATCCGTGTATCACTGGGTCTTTCATAATGTAATACAAATGGAGGGTCTTTCTTCTTACTGGTATTCGGACGATCAGTTGCATTACGCCGCTGCCGTTCCCGGCCCTGGTTCGATGCACTTCTGTTCTTGTCCCGCAGCGAAAGTTCCTGCCTTACTGTGTCAGCCTCATAATAGAAGAACCTCCTTCCGCCGGCAACACCCGCCAGTTCAAAATTACGGTCTATATCATTTTTCGGGGAACCACCGCCATTGCTGAGGTCCAGCCACACCGGCCTGTTCACCTGGTAAGTGAGGGTAGACCATTTTTCGAAAGTTACATTTTGCCATCTTACCGAATCCAGTGGCGAATAAGGGATCACCTTGTTATTCAGCCGGAATTCAGTCACATTGTAATAACCACGCGTACCGGTCAATCCTTTTTCAACAGGTTGCTTGTAAGGATCATACAGAAAGTTCCACATCTGCAGGTAAAACAGTATAAATACGAACAGGAGGAAAGTAACTCCCTTCAGTGCCCAGCGTCCATATTTCTGCCATGCCTTGCTGAAGCTGGGATAATAATGCACAGGTACTGTATAACGTTCCAATACCAGCAGGTTGTAGATCTTTGGAATATCATATGCCAGTACGAACATTCCCAGCAATACAAAGTAAGAGGCATATATATGCACACCGCCATCATAAGCAAAATTCACAAAAGTGATATTGGCCAGCGCACCTGCCAGCAATACAGCGCCAATAGCGGCTGTACCCCGGAAGAATAACAGTATACCTGCCCCTACTTCCACAATACCCGCAAATACCTGGTACCAGGGCACAATGCCGATCGACAACCAGTAGATCTTCTGTGCAGTGAAATCGCCGAAATTGGTATGCAGGTTAGAGATAGACGGATAAGGCATCTGCACCGGAAACAATTTGGTATAACCAAACCCGATAATACCTATCCCTGCACGATAACGCACTATCACCCGCAGCCAGTAGTACAGCAGATTGTACTCCAGCCTTTTGCGGTCAAATAAACTCCAGATCACCGCTCCCGCTACGGCTATTGCCAATGCCGCCACCCAGCTGGCGTAACTGGCAATTCCCCAGCGACCGCTTTCTGAGTCTACATTCCAGAGGTTAGGCTGAAACCTCGCGATATCATATACATCACGATACTTCAGATGCACCCAGTCCATTGTGAAAAGGTGTGTATACCAGTTCCAGCTGGTAGGAATGCTCATGATCACAAAAAAGATAAAGGCAATACGGAATGCCCATCTTTGATATACCTTCCAGGGCTTTGGCGGTACAGCAGCAGCCTGGTTTACAGTATCCGGCGCTATCGGTGCTGCCTGCGCTATGGCAGGTGAATTAGCGATATCAGACATAAGGTTGATTTTAAAGTTTAAGCGGTTTACGGCGACCTTCTATCAATGGATATTTCCTGTTGAGCTTATCCAGCACTACATACACGGAGTCCTGCTTTTCATTGATACCGGAAAGAATGATCCGGCTGCTGTCGGGCCTTGTATAGTGCAGCACCAGTTTTTCCTGCTGATGATACCTGTTCTTATTCTGCAGGTATAATACCTGTCGGGAAGCATCAATGCCATAGCTATAGTAATGCCTGCTCACCGCGCCTGCCAGCTCATAATTCCTTTCCTGATCTTTTGCATAGATCTCTTCCGTATTTGCCAGGTCAGGATGCACATAGCGGTTGGAACGGATACTGAGCGTAGCCCATTTCTCAAACACAACATCTTTCCAGCGCAAAGTGTCTGTCAGTGAATAAGGCAGCTCCTGGTTATTGACGCGGAACTCCGTTACGTTGTAAATACCTGCGGCATCTGCCAGTCCGGGCGTTTCCGGGTACTGGTAGCCATTATGCTTATAGCTGGCATAGGTCTTATATCCATACAGCCCTACGAAGAAAAAGATGAACAGGGTTTTCAATACCACCCTTGCACTGCGGTGCCATGGCCGGGCTAAATAAGGCCTTACCGTATTGGGAGCGGTAGGCAATTCCAGTGTCAGCAAATGAATGATACGCACCGCATCATATGCCAGTAAGAACAGCGCCAGTATCACCAGGTAGAAGCTATATACATATTCACCACCTTCATAGGCAAGATTGGACATGAATACATTGCCGGTAAATGTAATGATGATGCCTGCACCGATAGTTGCTGTTCTTCTGCTGAACAGTAATAGCCCTGCGCCTGTTTCTACCAGTCCCAGGAAAGTTTCCATAGAAGGCACTACGCCCGTGCTCATCGCAAAGATCTTCCAGGCCGACAGGTCGCCGTACTGGGTATTTAACTGGCTGATGGAAGGATAGGGCAATTGTTGTGGGAACAGTTTGAGCAGTCCGTAAGCGATAACACCTATCGCCAGGCGGTAGCGCACGATGACGCGCAACCAGTAATACAGCTGGTTATATTCCCTGCGCTGCCTGTCCAGGTAAGTCCAGATCAGTGTACCTGTCAATGCGATAAAAGCAATGATCCCCCAGTCTGCAAAGCCGCCAAAAGGGCTATCAGAGGGCAGCAGCTTAGGCGTATACCTCGCGAGATAAAAAATATCTCCGAAGCCCGATCCTCCCCAGTGGACGTGGAACAGGGTACTGAAATATTCCGGGGCCAGCGGAATACACTGGATAACGAAATAGATGAAAAAGAAACGGAAAAGGATCTTCCAGGATGCTTTCCACGCCTGCGGTGGTAATAAGTTTGCCGGATGTGCCATACCTGCAATGTTTATGTGATGAAATATCGGATAGTGTTCAATAACCGGGATTCGGATCCAAAGCCTTGTCAGCGCTCAGTTCCACGGCAGGAATAGGCATCAGGTACCGGCGCTCGTCTGTTAGACCCAATACGGTTGCGGCCCGGTTCGTTCTCACCAGGTCATACCAGCGGTGCGGTTCAAAGGCAAACTCCAGCCTTCGCTCGTTCTCTATTGCCAGCAGAATATCGCCCTGTGAAATAGCGGTACTGGCTGTCAGACCGGCCCTGTCCCGCACAGCGTCGAGGTCTGCCAGAGCGCCTTCCAGGTTGCCCTGTTGCGCCCTTGCTTCAGCACGAATGAGGTACTGCTCTGCAATACGCAGCACATAAGCAGGATCTGTTGCAGGGCTGCGGTAATAGAAGTTGCCATACCATAGTCCCTGGTTGGTAATGGCCACTGCGGCCTTACGGTTGCCGCCAACAGCCCGGTCATTGATCAGCGCAATAAAGGCGTCATTGGGCGCCCATTGACGGGTACCCCCGTTTGCAGGGGGTTGCCAGTACCCCCTGTGCGCATTCACATTGTTTGCGCTGTAGGATATTTCGAAGATGGATTCGTTTGTGGCCACCACGTTATTGGCAAAAAAGGCGCTATAGGGCTTTATAAGGCTATATTTTGCGTCGGCTATCAGTTTTGAAGAGTAGGCCTCGGCCTGCTCCCAATTCGCTCTATAGAGGTAAAAACGGGCCATTAATGCCCATACGGTTTTCCGGGTGGCACGGTAGCGGTTAGTTGTTTCCGGCAACAAAGGCTCTGCCGTCTGCAGGTCGCTCAGTACCTGTGCGTATGTCTGCTCCAGCGTACTCCTTTTAAGCCCTTTCGTATCGTTGATGTTGGTGGTAGCTTTCAGCACCAGCTGTACGCCTCCCCAGGTACGGGCCAGGTCAAAATAAGCCAGTGCCCGTATGAAATAGGCCTCGCCTGTCAATGCATTCTTTTCATCCTGTGTAAAGGTGGCATCTGCCACGGCGGGTACTTTACCGATCACCTGGTTGGCCCTGTTGATGGTGGAGTATATTCCTGCCCAGACAGTGGCTACATTGGCGTTATCGGCCTTTACATTGTGTGAAATGAACTGCTGTATCACCGACTGCGATCCTGTCCACTGTATGTTGTCGCCCGATAAATAGCCGATGGTCTGAAAAAGGGATCCATAATAGGCATCGTCCCCCAATTCACGATACATACCTCTGACAGCCGTTTGTGCGGAGGCTTCGTCAACAATGGTCGCATCATCCGAAACGGAGTCACGGGGCTCGACATCCAGGAAATCTTTGCAGGCAGAGAGCAGTAATACAAGTGGTAATATGCGGATAAGTATTTTCATGATATTCTTCGTTAAATGTTTCCTACAATGTCACGTTCAAACCAAACTGCAAAGTGCGGGACTGTGGCGGCGTACCCAGGTCTATACCCTGTACCGTCTGTGTGGCGGTCACATTTGCTTCGGGATCAGGTCCTGTGTATTTGGTAAGCAGCCACAGGTTATTCCCGGCAAAGTAGACCCGTAAGGCATTCAGATGCCAGCGGCTGGTCAGCGACTTAGGCAGTGTATAACCTACTGTCAGGGCCTGCAGCCGCAGGAAGGAACCATTCTCGATAAAACGGCTGTTCTGTTCCAGCGTGTAGTTGTTGCCTGCTTTCGTCAGGCGGGGTACGTCGGTGAAATCGCCTTCCTTCTGCCAGCGTTTCAGCTGACTGGCAAACAGTACCCTGTTCGCATCGCGGGTACCGCCCCCTTCTCCAAAGAAGCGGTTCAGGTTCAACACCTTGTTGCCATACTGGAAGTTGAACTGTACAGATGCATCGAAGGCTTTCCAGGTGAAGCTGTTATTGATACCGCCGAAAAATTTGGGCAGGGCATTCCCCACGATCTGCCTGTCGGCTACCGTGATGCTACCATCTCCATTCACATCCTGGAATACGGCATTACCGGTTTTAGGATCTACATATTGTTGTTTGTACATCCAGAAGGAATACATGGAATATCCCTGCTGCATCCTGATCCAGTCACGGTTGTACTGCGTGATGGGTACCGGCAGCTTTTCCACCTTGTTCACATTGCCGGAAATGGTGAAAGAGGTATTCCAGGTAAAATCTCCCTGCTTGATATTTTCAGAGCGGATAGCCACTTCATACCCCTTGTTGCCGATCTCTCCCGCATTGGAGTAATAGGTGGTATAACCGGTATTGGAAGGAACGGGAAGCTGGAGCAGCACATCCGTAGTCTTCTTTGAATAGACATTCACTTCCAGCGATACACGTCCATCCAGGAAACCTGCGTCCAGTCCCAGGTTGGCCTGTGTGGTCTTCTCCCAGCGCAGATCGGGGTTGGCGAGTTGTAATGGCGCGGTGGCTGCTTTGTCTCCTCCGCTTTCAGCGTCAGGATAGCCGCCGGCGCCCGTCCACAGGCCGCGGGCTGCATAGTCGTTGATGCCGCTCTGGTTGCCGGTCACACCATAGCTGGCCCTCAGTTTCAGGTCGCTGAGGAACTGTACATCTTTCAGGAACTGCTCTTCCTTCAGCCGCCATGCTGCACCCACTGCAGGGAAGTACCCCCAGCGGTGATTACTGCCAAAACGGGAAGAGCCATCGGCACGAACGCTCAACTCGAGGTAGTACTTACTGTTGTAGTTGTAATCAACACGGGAAAAGAAAGAGGCAAGTGTTCCCTGCGTCCATGTCTGGCCGGAGGTACGCGTGGATGCGGACGAAATATCCTTATAGGCATTGTTCGGGAAACCTGTACCCTGGGCGAAAGTCCTTCCCAGTGTATTCTGCTGGATAGTATTTCCCACTACGGCGCCAAATGAATGTCCGCGGCCCAGTTTCTTACGGTAGGATAATGTCTGTTCATTGATCCAGGTACTGTTCTGTGTAATGGAAGATGTAGCCAAGCCATTGGCAGGCGCTGCGCCCAGCTGTGTTTTATCATTCCAGTATTCGGATTCATCATAGTTGTTATAATCCACACTCCAGCTGGTACGGAACTTCAGGTCGCGCAGTATTTCCGCTTCTGCATATACGTTGCCGATATACCTCAAACTGATCGTATGCACATCGTAGTTATTCAGCAATACCTGCAGGTTGTCGAAACCGGCCCAGCGGGCAGGTGTGCCATCAGGATTGGTTTCCGGCAGATAAGTGGGTGTATGCAAAGCAGACTGCAGCAAGCCACCCTGCGGCCCGTCGCCCGCGCGGGCCTGGTTCCTGTAGGAACGGGTAATACCATTGCTCACGCCTATCTGTACCCTGTCATTGATCTTATGGTCAACGTTCAGTTTCAGGCTGGCCCTTTCAAAGAAAACGGGACGGATATTGGCTTCCTGTTTGGTATAACCGGCGCCGATGTAGAACTTCGTCTTTTCCGAACCGCCATTCAGCGACAGATCATAATTAGCCAGCTGGCCGGTGCGGAAAAGTTCTCCCAGCCTGTCGTAGGTTTTCTGCTCTTCCGGTAGTCCGCGGCCACCTTCTGCAACAGGACGGAAAGGCCTGTTGGCAAATGTCTGGTTCAGGGAAGGATTGTCTATGCCTGTATTGATCCAGTATTCATTGATCAATGCAGCATGCTGAGGCCCTGTTGTTAAATCCCATAATTCCGGCGCCTTTGCAAAGCCATGCGATACATTCACATTGACCTTCGTACGCTCGCCGTAATTCCCCCTTTTGGTAGTAACGATCACAACACCATTCGCGCCGCGTGAACCATAGATAGCAGTGGCGCTGGCATCTTTCAATACTTCTATACTGGCAATGTCTGCCGGATTAATGTCCGCAATAGGAGAGGTGGCACGGCCACCGGTGCTGACAGTCTGCAAACTGGTATTATTCACAAACACCCCGTCCACCACATACAAAGGATCATTGCCTGCATTAATGGAAGTTGTGCCACGCACGCGTACAAATACACCATCTCCCGGCACACCGGTGTTGGAGTTGATCTGCAGGCCTGCGGCCTTTCCCTGCAGCTGGGCGTCAAAGCCTGCCACAGGTATATTCTTCGTTTCAGCAGCGTTGATGGTTGATACGGAACTTGTCAGGTTACGGCGTTCCTGTGTACCATACCCCACCACCACTACTTCGCTGAGTTTCTTATCGTCTGTTTCAAGTTGTACATGGAGGGGAAGGTTTGCAGCCACCTTTACTTCCCGTGGTTTGTAGCCGATATAGGTAAAAATAAGTACGGCATCTGCAGGTACATTTAATTCGAAAGAACCGTCTATACGTGTGAGGGCGCCCCGTTTTGAGCCCTTTACTATTACACTTACACCGGGCAATTGCTGGCCGTTTACATCTGTTACCTTTCCTTTTACGGGAACATCTGCCGGAAGATTGCTGGCAACAGCATGTTTAGCGGCTGCTGGCAGCGCCGCCCCCCATATTTCCGGGCTTCCCAGTACGGCGGGAATAAGCAGGAAACCCGCATTTCGCGCAAGTCTGCGTATCGCAGGAACATGCCCATAGTCGAAGAACGTCATATAGCTGATTGGTTTTTATGCTGATAATTCTATTTCCATTTCTCAGGACTATACACCACCTGCCCATCCCGTCTGATCAGCCATGCTGTAACAGGGTTAAGATGATATCCTGTACCGATACCACGTGCAGCGATCAGTTCTTCCAGTGAAGGTTGTACATAGCCTGTTTCATCAATAGCGCGGCTCATAATAGCTGTGGTGTCCCCGTCCCATTGCCATAGGTATCTGAAGTAAGTATGTGCCTTGTCTAATACAGGTTCCTGCAGGCGCGCAGCGTTCCAGGTCTTTCCGGCATCTGTGCTGATCTCTACCTGGCGGATCTTACCGCGCCCGCTCCAGGCAAGTCCCCTTATTTCCACCCATCCTTTCTGCAGCTGTGCAGGGTACGCAGGATAAGTGATAATTGAGCGGGCATCCATCGTAAAACTGAACTGCCGGATCTTGCCATCTTTTACAGGTTCTGTGTATTTTGATGTCTCTTCTCTCGTCATGAAAGGGCCGTCCGACAATTCAATACGCCGTATCCATTTCACACTGGTGTTGCCTTCCCACCCCGGCAGCAGCAACCTTGCGGGATATCCCTGCTGGGGGCGAATGGCCTCCCCATTTTGTGCATAAACGATCATAGCATCTTCCCAGCCTTTACTGACGGGAATGCTGCGCGTCATCACTGCTGCGTCTGAACCTTCTGCCAGGAACCAGCTGGCCTTGGGATGCACACCTACCTCTCTGAACAGCGTGGACAACATCACGCCGGTCCACTCACTCTGGCTGGTGAGCCCGCAGATGTCCTGCGGCGTTATGTTTTCTTTGTCCGGTTTTCTGAAATTGCCTGAGCATTCAATGAAGCAGATCCTGGATACAGATGGAAACCGCTTCAGATCGGCGAGTGAAAACACAGTCGGCTTGTCCACCATACCATGTATCATCAATTCATAGCTGTTGGGATCAATAGCAGGCACCCCCGCATGATGCCGTTCAAAATGCAGGTCTGATGGCGTGATCATGCCATAGAGATCCTGCAAGGGCGTCTGTGAAGAAGTGAGAGAAGGCTTTCGCTGCGGATGCTCAAACGGAGATCTCGTACCCAGTACACCGGGCAGCGGTCCCACTTGTTTGGTAGGATCCACAGCCGCCTCGGGAATACCTGTCTGAACCATTTTGCCAAAAGATGACTCTACCAGCACCACAGCAGCTGTGGCAGCACCTCCCAGCAAAAGGCGACGACGCGTCATCTTTTGACTCATATTAAGTTCTATTTCGAATTACAGTTTTGTACGACACATATGGTTATTCATATGGTCCGTCCCCTCCTTTCCTGCTGTCTGTGACATAATATTTCCTGGCAGGCATGACTATGCCAGGTAAGGTTTTCGCATTGATGACAGCATCTGCGTCAATCAGTTTGTTGGCATGTAAGAGCCAGGCTGTGACGCTGTAAACTTCATTATCTGACAGTGAGCCAGGCGCATTAAAAGGCATTGCACGACGCACATAGTCGAAGATGGTGGTGGCATATGGCCAGTAATTGCCAATAGCCTTCACACGTTTGGGCGCCTGGTCGAAAGGCAGTGCATCTGCAGTATCAGGCGCTACAAGTATGTTGTATGGTCCTTCCACACCGGTAGCACCATGACAGGAAGCACATTTCCCGGCATAGATCAAAGCGCCATCCTGTACAGTACCACTACCCGCAGGTAGTCCGACGCCGTCCGGACGAATAGCAATAGCTTTAGCGGCTATCTCTTTCTCCGTAGCAGGCCGGCCATATCCGAAATGTTCCGGCATAGCTGCATTACGGCGTTCACAGGCAATCATAAGGGTCCCTGCAACGCAGGCCCAAAATGGCATTCGTAGCTTAAACATCAGATAACTGAGACTTGGATTCTTGGTTGATTATAATGCGCAGAGTGTAACCTTACCGGTTACTGCATTTAGTCTCTTGGTGGGAGCACAATGATAATCGATGCAAATATATGCAGTTCATTTTTAAAAGTCTACTATTTGTGTAGACTTTTATATGAATGGTAATATTGGAGTCAAAATGAGTGGGTATATGAAGAGAGCAAATATTAATGTTCCATCATATCCAGTATGTCTGTCCAGATGATGCGGGCAATCTGTTCACTTTCAATAGTCTTCACCCTTTCATCCGGAGTGATCATACGATCATCCTGCCAGTCTATTTCTTCAGGCATAAAGTCCCTGAGAATATTTCCGCTGGTAATTACTTCGTATGTTGTTTCCTGAGCAACATCGTCTACAGTGATCGCTAGCTGATACGATCTACCTTCGATATAAACTGTTATTGTACGCCTTTCCATAACAAACAATTAAAACAATCAATTAATAAGGAGGTCATACCATGGAATCACTCCATGGCAGATTAATTAGAGAGCATAAGTTTGATATATTTATTTACTGGCTGCTGACTGCCCGGGGTACACTAAAGTTGTCACTGTTCACTGTCTGATCTGCTACTGTTCCCTTTACACTTATCTTCTTCGCCTCTTGCCCCCTGCTCGAATACTTCTTCATAATCTCACATTTAAATGGGTTAGTAATAAGCTGACATACTAAATAGAACAAATTATTTGCCAGTATGTTTTTAGGAGTGGGGATGTGGAATAATTCTCCCCAACTCCAAAGCCTTGAGGCGCTCTACGGGGTAAAAAATGCGCGTTATGTATGCGCCAGAGCGGGTTATGCTCCTTGTCAACCCACCATAAACCAGCTTAAAATCATTGAAAATCAGTACATTTACAGGAAAAGCTCATCCATATGACGGGAATGTAGGGGCAAGCCCGGCTATATTGGCATAATAGGAATTGTTTCGATCTGCAACTTCCAAAAATTGGAGTATTTTTCCATATGCGGGAAACATATGGCCCGGCATCTTATACCGCCTGTGAAATTGTTCCTTTCCACCAGGCAGTGGTACGTGCTCGCTTTTTATAGCTATTATAGCTATCTTCCCTGCATTTAAATTAACGGGTTAACAACCTACAAGCCGCACACTATGTACAGCCTGTAGTTTGTTTCATCTCTAAAGATGGCTGAGTACTTATTTCGTGGTAATTAGCACAAAGGTCCCGCAGGACTTGTCTGTATCTGAAGATCCGGCAATTGATCATGCGATTGTTGAAATAATATGCCGGTAACCGAAGATAGCAAAGCATCTGTAGAAAAGTTGTAAATGGAAAGCAAACGAAGTGTAAACAATCTTAAACAGATTGTGAATAAAAGTTAAATTTCCAATATTTAAATATGATTAGAAAATTATGGAGTTTACTGAAACTGCCATCTGAAAGAATATATTTGTCTTTCAGGAATTTTTTGATGAAGCATCCCTTTAAGATCTATATAACAACGTCTATCGTCTGCTTTCTTGTTTTAGCGCTCGTTCAGTTTATTCTGGTCTACAATACCTATGATCTGCTTAACAGGCGTTTCTACTACGAGAAAAAAAGTAAGATCAATGACGAATACAGCAAGGCGATCACCAATGATAAGTTATATCCCGGGGGACAAGCAATCATAGACAGCGTCCTGGTGCCTGAGCTCAGAACATTGGAACAACTTTACAATACCGACACCACTAAATTCCAGGTATATTCTCAGCAGTTATTAAACAAAATATTCCACCGGCTTATAAAGGGGCAGACGGTCGACAGCCTGATGCAGCAGATCCGTAAAAAAGAAAACATCACTGACTCACTGCGATATGCGCTGAACATTTCAAAGATCGATATGATGACCGGCAACAGACAGTATATCACTATCTACGACAGCCGGAAAAAATATGAACTGATAGACGATTCCCTGCAATGGTCTGACGGCATCCGCATTTATGGTGATCTGAAGAACCCTGATGAACGTAGCCAGGTGGCCAGACTGAATGTCAGTAACCCGGCGCCTTATACTTACGCCATGGCCTTCAGCTTCCATGCTGAACCTTTTAACCGCCGGCAGATGGTATTCAGGCAGATGCGCCTCATGCTCACCATGTCGCTGCTGTCCATGTTAGCCATTATTTTATTATTTTTCATCACCATGCGGAACTGGATAAAGCAGAAACGCCTTTCAGATGTTAAAACTGATTTTATCAATAACATTACGCATGAATTCCATACACCGCTGTCGGCCATTATGGTAGCCAATAAAAACATTCAGAACGAAAAGATCCTGGACAATAAAATGGCTATCAAGTCGCTGTCAGACGTCATAGAGCGGCAGTCTCACCGTTTGAAACTGCTGTTCGGACAGGTGCTGGACCTTGCTACGGTAGATAAGCTGTTCGTACAGAAAAAGCCGCATCATCTGAATATGCTGGTGAGTGAGATCCTGACCGACTTCAGTATCAAGTTCTCTTCTTCCAATGTGCAGATCGCGTTTACGCCTGCGGAAGAAGACCTGGTAGTGAACCTGGATAGTTTTCATTTTACAACCTTAATGTTGAATATACTGGACAATGCAGTGAAGTATAATCTCCAGCCTGTCAAAGACCTGGTAGTGTTGATCAGCAATGACAGGGAGAATATTTACATTACGGTCTCAGACACCGGTATCGGCATGTCCAGGGAAACGCTCAAACATATTTTTGAGAAATTTTACAGATATCAGAAAGATCTGACGCAGAACACAAAGGGATTGGGACTGGGGCTGCATTATGTGAAACAGTGCATAGATGCTCATCAATGGAAATTAAAAGTAGACAGTGAAGTAGGAAAAGGGACTACATTTGTAATCGTGATACCTGTATAATAATTTTTGTAAAAACGTAAACACGTCGCTGCTTCAAATTAAAATTGAAAGCCATGAGACATCGTATTTTATTAGTAGAGGATGAAGCAGATCTGGGTAATGTAGTAAAGCAATACCTGGAGCTGATGGACTTTGAGGTAAACTGGCAACAAAGCGGCAGTGATGCGTTGGAAGACTTCAAAAGAGCTCCTGAACGCTATCAGATACTGCTGATCGATGTGAACCTTCCCGGGATGAACGGATTCGAACTGGCCGAACACGTCGTAAAGATCAATAACCAGGTACCATTTCTTTTCCTGACCGCCCGCGGAGAAAAAACCGACCGCCTGAACGGCCTTAAAATAGGGGCTGACGACTATGTCGTGAAGCCCTTCGATGTGGATGAGCTGGTACTGCGCATCCGTAACATCATCAAACGCAAACAACCCGTGGTAGCGCCGGAAGTTGTAAAGGCTAACAATGTCATCACCATAGGCAATACACAGCTATTTGTTGATTCCCTGAAACTGATCACAGAACAGGGCGATGAAATAGTGCTTACACCGCGTGAATGCGATCTCCTGGTATTGTTCTTCCACAATGTGAACCGCGTCATAAAACGGGAAGAGATCCTTACCAAGGTCTGGGGCTCCAACGACTATTTCGTTGGCCGCAGCCTGGATGTGTTCATTTCCAGGTTCAGGAAATATTTCCAGCAGAATCCCAGCATCAGCATCAAGAACGTATACGGGATCGGATTTGTGTTCAATGTGAAATGATCATACCGGATACAGACGCTTCACTTTCCACTGATCTGCACAATGCTCCGGTGAATTACACCTACGGGGGATATCTGCAGCCAACAGACGTATACTATACAAAGAACTTGTTTCAGTCATTCGCTTAGTAGCGCAGGAGCCGCTATAGCGCCCGCCTCAGTAACGAAATACCTGTTTATTTAAACGCGCTGATAGCGCGGAATTTTTGGGAAAATGCGGGTAAACACAAACGGGATCAACCAACCTATTTACCGGCTTTTTTTCTGATTACATCACAAAGCTAAGTAGAAAAATGATGCGGGAAATACGCATTTTTCACATCCCTCAACACCACACAATAAATTGATTAACAACTATTTAAACTAAACTCCACTGAAAGATGCTCCGATGAGGGCCAATCTGTTTTTTCTCCAGGCAACAAACCCGGTTCAGGATTTACTTTACAGATGATGATAATTTCATCATGTGCCGCTACTTACCCGCACCTCTATTCCTTAGATGTTCGTTTGAGATTCGATTGAGATAGCTTTAGCCTGCGTTCATCTTACGTCTTGAACGTAAGATGAACGCAGGCTAAAGCTATCTCAAAGCCGTTTGTAAGCCGTTCCAAAGCTATATAGCCCCCCGGGGATCGGGTAAACCGAAACCAGGATTTATCGGGTAGAGGTTTAGCAGAACTTCGCTCGACCTAGCCTAATCCTCCCTTAATCTTCCCTTCGGAAGGGAGGATTAAGGGAGGATTAGGCTAGGTCGAGCGAAGCTGTACCGAACTTGAGGCGAACGAACAAAAACGCTTTACAGTTTTATTCCAGCAGTCAGGATTGACTTTACAGATAATGCTCTTTCAGCACAACTATGTTCTTTTCACAGCTCTCTCAGCTCTCCTGTATGCCGTCTTCATCTTGTAGTCAAACCATTTCTTTCCCAGTATCTTCCGCATGGCATCGTCAAAACGCCGCGTTATGAAGATATTCCGCACGCCTACTGCCCGCTTCAGCATAGATACCGGCAAAGCACGATAAGCAACGGAATAACCCTCTGTTTCGTACTGGATGTAATGCCAGTAACCGGAAGGGATGAACAGCGTTTCTCCGAAATGCAGCGAACACTCCCAGCCATTCAAATGACGGAGCGCGGGGAAAGCATCATAGTCAGGATTGCGCAGATCGGCAATGCCATGAAAATTCCAGGGCAACCGGTATAAAAGATCCGATTGTTCATTAGGAAACAACCATACTTTTTTGATGCCTTTAAACTGCGACAGAAAGACGTGTGACATGTCGATATCGTAGTGATAGCGCACGGAAGAGCCCTCGCCTCCGAAGAAGAGGAAGGGCAGCCAGGTAAGCAGGTTATCTGCCAGTTTGTTCACCTTCAACTGCTTTTTGATATCCGGCCGCTCCCGCAGCAGGTTAAACAGGAACAGGCGCCTGACGGTGGGCCTTGACTCGATCAGATCCAAGTAGTCGCCAAATCTCATTTTTTCAGCCGGCTGACTCGTAGCCTTGTCAAGATGTGCATTCTCTTCATTATGCACACCTACCATCACATCGCCCGCTTCCTGCCGGAAATAATCGTAATTCCATTTTGTGAGCGCTTCACTCTCGGGGCGAATAAAGTCCTTTATGAGCACAGGGATACCCGGTTCCAGGAACTCGGCCGTAAACCGTTCCCTGGTGTATCCGCTAATGGTTGTTACAGGTTTCAGTTGCATGATATGTTCTGTTGTTAGTTCTCAAGATGTGTAATGACAGCGCCTCCTGTCGCCGGCTTGCCTGGTACCTGGTACAGGAAAACAGTATAACTCTTTCCCGCTTCCAGCGTCAGGTTAGCAAATGTTTCTCCTTCAATCGCAAGTGGGCTATTGTCCGAAGCGCTACTCACCTCCAGCCCCGAAGCACCCGCAGGCACTTCGATAAAGGGCCCCAGCGACCATACATGCAGGCTGTCGCCCGCCAGCACAGAACCGCCGGCGCGACCATAATCCACGCTCCCGAACAACAGGCTTTTCCGGCCCTGCTGCTGTAATGTGATACTGACTGCCGGGATGCCCGGCGCCAGGTGAACGAAGCGTAGTTTGGCCTTACCGGCGGCTGGAGGCTGCAGGTTGTCGTAGAATAGTATGAGGGTGTCTTTCGTAATATCTGTTTTACTGGCAGCTGCAAATACCGTATGGTAATAACCTGCTATAGGCCCATTAGGCCCGCCACTGGCAGTAAAGGCCACCTGGTTGCCAAACTGGCGCGACAGCTTATAACTGGTACCTGTACCTTCCGTGAAATTGATCTGCACATTGCCAAATACGGTTGGCAGATAGGCCGAGGCCTGGCCAACACCCACGGCTGTTGCCGTTACCTGCGTTGTAAAGGCCCAGAACTGTAAAGGAGTATTTACCGGGCGCGCATTTACAAAGCTGATCTTTGCATTGAGCGGTGGTCTTTCACCGGCATTCACATCCAGGTAATCAGCCTTGCTGCAGGCAGCCAATGCACCAACAACAAGCAGTACTCCGGTAAAACGGGCCAACAGGCCGCCTGGATGAATATGGTTCATGATATGCATGTGCTTCATTTTGTTGTGCCGGCAGGCACGTTTAAAACTTCGCCAGTAACCTGGCAAAAGGCTGGATACCGGCGCTTCCATTCTGTATACCCACCACTGTCGGATTACGCAGGCCCGCTATAGCAGGATCTGTATAATCGCCCAACACATCAAAGACATTGTTTACACCTGCTGTAGCCAGCAATTGTGGGGTGAAATGGTATCCTACAGACAGATCTGTTACCCAAACGGGCTTCAGTTCCTGGAAAAAATAATCTGGCCTGGGAAAGGTGGCATTCAGGGCTGTAGCTGTGGTTACAGCGCCGAAATAGACGCTGCGTAACAGGAAGTTCCACTTACGTACATTGTATACGCCCTGCAGGGTTATTTTTTGCTGCGGGATATTGGTCGTTACACGGGCCTTCTCCGCTTCACTGAAGATGACGTAACGATAGGCTTCCAGCCCTCTGGGCGTATTCACACCTGTCACTTCATTGCGCGAAAAATTAGCGCCCGCCAGGAATGACAATGTGCCATTATCTAACAGCAATTTATAACTGCCCGTAAACTCAATACCCCTGGTACGCGTGCTGAAGGCGTTATAAAAGAATTTAGCCTGTGTCGTGCCTGTTTGCAACAAGAGCGTTCTTACATCTTCCGGCAGATGGGTGTCCAGGGCGGAAAAATTGCCCGTGTTGCCTACCCGGTTTTCAATGTCAATATGGTAAGCATCCAGTGTTAACTCTGCTCTTGGCGCCGGCTGGGAAGTAATACCGGCACTGAAACCTTTCGATCTTTCCGGTGTCAGGGAAGGTATGCCCAAGGCCCTTGCAGCAGCACTTTTGTTGGATGCGGTGACCAGGTCTACCGCGCGTCCCTGCTGGAAGGTGGTAGAGGTTTCTGTATAGTAGAATTGTGCAAGATCGGGCGCACGGAAACCGGTATTATAGGCTCCCCGGAAGGCCAGCCATTTAGCCAGGCTGTAACGGCTGGCAACTTTCCAGGTAGTAACATTGCCAAAGTCAGAGAAATGCTCTGCCCTGATGGCGGCCGACAATAACCAGCTGCTGGTAATGTTGGCTTCAATATCGAGATAACCTGCGGCAACAGCCCGGTTAACATTTACTTCATTGGCAGGTCTGAACCCTGCATGTATCTGCGATCCAGGCGACAGGCCATTCAGCGCTATCAGGCCGGCAGAGGAGAGATAAGGTACTCCCCCCGCACTCGTGTCAATGTTGTACACTGTTCTCAGATCTGCTTTTGCATAAGATGCTTCTTCTCCGGCAATGATCTGGTACGTTTCTACCCGGTACTGTCCTCCAAAGGCTACATTAATACCTTTCAGCGCCTTGTCGAAGTACCTGGAAACGTCCAGTCCCGCCGTATTCTGCGACGCGTTATAACGCCCCGCATCGAAAGTAGTGGGACTCTTTAAACCATAACTTGCATTCAGGGAATTGTCTATTACATTCCCGAAATCATTCCTGCCATATACATTGGAAAGATCGGCTGTCCATTCCCCTAATTTCCCTTTGACGCCGATGGCGATAGATTTGTCGGTAATCGTATTGTCCATTTCGGGCAGAAAGCCGTCGGGATACAGGAAGGAATTATTTCTTTCCGTCCATCCCGGCAGGCGGTACACGGCCGTGAACTCGGAGTTACGGTGACTGATGCCGCCAAATGTATACAGTTCCACACCATCCTTGAGAGGAACGGCTGCGTTGAATGCCAGCAGTGCATCTTTGGCCTTGTTAGACCCGCCGCCCCGCTGGTCAAAGTAATGACGGTCTATACCACGGCTGGCCAGTATGGCGTCATCTATTTCTTTTGTGTAGATGGCATCATAGCCGCGGGTATTGGCGCCGCCACCGTAGATAGGCCCATTATACAACCCCGCATCCTTCCGGCCTGCCGGCAATGCAATACCCTGTGTGGCAAATTCGGCGGTGAGGTGCAGGTAACCTCCCTGCTGTCCTATCTTAATGCCGTAGCTGATGTTGGAGCGTGTTGTTAATCCGTCGCCCCGGCGCCTTACGCTGGCAGTTGAACTGACGTTAATATCATCTGTTGACTTCTTCAGTACGATGTTGATCACGCCTGCAATAGCGTCAGAACCGTATTGTGCCGCAGCGCCATCCCTGAGTATTTCAATGCGCTCTATTGCTCCTGAAGGGATGGCATTCAGGTCATATCCTGTAGCCCCGTTACCCAGGCCTCCCCAGTTGATATTGGCGCTCTTATGCCTTCTTTTCCCGTTTACAAGCACCAGCAGCTGGTCCACACCCAATCCCTTTAATTGCGCAAGATTGAGTGCGGAACCTGCATCGCCGGCGTTGCTGCCATTCACTGAGTGAAAGGAGGGCGAGATGTACTGCAGCAATTGAGTAACACTTGTCTGTGGGGCGTTTTCCTGTAAAGACCTCAGGTTAATGACATCTACCGGTACCGGCGCATTCAGCCGCGTACGGGTCACGCTACGGGAACCAACTATCTGCACTTCACCCAGATGACGCCGGGTAAGTGTATCCTTCTCCTGCGACTGTGCCTGCGCAATATTGCCTGCAACCAGCAGTAAAAAACTGATAGTAAAGATTCTCATGTTTATTAAGTTATAAGATAAGGTTTCCGCCTGCGGCGGACTGATTATTGGTTGATGAAACGGTCGTCTGTCAATGTTTTTAGAAATGCCTCCAGTTCGTTTATTTCTGTGTCTGTTAAGTTCAATGGTGTATTTAGTGAAAGATCCCGTTTGATACCATTGTCTACAATCGCATCCGGTTTGTTATAGTATTGTATCACTTCACGCAGCGTCTTAAACATACCGTTATGCATGTAAGGCGCGGTAACGGCTACATTCCGGAGACCGGGCACTTTGAAGAAACCCATTTGGGCACTGTCTTTTGTTACTTCAAAGCGCCCGGCATCTGCCAGTGTAGTGCCATTGTACAAACCGATGTTCTTAAAGCGGTCGGCAGTGAAATCTTCCCCGGAATGGCAATTGCTGCAATTTGCTTTGCCGATGAATAACAACCTGCCCCTGGCGGCCTCCGGCGAAATGGCATGATCGTCTCCGTTAATATATCTGTCATAAGGACTGTTGGCTGTTTCCAGTGTGCGCTCATATGCTGCGAGCGCGTTTAGCAGATTTCTTTCAGTCGGCACGCTGTTGAACAATGTCCTGAAAGCACGCACATAACTACTGTCTGCATTCAGCCGTTTTACCGCTTCCTCTATAGGCAAGCCCATTTCAGCTGCTGAGATGATCGGTTGCTTTGCCTGCTCTTCCAGCGAAGCACTGCGCCCATCCCAAAAGAAACTGGGCCTGCCACGCTGATTGGTGATAGAAGGCGTATTCCGCCTGGTGAGCTGACCATGAATGCCCTGGCTGAATGCAACAGTGTCTGCAAATGCAAACTGCGGTTTATGGCAGGAAGCGCAACTGATGGTCCTGTCTCCGGATAATATCGGATCGAAGAACAACTGTTCTCCCAGTTGTGCACGTGTTAACGGTTGCTCTGAATGAAAGGCCAGCAACATGACGGCACATGTTAATATGCCAGCTATATACCACTGCTTCATTACTGTGCATTTGCCACCAATGTTATATCCAGATCGAAATCGTCGTAGATAGCTTTGTCGCCCAGGTTTTCAAAATAGTTTTTCGAACGGTATTTGATGTCATACTTCGTCCTGTCTATTTTCACCTTTGCCGCAGCAGTCAGTTTATCTTTATCTACTTTGATGGTAGCGGGGAAACTGATATCGTTGGTAATTCCTTTGATGGTTAGTTTACCTGTCAGATTATATTCGTTACCGCCATGAGGTTTGATACCTGTGATAACGAAATCGGCTGAAGGATATCTTTCCACCGCAAAGAAATCATCACTTTTCAGATGTCCTGTAAGCTTCGCATTGCCCTCGGCATCTTTAATATCTGTCACTGTGATACTACGTGTATCCAGTTTGAAACTGCCGCTTTTTAAAGCGCTGTTCTCTACATTCAATGTGCCGCTGCTGATGTTGATAGTACCTGTATGCTCGCCCGTTACTTTGCGTGCAGTCCACAGCAGTTTACTGTTTTTATTATCTACCTGGAATGCCGTTACTTTATTCGCTGCAATAATATTATCATTAACAGTTGCAGGTATGGCCTGTGTATTTTTTACCTGTACAGTAAATGCTGTGATGACAGCTATTACACCTATAGACGCAAAGGAGGCTGCGTGTTGGAAGAGTTTCATAATAATTCGCATTTTAAAGAGCCTGTAAGGCCGTCAGCACAGCCCTACAGGCATGACAACAGAAACAACATGTAGAACCGGGAACATATGTGATCATCATCCGATGATATAGTATTGTTTAATGCAGGCTGGCAACATCCTGCGGAGCTGGTTCTCCGATCAGCTCATCCAGGTCTTTGTTCCATTTCTCCACATATGACTGGAAGTACTGACCGGTTACTTCTCCAGTATAACCTGTATGGATCTGCCTTACTTCTCCTTTACGATCAATAATGATGGTAGTAGGGAAGGCCATCATGCGGTTGAGGGCCGGAAGTTTTTCCGAAGCCACTTTCTTATCAGCAATGCCACCAAAAAGAATATCATATTCAATTCCGTATTTATCTTTTAATTTACCCAGTGTATACCTGGCATATTCGAGATCATCTTTCTGCTCAAAACCAATGGCAATAGCCTCTACGCCACGCGCTTTGTTCTTTTTGAACCAGGGAGCAAGGAATGCTGTCTGGTCTGTACAATTAGGGCACCAGGTGCCAATGATCTCTACGATGACCACCTTGCCTTTGTACTTGGCATCACTCAGTGAAACCTGTTTGCCGTTCAGATCGGGCAAAGTAAAATCCAGCTTATTATATCCTTCTTTGAGATAAGTCAGTTTGTATGGGTCCGGCAATTCTGCTTCCGCATTTTTATTGCCGTCAAACTTTACATTGTTGTAGATGCCCAGGCTCAGCTCTCCGCTGAAAGACTGATCATCATTGATCTTTCCTTTTATATAAATAGGGCTCGGACCTGTAAACCCGGACAACTCAAACTGGTCGCCCTGTACAGTACCTTCCAGTTCACGGCTGTCGCCCACTACCGACATGATCACACCGGTCAGTTTATTGCCTTCCTGTTTCAGTAATCCGATACGGTTGGGCGTAGGGTCTTTACTATAGATCTGCAGTTCCCATTTGCCGGAGAGATCGTATGCAGGTTTGACATTTTTTCCCGGCTCCACAAAGCGGTATTTCTTACCGGCTTCTGCGACGAAAGGCAATGCATTGCCGCGGAAATTAGGCACCAGGCTTCTGTATTCACCGGTAATGCGGCCATCCGATTCGACCTTTGCCACCAGTGCAGCGTCGTAAGTATTCATCTTGATAAACAGTGAATCGTCTGCAATACGCTTCACTTTAAACTCATCGCGGCGTTGACCGTTGATGAGTGTAAAAACAGCATGCTCAGGGTCTTTCCCCTTCAGTTCAAAATTGAAGGGCACTGTGGCTTCGTTGACAGTAAAAACGCCACGCCATACGCCTTCTTTTAAGAAGAGAGGCTTTTTCTCTGCTGCGAGTACAGTGCTGCTGAGAAGTACAGTGGCCAGCAGGCCTTTTACTCCAATGCGGGTAATTGTCTTCATGAGAGTAGATTTGGTTTGAATGGTTGATAGTTCAGGGCATGGCGATCTCCTTCCGCTTAGCGGTCAGCTGTAGAGTATATCTGACAAATGAATGGGAAACGCCTTGCTAAAGGCAGGATTAGCTACAACAACAGGGCATACAGCCGGAAGAACGAAGGAAGTTGTACATGTTGAACAGTGTTAGTTAATTTCAATAAATCAACTAATTAATGGTGGCTTAATTAGGGTGGTGATAACAAAGATAGAATGGCAGATCCTATTTTCCAAAAAATAGTCCATTATTTTTGTAGACTAATAAAAAATAGCGTGTACGACACTACTGCTGAAGGTATAGGCATAGGATATAAACTGCATCTTCAGTACAGAAGCTTGATGCTACTCTATAACGCGGGGGTTACCTGATGCGTGGCTCTTAAAGCTGTTCATTGTTCTCCTTCCAGTTGATGCTAGTCTTGTGACCGTAGAACCTATTCACTAAAATAAACATAACTGTAATGCTCGCAATGATAACGTAATGTAAAACGATTGACGGCATGATGATAAACTGATAAAGTATAAACTATCTAAATCTACATAAAACAGGTTGAAAATAAACGGCAGTACCAGCGTTTGGGCACGAACCGATAAATTCATTAACAAAAGTTAACACAGCTTTGCCAATCTAACAATACCACGATCGTTTAATCCTTGAAAAAAATAGTCAGAAAGCAAAAGTCCCCGCTATGTGCGGGGACTTTTTAATAAAGAGTCGGTGCTGACAGGCTTCCCAAATACAGGCCACCCGTCCTTATCCCAGGTAAAACGCTGGATACGCGGCGAGCGTTTATCTCCGCAGCCATCGCCGGGATGATCGTTCGCATGATAAAGTATCCAGTACTCCTTCCCATCCGGTGAAGTAAAGAAAGAGTTATGTCCTGGTGCATATACATTATTTTCAACTGATTGCCTGAACACTGATTCAGGCTTCTTCTTCCAGGATGCAGGGTCCAGCAGATCGCTGTCTTCATCTGCAGCAAGTATACCTAATGCATAGTCGTCTGTCCAGCAGGCTGATCCTGAATATACTATGAACAGCTTCTTCCCGTATTTCAGCATTTCCGGCCCTTCGTTCACATCTATATGCCGGAGATTGGGATCGCCTATGTCTCCTTTCGTTTCCCACGCGTATTCCGGCTTTGATATCCTTACCCTTTTTCCTTTGATTGTCAGCGGGTCTTTCATGGCTGCGATATAAATATCCTGCCGGCCATTCCTGTTGCCTTCCCATCCGGACCAGATCATATATAAGTTTCCGCGATGTTCAAAAACACTTGCATCGATCGCCCATTTATCTTCCACGTCCGCTACCTTGCTTTTGAAGACCCAATCGCCCTTCATCGGATCGGCCGAACTATTCTCCAGGGCATATATCCGGTGATACTGATTATCACCGCCATCGGCCGCAAAATAGACATACCATTTACCCCTGAGAAAGTGGATCTCCGGCGCCCAGATATCCCTTGAAAAAGGCCCGGCTGCAGGCGGCGTCCATATCGTCTTATGTGCTGCATCTTTCAGGAAAGCGATGTTCTTCGTTTTCCAGAGCTCCAGGTGATCGCCCATGGTGTGCATATAATAATAGTAACCGTCCTTATAGACGCACCAGGGATCAGGTCCTTTGGACAACAGCGGATTACGGAAAGTATCCTGCGCCTGCGCCACAGTTCCTGCCAGGAGCAGGAGGAAAATAAATGTTCTTATCATCATTATTTAATGTTAATCTGCTGCACCTCAGAAAACAACAGGTCTTCCACACCACTGATCTTTACGCCGATACGCGCAAATACATAGTCCTGGTTGCCCGTGATACCATTCCCTGAAATGACATCAGGAATATTCACACTCAGGTGTACATTGGCAGGATCGCTGATATCGGTTCCAGCCAGGGAAGCGCGCGCAATGTAATTGGTCGCATCTACAAACCGGGTCTGGTTCAGGTACAGGAACACGGTTTCCACGTTCCTGGCATTTGCGTCGGTGATGATCTTCTCCAGGCGGCAGCTGCTGTTGACCGCCCTGGTACCGCCCAATTCCATTTTGGCATCCCTGACCATATAATAGGGCATCACCTCAATGTCCATCTGCCGGGTCCCATTGATAGTCAGCAGCATCGTGTCTGACTTGGTCTCCGGATCGGTAATGGACCTGAAAGGTCCCTGGGACGGAGGGATGATCAGTTTATAGTTACCGTTGAACAACAATGCGGAGTAAGAGCCATCTTCATTTACAGCTACATTAATGGCGCCGTTCTTACCCCAGCCGGGTTCCCACAATTCGAAAGTTACATCTTTTGAACTGACATTCACCGGCACTCCCTGGTAGGTTATATGCCCCGACAGCACAGCCGATGGCGCCTCGTAATTGTCTTTCCTGCAGGAAAAGGCAGTCAGTATCAATGTTGTATATACAAATATCTTTTTCATGTCGCCTTTTTTTAGTTGTTGGGATTCTTTACCAGTTTGGGATTGTTACTGAGAATGTCTGAACCGATGCGGGAATAATAGTTTCCGAAATTGAAACGGTGGGCGGCGGTCACATTGGATGGTTTCACCACCCTGTATACCCATTTTCCATGGTTAGGATTTCCCGGGTTGAATATCTTATATCCCCATAGCCCGTAAATCATGGTATTGACCTTATCTGCTCTCCCAATGTTGCTCACCACGTCTGCCGCCGATATGGTCTCTCCATTCCATACTTTATGCGCCAGGCGCCATCTCTTGTTGTCAAACATTTCATGCCCTTCAAAGGCCAGTTCCACGCGTCTTTCATGAACAATCCTGTCGAAGGAAATGGCGGCCTCCGGCAATGGGGTTGAAAAACCAGCCCGCTCTCTCAGCTGGTTAATATAAGTGGATGAAAGGCCTGGCTGTCCCAGTTCAAAAGCTGCTTCAGCAGCGTTCAGTAATACTTCTGCATAACGGTAACGTACCCACCATACATCACTGCGGGTACCGATCTGGCCGGAGCCTACCGTAGGGTCCATGAACTTACGCACAAAGAAACCTGTCTGGGCGCTGAACTGCAATCCGTCTACCGGTCCGTCGGTGCCTACCACCTGGGAGCTTTTAGGGGCGCCGGCTACCGGAATACTGTCCAGGTCTCCGAAGTTATCGCCGGTGATAATGTTGTACTTTCCGTCTTTCCAGTACATGACACCTGCCCAGATATCCAGCGGTACACCTTTAAATTTGGTGCCAGGCAGGATGATCGTACCTCCAAGACGCGCATCTCTGCCGGCAAAAATATCTTTAGGATCATTGTAGTACACGTAGTCGTTCCCGTTATTGGTCGCAAAGGGACTATAAGTATTATCCAGTTTCTCATACAGCAGCGCGAGGTTAAGCGAGGGATTCACCCTGCCGCCCTGTTGCTCTTCGGCCGATGACCAGGGCTGGTTAACGAGTGTCCATTCCTGTGTCTTGCCGGATTTCAGTTTAAAGTCCTGCGCAAAGATCACTTCCGGGTTATTGGCTTTATCGTAGAAAAGCGCCGCGAAGTTCTCTTCCAGGTCTTCTGCTTTCTTTTTATATAACGAATACCTGCCACTGCTGATGATCTCCCCGGCTGCATTCAGCGCTTTCTGATAATAAGACGCTGCTTTATCGGCCGGGATACCTACTTCCCCTCCGGGCAATGATACGGAGGGCGTATTCACCCCATACTTTGCAATGGATGCGGCATACAATGCTGCCCTGGATTGCATGGCCAGTGCCAGCCATTTGGTAGCGCGCGATTTAATACCGGCATCATCCGGCAGTACGGTTTTAACGCTGTCCATCTCACTGATCACAAAATCGTAGATCTCTGATTCTTTCGCCCTTGCATGTTGCAGATAAGCAGGATCTCCGCTGAAATTATATTCCATCGGCTCCAGTATCAGCGGTACTCCCCCCATACGCTTTACTTCTTCAAAGTAAATAGCAGCGCGCAGCAAACGTGCTTCTGCTACAAAACGGGCACGTACACCAGCTTCCAGTTCATTTGCAGCACTGCATTTCTGTACAAAAAGATTCAGGTCGCGGATGTATCCATAATCCCATAGATTCCACCAGTCGTACGGATAATCTACCTGTTTCGTTCTCCAATACTGGCCGGATTCAGAAGGAAATGCTTCATCAAAATTGGTGAACTCAGCCCAGTTGGTAATGGTTTGCTGTTCAGGATAGCGGTTATAAAGATCAGCAAGTACAGATAACACCAGGTCCGGGCTTTTCCATACCGCTTCGTCAGTAAGCAGGTCTTTCGGATCTGTGCTGAGGAATTCATCATCCTTTACACATCCGGATATCATTATAAGGGCAGCTGCTATTGCCAGCAAATATTTTTTCATGCTATAATGCAGTTAAAAGATCAGAGAGAAAGTTCAAAACCAATGTTCACAAATTTGCTCTGCGGATAGGTAAGACCGTTATCGTCCACAATCTCAGCGTCAATACCGATGCCCTTCATGTTGTCGATAGAAAACAGGTTGTAGGCGTTCACATAGAAACGGGCCCTTTCTATTTTCACACGGTTGAGCAGGTCTTTGGGAAGGGTATATCCCAATTCGATGGTTCTGGCGCGGAGGTATTTTACATTCACCAGCCAGAAGTCGGAGTTCCTGTTAAAGCTGCTGTGATCATGATTATTGAAGCGAAGCGCAGGATATTTCCCTGGTATCCAGCGGCTGTTCAGATCCAGCGGGTTCTCCCTGTGCCAGCGATCTTCATACAGGTCCAGCAGGAGGTTACCACCGTTCTGATAAGGGTTACGCATTTCCCAGTCGCGGTTGAAGGAATAACCGCCACCACCGGAGAAATCAATGCGTGCATCAAACCCATTCCATGAAGCCGCGAAGTTCAGACCGAAGTTCACAATTGGGTTTCTGCCTGTGCCATAGCCGATGGGACGCATGTCCATATCGTTGATCAGGCCATCGTGGTTAAGGTCTTTATAGATAAGATCGCCAGGCAGTAATGTTTTATTGCCGGCGCCATCCACGTTCACAGGGTACTTGTTGATCTCTTCCTGCGACTGGAACTGTCCCTGCACCTCGTATCCCCAGAAAGTGTTACTGAACCTTTCCTGTACAGAATTGCGGTAGTGATCCCAGGAGTTGTTGTATACCGGCTTGTAAGTATGCAGTGATTTATTCCTGGCATAAGAGATATTACCGCCTATATTCAGTGCCACTTTCTGAATTTTGGTAGACCATGCAATGGAACCTTCTATACCTGCTACCTGGTCGCTGTTCACGTTTTCAGAAGGGAGGGAATAGCCCAGCTCACTGGGCACCAGTATATCATATTTTGCGCCCAGCAGTCCTGTTCTTCTGCGGTTGAAAACGTCTATAGCACCAGTGATCTTGCTGTCCAGGAAACCATAATCAAGGCCAATATCCAGGGTCCTGCTCACAAACCATGAAATGTTCCTGATCGGAACGCCTTTATTGCCGGAGCCGATTACCGCATTTCCATCCAGTATCACAGTAGAGGCGTTGTAGTTATAACCGGCCAGGTAGTCGTACGGGCCAATGCCTACATCATCATCACCCAGCTTTCCATAAGAAGCACGGAGTTTCAGTTCACTCAGCACTTTACGGCTCACAAAGCTGAAGAACTTCTCTTCACTTACACGCCATCCACCAGATATAGCGGGGAAGGTACCCCACCTTTTATCGGGCGCAAATTTCCAGGAAGCATCACGACGGGCAGACACCTCGAGGTAGTATTTGCCGGCATAGTTATAGTTCAGGCGACCGATATAACCCAGGCGGGCTTCAGTACCATCAGCATCATTGTAAGTATCCATTGTGGAGAAATAGATCAATGGCAGCTGATTGGTATTGGGCACAGAATGCACATAAGAGCTCAGGTCCCTTCTTTTAATGCGCTCAGCCACCAGTGTAGCGCCAACGGTATGCTGACCGAACACTTTATTGTAATTGAGCTGTACCTGGATAGTAGGTGTGAGGATAGTCCTGTTGCGTCTTTCGCGATAAGGATTGGAGCTACCGCCTGTTACATTATAGGTACTGTCTGCCGGGTTAAAAGTATATACCTTGTAAGTATATTCATGCCCGTTCATAATTTCATTGGCATAGTAATAAGAGAACAGCCCCCTTGCTGTCAGCCCTTCCAGCGGGAACTGGTATTCGGCTGTCAGGTTGGATTGTAGTACGCGCCAGTCACTGCGCCAGTAGCCGGACAATTTCTTATTCTGCACAGCCCAGTTCTCTGTGTTGTGGCCAATGTCATTGGGATATTCAGGATTATCATTGGCGTAGGCGCGCTCGGTAGGCCGGTTACGGAGTATGGCAAAACGGGCAGCCCAATAGTCATCACCACCCGGTACGCCTGGCTGATCGCGGGTTTCAACACGCCCGTTGATCTGCGCACCGATCTTAAAACGATCGGACACGCGGGCTTCTATATTGCTTTGAACGTTGGTACGCTCGAATGTGAATTCTCTTCCAAGCACTGAATACTGTTTCAGATGCGTAGCAGATACGTAGTAGTTGATCCTTTCAGAACCACCGGTAAAATTGAGGTTCATCTGTGTAAGCGGAGAATTGCCTTTTACGATGAACTTATACCAGTCAAAGCTTTTATAGCCGGTCTCTGTTCCCTGTTTCCATTTATCCAGCTCTGCCTGTGTGATGGAGGTATTGCCATATTGGTTCATGTCGGCATCTGCTTTACCCACCATCCACTGATAGGCATTGGTCGTTTTAGGAAAGCGCGTCCAGTTCTGCCAGCCTCTGTAAACGTTTACGTTGATGGTGTTACGACTACCCAGTTTACCGCGTTTCGTAGTTACTACAACCACGCCGTTGGCAGCACGCAAACCGTAGATGGCAGCAGAAGCATCCTTCAGCACGGTAATGCTTTCAATGTCGTTGGGCGCGATGTTATTGAACTGGCCTTCATCCTGCTGAATACCATCTATTACATACAAGGGATTGCCCATGTTCCTGATCTGTATAGAGGCGCTGGCGCCGGGGCGGCCATCAGAAAAGCGGAAAGATACGCCTGCTATTTTACCAGCCAGGCCGGCACTAACGGTAGCGCCCGCATGTATGCCGTTCAGGTCTTTACTGGTAACAGAAGCAATAGCGCCTGTCAGCGATTCTTTTCTCTGTGCGCCGTACCCCACGATCACCACATCGCCGAGCGATGTGGACGAGGCTTCCAGTGTGGCATTCACATTATCTTTACCGTTGATCTCGATCTCTTTGGAGGCAAAGCCAACATAAGTAAATACCAGGATACCACTTAAGGCAGGCACATTGAAAGCATAGGCGCCGCCGGCATCTGTAGTAGCGCCGGTGGAAGTGCCTTTTAGTTTTACGCTGACGCCTGGCAGTGGCTGACCTTTATCGTCAGTCACCTTACCACTGATCCTTACCGGCTGCATACCGGGGTCCGGTGCAGGGGCGCGTAATCGATTTAGCACGATCTGACGACCAGACACATGGTACTGTAGTTGCAAAGGGGATAATAAGCCATTCAGGATGTTGGCCAATGTTTCATTTTCGGCCACTACATCCACCTTGCGGTCTGACTGGATCAGTGAAGAACTGTAAAGGAATTTAACGTCGACCAGCTTCTCTATCTGGTTCAGGACTTTGCCGATTGGCTGTTGCTTCAGCTCCAGGGAAATTTTCTGTTGGAGTATTTCCTGGGCTTTGCTGGTGCCTGCAAAGGCGAAGGTGGTAAACAACACTGCAAGCAGCAGCTGACAGGCACATGTACGCGTAACGTGAAAGATTAAATCACGGTTTCGTAATCTTTTTTTCATAACTTGGATTGTGTTCCTTAATAATGGGAAATAGAAGGGCTGTCTTATCCCAGTGGAGCGGGTATAAGGCAACGTGACATTAGTCATAGCCAGTGGTACGGCCATACCGCTGGCTATTTTCATTAAGTGCTAGTGTTCATTTTAGATCCTGGTTTAGTTTTCAATAACGATGACATCCTTTTGCTGAGAGGGTGATATCATTTCCTTCAATGATACATTCCGCCTCCAGCGCCCTGCAGATCAGGCGTATCTTTTCATATAGTGGTTCGTCGGTCAGTGACGCGGTCAACCTGCAATCCGCCAGTAAGGCCTTGTCATAGTGAATGTGCACACCATAGGCGTTTTCAATTGTCTTCATAACACTATCTACCGGAGCATCATTGAATACGAAAGAATAAGTGATTGGCTCCGGGGCCTGCGGGTCCGCCTGATATTGCCCGGACGACTGTACCGATACGACAAGTGTATTTCTCTGCAATATAGCCTGCTGATTGGCTGAAACATTGGAGACTACCTTAGTTCCCAATGGCTGTACTGATAACGCTATTTTTCCTGTTTTTACATATACTTCCACGAGGCTGTCGGCATCATATGCTTTCACACGGAAGCTGGTACCCAGTACGTTGATCACCATTTCATTTGCATATACAATGAAAGGTTGCAGGGTATTACGCGACACTTCGAAAAATGCAGCGCCGGAAAGGTATACTTCGCGTTTGCAATTGCTTCCCCTGCATACCGGGTAGCTTATCCTGGCGCCCGGTTGTAACACCACGGAACTGCCATCGGGCAATTTCACCGTGCGAAGCTCCTTTCCTTCATTTACTTCCTCTATGCGTTTATTGCCCTCGAGCTTTGCTTCCCGCAGCAAACGGGTATATACCACTGCCGGCTCTTTCTCCGGGCGCATCCACCACAGGGCAGCCCCTGCCATGATACATACTGCAGCTGCGGCCCAATACCAGTAGATAGAACGGCTTTTCTTTACAGGTGCTGCCGCTGTAGTATCTATCTGGTTGCTGATCTCATTCCACATTTTTAGCTGTTCCTGCTCTTTCAACTGAAAGGCCGGTAGCTGTGCTGCTGCCAGAATAATGGCCCTTGCCTGTAACATGACTTCCTGCTTACCCGGGTGTTGTGTTATCACCTGTTCCCAGTGAGCGCTATCCTTACCTTCCTTTACCCATGCCACAAAAGAATCGTCACAGACAAAATCTGCTGTATCGTATGCTGAATAATCCATAGCATTAAATGCCTTTCCGACAGTAATTATAATTATAAAGACAGGTGTGCGTTGTTTTAACTCACTTTTCCTGAAAAATTTATTTGCTGCTTTTGATTTACCGGAAGCCGGTCATCTTTGAATAATGTTGTGTCACTCGTCCTGGTGATGCCCAAATGTCCTTCGCTATTTCCATCCTTCACGTAGCTTGACAATAGCGCGTTGTACGAGGTTTCTCACAGATTGCTCATTGATCTGCAGGATGCCGGCTATTTCTTCCCAGCTGAAATTATCGTAAAAACGCAGGCGGATCACTTCCTGCTGCCGTTCGGGCAGGCGGGACATCAGTTGCTGCAGCCGCTGTGACAGCAACAGGTATTCTTCTGTTTTTATTTTAAGCTCTTCGATAGATTCTGTTTGCAGGGGAGTGATAGCGGGTACCGGCCTGATATCGGCCATCCGGTGCAAACGGCGGCGTAAAGACCTGAAAAGGTAATATTTGATAGAGCTGGTGTCTGACAGGTTATGACGGGTACGCCAGAGGTCGGCGAACAGGTCCTGCATGGCATCTTGTACCAGGGCGGCATCAGGTACAAGGTGATAGCCATAGTTATATAAGGTACCTGCATATCGCTGGTACATTTCACTGAAGGCCTCTTTATTTCCTTGCTTAAAAGCTATCCACAGCTCGTGGTCCGCTATGGATGCACGGTTGATATTTTCGGACCCCGCCAATTTACTTTCCTCGTTTAAGGTACAACAGTTCAGGCTATTGCATCTAAAGTACAAGCTATAAAAATTTAATGATACAGGCAGAAAATAAAAGGGGCCTGATGAAAATCAGGCCCTCCCCAAATTAACCATTAAAAAACTCATTTGAATTTTGCTATATCAAAAATAGGATGAATCAGTCTGCTATCTGTTAATCGTAAGTTAATGATTTTAAATAATTTGGCGGATCTGCGGGGGTGTTATGCGGAGTTGCTCTGCGCTGCTGCGGAGTATCATGCGAAGTAGCCAGGGATCGCGGTTGGTGCTGCTGCGGTTTTTTTATGCGAAGTAGCCCGGTTTCAGTATGGGATGGTGGTTGGCATAAAAAAACAGGCCCCCGCAAAAAATTGCAGGGGCTTACCATTTAACCTATATTCTGTACTGTAGCATCAAATTCTTTAAATATTTTCCAGGGAAAGAACAATTTATTCCTGTCTGTCATCACCGATATCGTGCTCCGAAAATGTCTCCCTCAAATATTTGTTGTATCTAAGACTGGCTATTATAACGGAAGTTTAATCGCCCCCGGATTTTTTTTCATTTTTATTCTAACTTGCCGTCATATGAACAGGATTGACCGTCTTTCTGCGATTCTTATCCAGCTACAGGGCAAAAAAGTAGTACGTGCCGCCGAAATAGCGGAGCGTTTCGACATCAGCCTTCGTACAGTATACCGGGACGTCAGGGCGCTCCAGGAAGCTGGCGTGCCTGTAGGCGCAGAAGCAGGTACAGGTTATTACCTGGTGGAAGGCTACCACCTGCCCCCTGTCATGTTCAGCAGGGAAGAGGCCGCTGCATTGCTGACCGGTGAAAAGCTGATGGCCAACCTGAGTGACCATTCCAACAGGAAGGAATTCAGTAATGCCATGCAGAAGATCAAGGCTGTACTGAGAGGCAGCGAAAAAGATTTCCTCGAATCGCTGGAAGACAATATTGCGGTGGTGAGCCGTCGTCCGCCGGTGGGCGAAGAATTCCCCAACCGTTTTCTTTCTGACATCCAATACGCGCTGGGCAAGCAGCAGATACTCCAGCTGGATTATTTTGCCCTTCATAATGAGACACTTACGAAAAGAGAGGTAGAACCGATCGGGATCATTTTCATGAGTGGCAACTGGTACCTGATTGCCTGGTGCCGCCTGCGGCATGGCTACCGGAACTTCCGGATGGACCGTATTAAGAACGTTTCCGTTTCTGCAGAGACCTACGACAGGAACCGGCATATTACCCTCAAAGAGTATATAGATAAATATGGCGAATACGACACACAGCCCCATGAGGTGAAGGTCCGCTTCCCGGCTGCATTTGCCCGTCGTATAGGAGATCAGAAGTTCTATTATGGCCTCATCGAAGAGCGGACGGTGGGAGAATGCACCGAAATGACCTTTATGGCGCCCTGCCTCATATGGTTCGGCCGCTGGCTGCTTACATGGGGTGCAGCACCTGAAATTATTGCACCTGCCGAGCTCACGGAAAGGATGCAGATACTGGCAATGGAAATAAAACAACATTATTTAGAACCCCGCGCTCACTCCTGACATAAGGCTGTCACTTCCCCTGTTTTTCTTTGTATCAGTAAAATAATGCTTTACTGATGAAACTACATTTATGGTGCCACTGGTTATTGCTGGTTATTGGTAGCGTGCACCAGTTCGCGCTGTCTGAGAAGACGTGCGTTATAACGCATAAGATTAAACGCAATACTAACCCATGTTATACTAAAACAATGTCTATGTCAAAAACAGACCTTATCAGCCTGCATAAAGCGCTTTATACTGCGCAGGCGCAGCCGGCAATTATCTTCGTGCCTGCCGGTCATTACATTGCCATCAATGGCCAGGGAGACCCCAACGGCCCCCTGTTTGCTGCCAGTACGCAGGCATTATATACTGCCGCTTACAGCATAAAAAATATATACAAACAATCCGGGCAGGATTTTACTGTCAGCAAACTGGAAGGCACCTGGTGGGTGAACACCAACACGCACAATCCGCTTGCAGTACCCAGGGAGGAATGGCAGTGGCAATTACTGATCCGCATGCCGGATTATGTGGTCAGCGCGGTGGTGCAGCAAACGTTAAAAGCGGCATTCGTGAAGAAACAATTGCCGCTGTTACAACAGGTATCGCTGATTGCGCTGGCAGAAGGAAAAAGTGTGCAGATACTGCATACCGGGCCCTATTCCGAAGAACCGGCCACATTGAAAGTAATGGAAGATTTTATGAAGAAGGAAGGCCTGACGTGGAATGGCAGACATCACGAGATCTATCTTTCAGATCCGCGCAAAACAGCGCCGGAAAGGATGAGAACGATCCTGCGGCAACCTGTAAAGTAAGTAATACGGCTGATTATTAATATGTCGATTATAAATACAGCTGACTATTAGTACAGCAGACTATAAATCCGGTTGATTATTTTTCGCCGAGACCTAACAGTTCAATGGCCTGCTGGGCGGCTATCTGGCTGGCGTCCTTTTTATTGAAGGCTTTGCCACTGCATATCAGTTCACCATCTACCACGGCGCCTACGGTGAATATGCGACGGCCATTGTCCATTTGTTCTTCCAGCAGGTCGAACTCCAGGGTCTTGCCGTGTTTATTGGCCCATCCGTACAACTTGTTCTTATGGTTCATCTCTACATTCTCGAGCTGTTCCAGGTCGATGTAGGGAACGATAAGGCGTTGATGTACGAATTGTTTGGTCCTGTTGTAACCTTTGTCCAGGTATACAGCGCCGACCAGTGCTTCGAGGGTATTACCAAAGATCTGGCTGATCTTCAGGAAGCTGTTGTATTTATCGTAGATGGTCAGTTTACGCAGACCCATTTTGATAGCAATATCATTAAGCTGCTGACGGTTAACGATCTTAGACCGCATTTCGGTCAGGTAACCTTCTGTTTTGTAAGGATACTTTTTGAAGAGGTAGTCGCCGATGATAGCGCCAAGTATTGCATCGCCAAGATATTCCAGGCGTTCATTGCTTTCAAGGAATTTTTCCTTGCTGGACCTGTGGCTGAGTGCTACCTCATACAATGAGAAGTTGCCCGGGGCAAACCCCAGCAAATTGTAAAGGTCCTTGTAAAGGCTCCTTTTTTTAGGAACGAATCGATATAAAAATCCTGGCAGTAATTTCACACAATCAAGCAACAAATTTTTTGAAAATAACTGATGCATTATGGCCACCAAATCCGAAGGTGTTACTTAATGCAGCGTTGATTTCTCTACGTTGTGCGACGTTAAAGGTAAAATTTAATTTGGGATCCAGTTCGGGATCCTTTGTAAAATGATTGATGGTAGGAGGTACAATGCCATGTATTATAGACATAATTGCTGCTATGGATTCGATTGCTCCCGCAGCTCCCAACAGGTGCCCGGTCATGGATTTTGTGGAACTGATGTTCATGTTGTAAGCATGTTCCCCAAAAACCTGTTGTATCGCTTTTACTTCCGCTACATCTCCGAGAGGAGTGGAAGTTCCGTGCACATTAATATAATCAATATCATGGGGTTGCATTCCCGCATCTGCCAAGGCTAGCCGCATTACATTCATTGCACCTAATCCTTCCGGATGTGGCGCTGTAAGGTGATAGGCATCTGCAGTTGCACCGCCTCCGGCCAGTTCAGCGTAAATTTTAGCACCTCTTGCCGTCGCATGTTCATAGGATTCTAACACCAGCCCACCGGCGCCTTCACCCATGACAAAGCCATCTCTGTCAAGATCAAAGGGACGGGAAGCAGTTGCCGGGTCATCGTTTCTTTCGGAAAGGGCTTTCATGGCATTAAACCCACCTATACAGGCTTCGTTAATAACATTTTCTGATCCTCCGGTGATCATTACATCTGCTTTGCCATACTGTATGTACAGCATAGCCTCAATAATAGCATTTGTAGCAGAAGCGCAGGCAGAAACAACTGAGAAGTTAGGGCCTCTGAATCCGTGGCGGATGGAAATATGCCCGGCTGCGATATCGAGAATTAAGCGGGGGATCAGGAAAGGACTGAAACGGGGAGTTCCGTCTCCCTGACCAAACTCTTTCATTTCCTGGCAAAAGTTGATCATACCGCCAATACCGGAAGCCCAGATCACCCCAACCCTGTCTGTATTAACAGTATTGCGGTCAATCCCGGCATCTTGTACGGCCTGGTCAGCGGCTATAACGGCCGTCTGCGTAAAAGGATCCATCTTGCGGGCATCCTTTTTATCCAGGAAATTGGTAGCGTCAAAGTTCTTCAGTTCGCAAGCAAAACGGGTCTTGAACTTGGCAGCATCAAAAAGTGTAATAGGGCCGGCACCGGATACACCGTCCGTCAATCCCTTCCAGAAATCGGAAACAGAATTGCCGAGCGGTGTAAGTGCGCCTAAACCTGTAACGACTACTCGTCTTGGTTGCATTAAAACAAATCTGATTAAGTAGGATTATTTCACATGTTCTTCCAGGTAGGCAACTGCCTGGCCAACAGTAGTAATAGTTTCAGCTTGTTCGTCAGGAATGGAGATGTTGAATTCTTTTTCGAATTCCATGATCAGTTCTACCGTATCCAAAGAGTCAGCGCCCAGGTCGTTGGTAAAGCTGGCTTCAGGAGTTACCTCGGCTTCGTCAACGCCCAATTTGTCAATAATGATCTTTTTAACTCTTGATGCAATGTCTGACATAATTTTAAGTGTTTTTGGTTTAAAACTTGAGTGCAAAAATATAATTTTTATTGAATTGACAAGAACGCACGCAAATTTTACGTCATATACTTTAGTTGTAGATCAATGAAACGAGCGCCCATCAAGGGTTTGGCACATTATTATTAATAACGGTAAAGCGGCTTTTCCTGTAAAAAAGCCTCCTTAAAGGGGTTTCAGGCCCCCATATATATGCGGTTATTGAGGCCTGGAGTGAATATTGCCACTCAACAGCCTAATCAGCCACCTATATACCGGAAAAACGCAATTAACTTTAATTAACACTGTAACTTCCCTAGCAGTAGTCCCATTTATTAAATTTGCCCGGATTTATCCCTTCTATATTAAATTAATACAAGCACATGGCTGGCAATAAGAAGATCCTGAAGACGGTTTTATTCCTGATAGTGGCTGCTGTCGTTATCGGTTTTATTATCACAAAAGCAACTACTCCGGGGAAAAAAGCAGAAAAAGCACCAGACAAAGCTGCTGGTGGCGGTAAAGCGGGTGGCGCCAAAAACCTCCTGGTGGATGCTTATGTGGTTAAAACCACCTCTCTGAATGAAACCATCGAAGCGAGCGGTACACTGCAAAGCAATGAAGAAGTACAGATACAGGCAGAGATCACCGGCCGTGTTACAGGTCTCTTTTTTAAAGAAGGTACGCAGGTCTCCAAAGGTACCCTGCTGGTAAAGATCTACGATGAAGATCTGAAAGCGCAGTTACAAAAACTGGAACTGCAGCGCCAACTGGCTAAAACAACCCTCGAAAGACAGGAGAATCTGTTAAAGATCAATGGTATCAGTCGCCAGGATGTAGATGTTACCCGCAACCAGGTAAGCGCCTACGGCGCCGATATCGAGTATACACGTACCCAGTTACAGAAAACAGAACTGCGGGCGCCCTTTTCCGGCAGACTGGGGCTCCGTAACATCAGCCTTGGCGCTATCGTAACACCTACCACTATTATTACTACCCTCCAGCAGCTGGACCCCTTGAAAGTTGACTTCTCCGTTCCGGAGAAATACCGTACAGCCATCAACCAGGGAGACCAGGTGGACTTTAAGGTGGCCGGCGATCAGCAAACTTATAAAGGTCATATATATGCGATCGACCCTAAGATCGATCTCTCTACCCGCACTATTAAAATAAGGGCCCTCGTGCCTAATGCCGGTAAATTATTCCCCGGCGCCTTCGCCCGCGTGCAGGTCTCACTGAAAAATATGCCTGATGCCCTCATGATACCTACACAGGCCGTTATTCCAGGTACACGCGATAAAAAAGTAGCTATCGCAGACAGCGGAAAAGCGAAATTTGTAATAGTAGAAACAGGCATCCGCAATGCGGACAATGTACAGATCACCAGCGGCCTCAAGCCCGGCGATACTGTGATCACAAGTGGTATCATGCAGCTCAGACCAGGGATGGTGCTTAAATACAACGAGATTAAATAGACAGGTCCATTATTCATATAATAACAACGTGTTTGCCGGCCAAAGTCTGCAAACCTTAAATATACTTCAATGAGTCTCCCTTCTCTATCGCTTAAACGACCCGTATTCGCCATCGTGATGAATATCATCATCGTGATATTCGGCGTGGTGGGATTCAACTTCCTGGGGGTAAGGGATTTTCCCGCCATTGATCCCCCCATCGTGAACGTGCGTACCTCCTATGCAGGCGCCAACTCCGATATCATCGAAACACAGATCACCGAACCATTGGAAAAGTCGATCAATGGTATAGCCGGTATCAAAAATATTTCTTCTTCCAGCAGCCAGGGCTCCAGCAATATTACCGTCGAGTTTGAACTGGGCATTGACCTCGAAGCTGCGGCCAACGACGTACGCGACAAGGTATCGCAGGCCCTCCGCAGCCTGCCGCCGGACATTGATGCACCACCGGTTGTATCAAAAGAAGACGCCAACTCAGACTATATTCTGTCTATGACAGTGCAGAGCAATGTGCGCAATCAGCTGGAAATCACCGAATACGCCAACAACGTACTGCTGGAAAGACTGCAAACCATTCCCGGCGTCAGCTCCATCCGCATACTGGGGGAAAAGAAATTCGCCATGCGACTCTGGATGGATCCTGCCCGCCTTTCGGCCTACAGCCTCACACCTACAGACGTACAGGCTGCGCTTGCTAAGGAGAACGTGGAACTGCCCTCAGGTAAAATAGCTGGTAATGCGACCGAACTGACTGTGCGTACTTTTGGCCGTTTAAACACGGAAGATGATTTCAATAACCTGATCATCAAAAATGAAAATGGTAATGTGATCCACTTTCGCGACGTAGGCCAGGCCGTGCTCGGCCCGGAAAACGAGGAAACTATCCTTAAGGAATCCGGCGTTCCTATGATCGCGCTCGCTTTAACACCGCAGCCCGGTTCTAACTATGTGGCTATAACGGATGAGTTCTATAAACGTTATGAACAGCTGAAGAAAGACCTGCCGGATGATATCACTACCAACATTGCTATCGACAATACTAAGTTTATCCGGAAATCTATTGAAGAGGTGGAAGAAACCCTCATCGTGGCATTGGTACTGGTGATCATCATTATATATCTCTTCTTCCGCGACTGGCTCATGGCCTTCCGTCCCCTGGTGGATATTCCTGTATCCCTCATTGCGGCATTCTTCATTATGTATCTCTGCGGCTTTACGATAAACATCCTGACACTACTTGCAATAGTACTGGCCACGGGGCTGGTGGTGGATGATGGTATTGTGGTGACGGAAAATATCTATAAAAAGATAGAAGCCGGGATGCCCCGTATGAAAGCCGCCAAGGAAGGGTCAGAAGAGATCTTCTTTGCGGTAATTGCCACCTCCATCACACTGGCTTTCGTATTCCTGCCCATCGTATTCCTGCAGGGATTTGTGGGAAGACTGTTCAGGGAATTCGGGATCGTTGTAGCAGGCGCCGTACTGATATCGGCCTTTGTATCTCTGACGCTGACACCGGTGCTGAACGTAAAGCTCGGCCGTAAAACGCATAAACACTCCTGGTTCTATGAAAAGACAGAGCCTTTCTTCACAGGCATGGAATCCGGCTACCAGCGGGCATTGGAAGCGTTCATGCGCATGCGCTGGATAGCTACCCTGATAGTACTGTCCTGCCTTGCGCTCATCTACCTTATATTTAAGACGCTGCCCTCAGAACTGGCTCCAATAGAGGACCGCAGCCAGTTCCGTTTGTCCATTACGGCTCCTGAAGGTACTTCCTACGATTATATGGATAGTTACATGGATGGCCTTACGCAGTTCATGATCGATTCCATTCCGGAAAAAAAGATCCTCATCACTGTTACTTCTCCCGGCTTTGGCGGTGGCGCGGTAAACTCCGGCTTTGCGAATGTGGTGCTCACAGAACCTAAGGAACGTGATCGTTCGCAAAAACAGATCGTGAACATGGTAAACCGTAACATGTTCCGTTTCCCGGAAGGTAAAGTCTTTGCCATCGAACAACAGACCATCCAGGTAGGACGCCGTGGCGGCCTCCCTGTTGCTTTCGTATTACAGCACATCAACTTTGACAGCCTCTCTGCAGCACTGCCGCAATTCCTGGAAGAAGCCAACAACGATCCTACTTTCGCAGCTGTTGACGTAGATCTGAAATTTAACAAACCAGAACTGCGTATCCAGATCAACCGTGCCAAAGCTAGTGAGCTGGGCGTATCTGTAGACGATATATCACAAACCTTACAGCTTGCGCTGAGTAACCTGCGCTATGGCTACTTTATACGTAACGGTAAACAATACCAGGTAATGGGACAGGTATACCGTGGCGCACGCGATAAACCAACTGACCTGCAGAATATCTATGTACGTAACAGCCGTGGAGAAGCTATTCAGCTGGACAACGTAGTGACGATAGATGAAGAGACCAGTCCTCCTGTTATTTATCACTTCAACCGTTATAAATCTGCTACCATCTCTGCCAGTCTCGCACCTGGTAAAACCATCGGCGATGGTATCAATGCCATGTATGGCATCTACAATCGCCTGAAGCAGAAAGGTGTGCTGAACGACAACTATGTGTATGCACTGGCAGGTTCTTCCCGCGACTATGCAGAAAGTGGATCCAACACGATGTTTGCGTTGATACTGGCATTGGTGCTGATCTACCTTGTACTGGCCGCACAGTTTGAAAGCTGGGTCGATCCTTTGATCATCATGATAACAGTACCGCTGGCTTTCGCAGGGGCATTGCTCTCGCTCTGGTTATTTGGCCAGACATGGAATATCTTCTCCCAGATCGGTGTGATCATGCTGATAGGCCTTGTTACCAAAAACGGTATCCTGATCGTGGAATTTGCCAACCACAAACGCGATGAAGGATATACCAGGTCCAGGGCTGCTATTGAAGCATCTGCCATGCGTCTGCGTCCCATCCTGATGACCAGCCTGGCGATGGCACTTGGCGCATTGCCTATTGCAATGTCGCTCGGCGCTGCAGCCACCAGCCGTATACCATTGGGTATTGTGATAGTGGGTGGTATCGTGTTCTCACTGATCCTGACACTATTTGTAATACCGGCGATGTATACATTCTTATCCAGGAGGAAACCTGCATCACACAGCATTGAAGAGGAAGAGACGGAGAAGCCATCAGTGCATGCATAAACATCAGCAATTAAATGAAACGTACATTTCTATATTTCTCTTTATTACTGGGCACCGCTGTACATGCACAGCAGGTGCTTACGCCTGAACAGGCGATAGACCTGGCATTAAAGAACAACTACGATATCCGCCTGGCAAAAAATGATGCAGCGATCACGGCTAACGATTACGCCTATGCTAATCTGGCCTTTGCGCCCCGTGTAAATGCTACTGCCAATAAAGTGTGGAACCTGACGCAGACCAAACAGGAATTTGCCAATGGCAGCAAACGTGATACCAGTGGTATTCATGCCAGCAGCCTAAGCGCCAATGTAAGTCTTGCATGGACATTATTTGATGGATTAAAGATGTTTGCCACCAGGCAGAAACTCGAATCGCTCCGCGATCTTGGCGAGCTGGCTGTAAAAGACCAGGTTGTCACCACCGTGGCTAACATCATTGCCGGCTATTACAATGTGGTACAGCAAAAGCAACAATTGCGCAACCTTGCAGAACAATTATCCATATCAGAAGAAAGGGTAAAACTGTCTGATGCAAAATTCCAGACCGGGCTGGGACCTAAAACAGACTGGCTGCAATCGAAGGTTGACTACAATGCATTGAAAGCATCTTATCTGCGTCAGCAAACACTGATAGAACAAAGCAAAGCAACGTTGAACCAGCTGATGGCCGTTGAAGCAGGTAATACACAATATGATGTGCTGGACACCATTCCGCTGAACATGGAGCTTTCCTATGGCGGTTTAAGACAGGAAGCGCTGCAAAAGAACACCGGTTTGATGGTTGCACAGCAAAATCTCAGGGTGTCTCAGCTACAGCTGAAAGAGAGCAAGGGAGATTATTTTCCGGTGATCAATTTCAACTCTGCCTATAATTATTCAAGAGTTAATTCCAATGCAGCTACCAACTCATTCAGCCCTATATACAATCAGAATGGTGTGATCAGCTATGGATTCTCTGCTACTATTCCCATTTTCAACGGGTTGAATGTTAAAAGGCAGGTGAACGCTGCGAAACTGAACGTAGGTTATCAGCAGCTGGCCCTGGAGAATACCCGTACAATAGTAGACCTTTCCCTCACTACTGCTTTCAAGGATTATGAGTATTACAAAACCGCCCTTACGCTGGAAGATGAAAACCTGGGGCTGGCAAGAGAGAATGTGATGGTGGCGATGGAACGTTTCAGACAGGGGGTAAGCACGGTGATAGAAATGAAGGAAGCACAGCAAAGCCTGGAAGATGCTTACAACAGATTGATCAATGCGCGCTATAATGTTAAGCTGGCGGAAACGCAGCTGCTGAGGTTGAATGGTGCACTTGTGAAATAAGTTAATTGCTCAGCAATAAAAAAAGAAGGCAGTATCAAAAAGTTGATACTGCCTTCTTTTTTTATTGTAATGATGATTATTTACTGCTGTTCCTCTTTCTTTGCCGGCATAGTGGCTTTATCCTGCTGGTAATGTTTGAAGCTCTCCTTGATAAACAACATCAGGTCATATTCAGTAGCCTCCTGGAGAAATTGATAACCCGGCCTGTACCGCAGCATAAAAGTATCGAGTTCATCTCCGCTTAATTTTGTCATTCTTTCCACCAGTTCAGGGTTATAGCGGTTGTCGATGTACTTTTCCTTTTCCCAGTACACCAGCTGTTCCTGGAAGTGCTCTTTACGCTTGCGCGCCTTACTGGGCACCAGGTAGGTGAGGGCGGTGATAGGGTTGGAAGGCAGTGTTTTTAACACATCCATCGCCCCAGGCTTATGATAGTTGAAATATTTGCCATATTCCTCGCGGGTGGCAAGCGAGTCGCGTTTATGGTCCTTTCCCACTACAGTTACCTGTCCCAGGCCAATGACCTGGCGTGTGAGATAGACATTGATGAACATGGAGGTGGTGGGTACTGTAAGGGCCTTCCTATAATAGCTTAAAATTGAAAATTCGAGTGTATCGCCCGGCATCGCGTCGATGGAAAAACGGCCACTTTCATTGCTGATGGTCCCGCTCCGGGTCGCTTTATTGATAATAGTAACCCCCGGCAGTCCGTTTCTGTTGTCTGCATCTGCAACCATACCCGATACCCTCACCTGCGCGCTGGCATGCTGCAGAAAGAATAACAGGTATAAAAACAGTGCTCCGATGCAACCGGAAAGTTGTAAAATTCGTCTAGGCATCGCTCAAATTTAGTTTTCCCAGCGCAAATGAAAAGTTAAAAAATAGTTCTCCATCGACAGACTACAGTCCATAGTTTATAGGAAACAAGCATTAAACTTAGGATTTTTCTTTCTAATAAACTCAACAGTTCATGCCGAACGGTAAATAAATTGCCTCTTCCGGACCTGATCATCCGTATGTAAAAACTATATTATTATCTTTATTCCTTATTTCAAAGAACATGCCTCACAGGATCTTATTTGCAACGCAACGTTACCAGTATCTGAAAGACAGGTTATTATCCCTTGTTCCTGAATGGGAAGAGGGCCAGCTGGACATCCGCGATTTCCCCGATGGAGAACATTATCACCGGATAACAAGTAATGTGGCAAACAAGGAGGTGATACTGGTGGGAGGCACCATCGACGACAAGGAAACATTAGAACTTTTTGATATTGCTCATGGCTGTATCCAGGAGGGCGCATGTTCCATCAATATCGTGATCCCGTTTTTTGGTTATTCCACGATGGAACGGGCTGTAAAAAAAGGAGAGATCGTGAAAGCCAAGACCAGGGCCATGTTGTTTTCCACCCTGCCCGCCACCAGTTCGGGCAATAAAGTGCTGATGATTGACCTGCATGTGGACGGAATTACCTACTACTTTGAGAGTGCTATCCGTCCTGTGCATTTATATGGCAAGGACCTGGTAAAAGAGGCAGCGCTGGAAATAGCGGGAAACCGCTCTTTTGTGCTGGCCAGTACAGACGCGGGCCGCGCAAAATGGGTAGAATCACTCGCCAATGACCTGCATGTTTCAGCAGCTTTCGTTTTCAAGAAACGCCTTTCAGGAGAAGAAACACATATTACTGCTATCAGTGCAGATGTACAGGATAAGCTGGTGATCATTTATGATGATATGATCCGCACAGGAGGCTCTTTACTGCATGCCGCAGAAGCATATCTGCAGGCAGGTGCATGTGAAATAGCGGTCATTACCACCCACGGTATTTTTGCAGGCAATGGCTTTAAGAAGATCAAACAAAGCGGCATTATTAAAAAAGTTGTTTGTACAGATACCCACCCCAATGCACTTGCCATCAACGATGAGCTGCTCACTATTAAATCAGTAGATAAGATCATTGCAGCTTACTTCAATTAGCAATACCCAATCCCCTGTTGTTTGTTGAGTATGCCCTTGGCAAGGTGTTTGATATACAGCGAAATAGAAGGGATTGCTGTTGTAACGGAAAACATAGCAAGGGTACATACGGGGAATGACAAATTGTTGTAAAAGCTGTCGCATCCTCACTTCAGATCAATATAAAAATTAGAATACAATTACGCAGGAATGTCCACACACCTGGCTGATAAGTGTGTGGACTGCCAACTAATAGCTGTATAAACGTGCGTGAACACACAATTTTAATAAATATCAGCCCAGGGCTCATTGTAAGGGGCGTTTAGATTGTATTGTAATTAGCAGAGAAGTTATCACATAATAGAGATAGAAGCGGCCACCTGCTTCAAAAAAATTTGTAACCAAATCTTACCATATAAGATGAGAAGCCATGTACTCAACTGGTTGTGGCTGTGCTTTGCCTTTTTCTGTAGTGTAAAACCCATAAAAGCAGGCACACGCGTTAACCACTCCTTTTACGGAACCAGCGCTGAGATAACCAGATATCAGCCGTCTGTCACAAACAATGTTAACTTTCAACAGAAAGATACCACTGTAAAACCCACTACCAGTCCGGTAGTCATTACACCCGCTTCATCTGGAAAGAAAGACACTACCAAACCTGCAACTGCATCACCTGTTGTAGTGACTCCTTCGTCAGATAAGAAAGACACTACTAAACCTGCAAGTGCAGCTCCTGTCGTAGTGACGCCTTCATCTGATACATCGCGGCCGAAGAAAGACTCTTCAGCCAATAGCAGAACAGCCGCTGATACGACAAGCAAACCTAAAAAAGATACTGCACTGATCCTTCCTGCCGATTCCAATAAACTGAAACAGGAAGCCAGTCAGTTCAATCTGAAAGGTATTGTAAAAGAAGCGGGCGGAACACCGATTCCGGGGGCGCAGGTAGTTAATCTCTCCACGAAGGAAGCCGTTGCTACAACAGCAGATGGCGCTTTTACATTAAAAGCATCCCTCGGAGATACTATCAAAATAGCTGCTGTCAGCTATGCCGAACAGTCGATCCCGCTTGACTCACGAGAGCAGCTCAACGTAAGCCTTACATCTGCATCTGCCAATCAGAAAGCACTGAAAGAAGTAGTAGTAACGGCGTTGGGTATCCAGAAAAACACACGTGCTGTTGGGTATGCGGTGGAAGAAGTGGGTGGAAATGCGGTGCAGGAGGCAAAGGAAGTGAACTTTGCGAATGCGCTCACTGGTAAAGTTCCCGGCCTGCAGATCAATACCAACACAGGTTCCATGGGTGGTTCGACGAAGATCACCATCCGTGGTGTGAAGTCCATCCTGGGCGATAATAACGCCTTCATATTAGTAGATGGAACACCGTTCATTAACAACAATACTAACCAGGGTGGTCAGTTGAATGGCGGCGGTGGTTATGACTTTGGTAGTTCTCTACAGGATATCAACCCTGAAGATATCGACAACATATCTGTGCTGAAAGGTGCTGCAGCCACTGCATTGTATGGTAGCCGCGGCGCAAACGGCGTCATGCTGATCACTACCAAGAAACGTCCTGACGTGTCCGGTGGTATAGGCGTTACCTATAGCATCAATGCACAGGTAGACAGGGTATATGTATTACCTAAATATCAGAATGAGTATGGCGGTGGTACCGGCGGGAAATTCGATACACTTTATTACAATCAGAATCCCGAGGCCTTCATCGATGAGGCGCATGCGACATACGATAACAATGATGGTAAAGGCCGCTATGACCTGTTAGTGAAATATTATGATGATGCGTCGTGGGGCCCAAAACTGGACGGTCAGCTGGTGCGCCACTACTGGTCATGGGACAAAAACAAAGGCAATCCTTATTTCGGCCAGACAGCTCCATGGACGGCCAATCCGAACAACGTGAAGGATTTCTACAGAACGGGGTACACCCTCACCAACAATATAGCCATGGCCGGTAATAACGACAAAGGTTATTTCCGTCTTTCCTATGGCAATATGAACCAGATCTTCGTACTACCGAACGCGTCTTTAAACCGTAACAACCTTTCCTTTAATGGTGGGCATGAATTAACTAAAGGCCTGCGCGCCGTAGCATCATTGAATTATACCGCCATGAAGGCCAAAGCCCGCCCCGGTACAGGTTTTACAGGTCCAAACCCCACCCTGCAGTTCACCATGTATGGTCAGCGGCAACTGGACATTGAACAGGAAAAACGTTATCAGTACGAAGACGGATCACAGATCACCTGGAACCGTAAATCATGGAACGACCCTGCAGTAGCTTCGAGTAATGGTCCTTACTGGAACCGTTATATGGATTATGAAACAGACAGCCGCAACCGTATCTTCGGTAATGCAGGTCTGGACTGGGATGTGAGCAAATGGCTGACCATCAGCGGCAGAGTGTTCATGGACGACTACAATACGCTGGAAGAAGAAAGAACGGCAAAGGACTATCTGATCGGAAGCTATATCAAACGCGTTCGTACTTCCAGGGAAATGAACTACCAGTTAACCGCGAACATCAATAAAGAGTTTGGAAAAGATTTTAAGTTGAATGCATTGGTGGGAGGTAATATCATGCATCGTAAATGGACTACTACAGGCGGTAGCACTGTGGGAGGTCTGATCATTCCCGGCGTGTATAACCTCAACAACTCACTGCAAACAGCATTGCCTATTGATGAGTTCTTCGAAAAACAGATCAACTCTGCATTTGCAACAGCCTCTCTCGGTTACAGGAATTTCCTGTTCCTGGAACTGACTGGCCGCGCTGACTGGAGCTCCGCTTTGCTGAGTGAAAACAACCCATACTTCTATCCGTCAGCATCCGCATCCTTTGTATTCTCAGATCTGCTGAAGGACTGGAAATGGCTGAGCTTCGGTAAACTGCGGGCCAGCGTATCGCAGGTGGGTAGTGATACCGATCCTTACCAGATCTATGACACCTACCAGTTCATTCCGCCATTCGGCAGTTTCCCGGCTACACAGCTGACTTCAACAAAGTACAATAAGACGCTGAAGCCTGAGCGTACAAGAGAGTATGAGACAGGTATCTCCCTGAAATTCCTGGATGATCATATCGGCCTTGATGTTACCTACTATGACAGGATCACAAAAGACCAGATCATTCCGCTGCCTATCTCTTCTGCTTCGGGTTTTACCAACACCATTGTGAATGGTGGTAGTGTACAGAACCGTGGTCTTGAAATAGGACTGAACCTGAATCCTGTGCGACTGAAAAATGGCTTCCGCTGGGATATCAATGCAAACATCGCACGTAACCGCAACAAGCTGCTGAACCTGGATATTCCCCAGTATAACAGCTCCCTGCCGGTATTGCTGATCGGTACAGACCGCAGAACTACCAGGGTGTCTGTAGCTGCTTATGTAGGTAAACCAATGGGAACACTGCTGGGAACTGATTATGTATACGATGCCCAGGGCCGTAAGATTGTAGGGTCTGATGGTTTATACAAAACCACCAACAATCCGGTGCCTATCGGTAATGCGTATCCTGATTATGTAGGTGGTGTGACCAACTCATTTACATATAAAGGCGTTTACCTGTCGGCCCTCGTCGACTTCCAGCATGGTGGCGACTTCTTCTCATACACCAACATGTATGGTAAAGGTTCCGGTTTGCTGGATATTACCGCAGCAAACGGGGTAAGGGAAAAAGGTATTATTGCTGAAGGGGTAACAGAAGAAGGCAGGCCTAATGAAGTAGTGTTGGATGCTGCCACCTATTTCCAGAACAACGAAGGTAAAACGCTGAGCAAAGCCAATCTGTATGATGCGAGCTACATCTACCTGCGTGAGGTGAAACTGGGATATAATCTGCCCGAGGCATGGTTCAAAAAAGTACATGCACAGAGTGCCCGTCTCTCCCTGTATGGACGTAACCTCTGGCTGATCAAGTCCAATGCGCCGAATGTGGATCCTTCCAATATTCTGAACTCATCTTCCAATATTCAGGGTATTGAAGGTGGTGCATTGCCCTCACTGCGTTCTTATGGTGTTAACCTGAGTGTTTCATTCTAAAAACTGAATTCGATGCTGAAAAGATTCTTAATATATGCATGGCCGGTGTTATTGATGTTTGTGATAATGGCAGGTTGTAGAAAGCTGGACGACATTAATCATGACCCCACCCGCCCTACAACAACAACACCCGCCTTCCTGCTGACCGGGGCTGAGAAAAATGCCATGGACTATCTCTACAGTACGTTGCAGAATGGTTACATAGGTATGCATTATGCGCAATACTGGTCTGCCAACTCAAGAGTAGGAGACAGCCAGTATGCCATTGATGAAAACAACAATACCGCCTTCTGGAATTTCATGTATGTGTCGCTGCACAACCTGGACAGGATCGTTACAATGAATAAAGCAGACAATAGTAATCCGGCGGCTAAAAATCAAAATGCTATAGCTACCATATTAAAGGTGTGGCTCTATCAGATCCTGACAGACTCTTATGTGAATATTCCGTATTCACAGGCATTAAAAGAAGGTGAAAATATTACGCCGGCATACGACAGCCAGGAGTCAATCTATACTTCACTGATCGATACATTACAGCAGCAGATCACGGCATTGGATCCGGCACAGCCAACGTTTACCTCCGGCGATGTGATCTACAACGGCGATGTAAACAAATGGCGGACACTGGCACATTCCTTACTGCTGCGTTTAGCGATCCGTATTGCGGATGTGGCACCTGAAAAGGCGAAAGCGCTTATTGAAGCGAATTACCAGTCAGCCATGCAAAGTAATGATGACAATGCACAGTTTGCCTATGTAGACGCTGCGCCTAATAAATTCCCATTGAATGATTCTGAAAGGGAAGTGCTGGATTTCTTTGTTAGTACGACGTTGGTGGATTATATGAAAGGTATCAATGACCCGCGTTTGCCAATCTATGCACGTCCTCCGAAGGATACCAGCCGGAAAATAATTACAGGTATGGTATATGGAATGAGTGCCAATGATCCTACCAGGCTGGCGCCTGATAGCTATTCCTACCCAGGTACAGAAATATATTCCCCCACTATGCCTGGTATATTGATGACATACCCGGAAGTGGCCTTTATACTGGCAGAAGCAGCAGCGAGAGGCTGGTCAGTAGGCCAACCTGCAGCCAGCTGGTACGAGGCCGGCATCAGGGCATCTATGGCATATTGGAAGGTGACCTCTGGTGTGGATGAATATATTGCGTCCGTACCTTATACTGCCGGCGACTGGAAGAATGTGATCGGTACACAGAAATGGCTGGCATTATATCCACAGGGTTTCCAGGCATGGTTTGAACGCCTGCGCCTTGACTTTAAAAAGCCCAATGGCGATTCACTGTTTATACCGCCTTATTCCGGCTCATTAGATCAGAATGTAAAATTTGTGCCTTCCCGTCTTACTTACCCGCTGGGAGAGCAGACGCAGAATGCGGCAGCCTATCAAAAAGCAGCCAGTGATATAGGAGGAGATACGAAAGCATCGAAAAGCTGGTGGGACAAGTTCTAAACACAACTATCCTTCATAAATTCCCGCCGTCCGAGATGATGGCAAAAGCCCCGGTCAATTGGCCGGGGCTTTTTAATTGATATTATCATTAGCCAGTCGGCTGAATTCTTTGTGTGCGTCTTCTGATTTAAAAGCGCTGGTAGGAACCAGGAAGAAGTTCTTTTTACCCCGGTAAAGGAAGAAAAAGTTTTTGGCTTCCACTACTTTGGTAAATGTGCTCCAGGAGAGCAGGCGCTGGTGTTCGCTGTTGCGGGTAGAGATGGTAATACCCTCTTCTGAATATTTCAGGTGGATATTGTCTTTGAAAGTAGCGGCTTTATTGTAGATAGATACGGGCAGCAAAAACCAGAACACTGCAATAATAAGCAGCACCATGGCAGCTATCCCTATGAGGGCGCCAACTGTAACTATTTTGAAAGCATATCCGGCCATTGTAAAGGCCAGCAGGATGAAGAGTGTGTTTCGGAATACTTTTATTTCTCCCCGCTGCAAGAAATGATAGCGTAATGCATTCAATACCTCCTCCTTATTGTAACTAAACTCCAAAAAATGCATTATGGCAAGGCAAACTTTTTATTTATTAACAGGGAGGGTCATCTGACTCTCCATATCGTCTCTTCTGCTGACAGGTGCATATTTTTTCCGATTGGCAACTGGTTGTTTCTTAACCGTGGAGGCGCCATCAGACAGGTCATCCTCGCTTAAACCTGGAAAATTATTCTTTACGAACTGAAAATACTGCTGGAGGGTCTTCGCATCCACTTTAAAAGGAAACGCCAGCTCATTGCCGGTCATCTTTAAAATATCATTATTATTGATGCGGGACTCATTCTGAAGGTACCATTTGTAGAGGTCTACAATGCCCTTTTTCAGCTCCTCTTCGTACATTTTATCACCATCCTGATCTTTGGGCAACATCCATACGTACTCCTCAACCCTACCGGGGCGGGCCGCGACTTTCGTAGTAGTTACTGATTTATCGTCGCAATTAGCATTCTTATTTCCGGGTTTCTCCCCTTCTTTGTCCTTCTCTTTCTCCTTCGCAGCTTTGGTTTTATCCTCGTCCTTCCATTTTTCGCTATTTGCGCTTGCTGATGCGGCTGAGGCTAAACTTACCAACAGCAGGAACAACAGCTTTTTCATAGTGTAAAAAATTTGTAAGACTAAAAGTACAAAATCAAAATTATAAATCCCAAACTAATTGTACCTGGGAGCGGCCTTGCCGGCGGAAAAAACAAAAGCAATGGATAAACCATTGCTTTCGAGAGTCATTTTACATTGCATGATGATTCACGCCTGTAGGAATATTTGGTTTTTCATAGGACAGTAACCATAATAAAATTAATACAATAACAAATATAATAAATATTTATTGCAATATAGAGGGGCTCATAAATATTTGAAATTCTTCAATTTGGGATATCCCTTTTTAAAAAGCTGGTAAAAAATTAAAAGGTTTGTTAAAAATCCAAAACCAGCTCTTTTACGGATATATTAAAATAAACTTAAACTGACCTTCCGTGGCATTGTTGGAAAAGGCAGTGAACAACCAAAAGTAATCGTAAACAGACAATGAAAAACTATAATAGCTTGCTAAAACAGATCAGTAAAAAAGAGAGATAACTTGAAGTAAAACAGGCAGATAGTCTGAGGGGGGTAAAAAGAGTAAGGGCACCTGGAAAGGCGCCCTCAATTTGTTACTATCCTATGAAAACCCTATTTGAATACAAATGTAAGCGCATGTTATTTTTCTTTAAAATTTTCAGGCCACAATAACAAATCATTAACAAAGAAAAAGATCAAATTATAGCTCAAAGCCTTTACTGCATTGGATTTAATACATTCCTGCTTTTTCGCTACATTCGTTAACAAACGCTGGAAATTCACTACAGATGGGGCTGTTTAGTGGTAATCTGATAAGAGATTCCTGGGTTAAGATCACAATAAGGGTGCTGGCAGCGTGGCTTTTTACGCTCATTTAAGTACTTGCCGTGGCTGTTAAAAAAGTATATTTTTATTTTATATGACACCCTTTTAACCTTTTTGGTTTTCATTGGTTTACAAAGAGGAAATGGCCTGAAGATTGTGAGGTAAACGAGCAGAACCCTTGTTTGACGGGGATTTTCACGGATAAAAAATGGATAATATGCATATTTAACTAACAATGTGACTTATTACCGAAAAATTTATACATTTGCGACAACCGGAACAATGCTATTTTAATGCACAATAAAATATACAACTCTTTTATCGATAGAAAGGCGAAGGGTATAAAATCTTTTGCTGTTCTGATTGATCCGGACAAGGTAACTCCTGCTGGCATAGCAGACCTTGCGGCGAAATGTACAGCAGCAAAGGTGGATTACATTTTTCTGGGAGGCAGTCTTGTGATCACTGATCATCTCGATGAATGCGTACAACAGTTTAAAAGTCTGTGTGATATACCTGTTGTATTGTTTCCCGGTAGCCCATCGCAGGTCTCCCGCTATGCTGATGCATTGCTCTATCTGTCCGTAATATCTGGTCGTAACCCCGAATTACTGATAGGCCAGCATGTGTTATCAGCTCCCGCCGTTAAAAAAAGCGGCCTGGAAGTTATTTCTACTGGTTATATCTTAATCGATGGTGGCGCCCCTACCACCGTTTCATATATCAGCAATACGACGCCTATTCCTGCCGATAAAGACGACATTGCTATGTGTACAGCCATCGCAGGAGAAATGCTCGGCATGAAGGTAGTATTCATGGATGCCGGCAGTGGCGCACGCAAGCCCATCAGCGAAAGCATGATAGCCCGCGTTGCAAGCCAGGTATCTGCGCCGATCATAGTGGGTGGCGGCATCCGCGATGCGGAGAAAGCCTACCTCAATTGCAAAGCCGGCGCTGATATTATCGTTGTAGGAAATGCGATCGAAAAAGAAACCTCTCTGATCAAAGAAATGGCGGATGCAGTACACGCGGCTGCTCCCGTCCTGAAATAATATTACAACCTGTAAAGAGAAACGCTGATTATCGTATTGACTACGGCAATCAGCGTTTCTCTTTGTATTTTATTATTTTCGGAACAGCCTTAGAGGCTCATCATCTCTTTAAACTTCACCGCCTGCCTGCGGCTCACTTCTATTTTTTCCCCGCCGCGCATTTCCAGCAACAATCCGCCGTTGAAATAGGTATCGATCTTCTCGATCATACGCAGGTTCACGATATGTTTCCTGTTGGCCCGGAAAAAGGTACGTTCGTCCAGGCGTTCTTCCAGGGCATTTAAAGATTTCAGTATCAGCGGTTTATTGCCTTCAAAATACACCCGGGCATAGTTGCCCACACTTTCGAAAAGCCGGATCTCCTGCAGTTTTACAAACCAGCAGCGGTCGCCATCTTTTACAAAGACCTGGTCATTTTCTGAGAGGATGGTGCGGATGGCGCCTGCTTCGGCCTGCCGCTCTTTTTCCTCCAGCTGATGTAGTTTGTGGATCGCATCTGCCAGCCGTTTGGGCTCAATGGGCTTCAGGAGGTAATCCAGCGCATTGTATTCAAATGCTTTCAGTGCATGCTCATCGTAAGCTGTGGTGAAGATCACCTGTGGCGCTTTTTCCAGTTCTGCCAGCAAATCAAAACCTGTTTTATCCGGCATTTGTATGTCCAGGAAAAGCAGGTCAGGATGCAGTGTTTCAATTTTTTCCAGTCCGTCCTTTGCATTTACGGCTTCGCCCACCACTACTATCTCGGGGTGGTCAGCCAGTAATTTCTTCAGCTCGCTTCTGGCCAGGCGTTCGTCATCGATTATCAAAGCTTTTTTCATGAGCAACTACTTTTAAACTTGGCGCGAATAATACTATTAAAACAAGGGCATCAGCACTTTTGCTTCAACCGTTGCCTCATTTTTATTATAAATATTGAATGACGCTTTATTCCCATACAACAAACTCAATCGCTGCCTGGTGCTTTGCAGCCCGAAACCATGTCCCGTTGTTTCTTCTCCTCCTATCTGTCCCGTGTTTTCTATTGTAATTTCGTGGTGCATGTCCTTTACATGTGAACCGATCACTACCGTTCCTCCGCTTACCGTCCGGGAAATACCGTGTTTAATGGCATTTTCTACCAGCGTCTGCAACATCATAGGTGGGATGGGCAGTTCGAGCGTTTCCGGATCAATGTCATATTGCACCTTCAGGCGCTCTTCGAACCGGATATTCTCCAGTGCAAGGTAATCTTTTACGATATCCAACTCGTTCTCCAGGTTCACCGTCTCCGCCTTTTCTACCTGCATAGAGCTCCTGAGAATGTTGGACAGCTCGGTAATGGCCGTCCTGGCCCTTTGCGGGTTTTCATCCACCAACGCCCGGATGCTGTTCAGGGCATTGAAGATAAAGTGAGGGTTCAGCTGTGACTTGATCGTTTTCAATTCAAGTTCCTTGACCGTACTTTCCAGTTTCAGTTTGTCCACCTGACTGTTACGGCTTCGCTCAATATAGTGCCACACAAAATAGACCAGCCACCAGATGGCAGTAAGTGTAAATATGGGTAACAGGAAGGTCAGCGTTTTCTGGTCTGTCAGGCCCCGTTGTTGCCACGAGTACCTGAACATGTTCCCCGCTGTAGTAATACCTACGTAAATAATGATCCCTGCGCTCACGGTAAGGCCGAAAAAAAGCAGCATCTGGCTTTCAAAGCTATACTGGAACCAGTTCAGCCTTTTGATGATGCTCCGCAGCAAGTGCGTGGCCAGTATCCCAAAGAACATGATCATCAGCAGGTTTATCAGATAGAATGAGCCAAATGAGCCAGCAAATGAATAGGCAAAGAAAAGATTGACTACTGCATATGTCGTCCAGCCGAGAATCTGACACCACCAATATCTTGATATTCGTTTAAACATCTATCTGAAAATTAGTAAACTACTGCTACATTTCAAAAATACCGATGTGCTTAGCCCACCTTGCCCCAAATGTTATGAGTGGGTTCCCGGCATGGCAGAAGTGCAAATGTGCTGATGTATGGAATAAATGTAGATTAGCACTTTAATTTGTACTTTTGTTTATTAAATCCTGCATCAAGAAGTATGAATATTACGCCGGGCCCATTGCTGGGCAAGATCGAAACCCCTGCCGATTTGCGGAATCTCAGTAAAGAGCAGCTGCACGAGGTGAGTGAAGAACTCCGCCAGTTCATTATTGATGTTGTCAGTGTGCACGGTGGCCACTTTGCGGCCAGCCTGGGTGTTGTGGAGCTGACCGTGGCACTACATTATGTATTTAATACCCCATATGACCAACTGGTATGGGACGTCGGGCACCAGGCTTATGGTCATAAGATCCTGACCGGCCGGAGAGACGTTTTCCATACTAACCGTAAATACCATGGTATCAGCGGCTTCCCAAAAAGGGATGAAAGCGAATACGATACTTTCGGCGTAGGACACTCTTCTACTTCCATTTCTGCTGCCCTGGGTATGGCCATTGCCTCCAAATACAAAGGCGAAACAGACCGGCAGCATATTGCTGTAATAGGCGACGGGGCCATGACTGCAGGTATGGCATTCGAGGCCCTCAATCATGCAGGTGTGGCCAATGCCAATGTGCTGATCATACTCAATGACAACTGTATGTCCATTGACCCGAATGTGGGCGCATTGAAGGAATACCTGACCGACATTACTACTTCCCCTACATACAATAAACTGCGTGACGACGTATGGAACCTGTTGGGCAAACTGCCCGTAGGCAAACGCTTTACCCGGGACATGGCTTCCAAACTGGAAGCTGGTCTGAAAGGCGTTGTATCCGGCTCCAGTAACCTGTTCGAATCCCTGAAGCTGCGCTATTTTGGTCCTATTGACGGACATAATATCGTAAAGCTGGTAGACACCTTACAGGACCTGAAAGATATTCCCGGCCCGAAACTGCTGCATATCGTAACCACAAAAGGTAAAGGATATGCACTGGCGGAGAAAGACCAGACCACCTGGCACGCTCCGGGCCTGTTCGATAAAATTACCGGTGAGATCTTCAAGAAACAGCCGGACAAACCACAGCCACCCAAATACCAGGACGTATTCGGCCATACCATCATAGAACTGGCAGAACAGAACAAGACCGTGATGGGTATTACGCCCGCCATGCCTTCCGGCTCTTCCCTGAAGTTCATGATGGAAAAAATGCCTGACCGCGCTTTTGATGTGGGCATCTGTGAACAACATGCCGTAACTCTCTCAGCCGGTCTGGCCACACAGGGTATGCGTGTGTTCTGCAACATCTACTCCTCCTTCATGCAAAGGGCTTATGACCAGGCTTTACATGACGTGGCCATCCAGAAACTGCCTGTGGTATTCTGCCTGGACCGTGCCGGTCTTGTCGGGGAAGATGGCCCTACGCACCATGGCGCCTACGATATTGCTTATATGCGTTGTGTACCCAATGTCATCATCAGTTCACCGATGAATGAGGAAGAGTTACGCAACCTGATGTATACTTCCCAGCTGCCTACCCAGCAGATGCCTTTTGTGATCCGCTATCCGAGAGGACAGGGTGTAATGCCCGACTGGAAGCAGCCCTTCAAGGAAATAAAGATCGGTACCGGCCGCAAGCTGCGCAGCGGTAAGGATATTGCGATCCTCTCCCTGGGCCATCCGGGCAATTTTGTAACGGAAGCCTGCAAGGAACTGCTGGCAGATGGTTTACAGCCTGCCCACTATGACATGCGTTTCGTAAAACCACTGGATGAAGCTTTGCTGCATGAAATATTCAGCGAATTCGACAAGGTGATCACCGTAGAAGATGCCGCTGTCACCGGCGGTTTCGGTAGCGCTATCCTGGAATTTATGGCTATCCATGGCTACAAGGCCGATGTACGCATGCTGGGCATTCCAGACAGGATCGTAGAGCATGGCAAACCGGAAGACCTGCACCGCGAATGCGGTTATGACGCTGCCGGCATTGCCAGTGCAGCACGCGCCATGCTGAAAAATAAGATCAGAGTTACGGCCTGATAAAACAGTTCGCCTAACAAAAATACATTTGAAGCCACCTTTGTGACATTGTTCATATGGGTGGCTTCCTTATTTTTATAGCATGGATGAATTGTATATACACCTCCGCATCAGGGAGGTCATAGCAGAAACACAGGATGCGTTTACCTACAGACTGGAAACAATCGACAGACGAGGGCTTGAATACCAGGCAGGGCAATTCATCACCTTCCTGATCTACCTGCATGGTACAGAATACAGGCGCTCCTATTCCTTCAGTTCCACCCCTGGAATTGACCCCTATCCATCTGTTACCATCCGGGAGAAGCAGAACGGGGAAATATCCCGTCACATCCTGCATCACTGGAAAGCAGGCGACCAGGTCACTGCATTATTGCCCTCCGGCCGTTTTACCCTGCCCGGGTATAGCACCACACCACGGGATATCTTTCTGCTGGGCGCAGGAAGCGGTATAACACCTCTTTTTTCCATTTTGAAGGATGTACTGCATCATGAGCCAACAGCACATATTAAGCTTATTTACAGCAATACTTCTGAAAGCCGCACCATATTCCACAGGCAGTTACAGGAGCTGCTGACACAGTTCCCGGAACAACTGCACATTATTCATTTGTATAGCAGCGACCCGCCGGATCAGATCATCCGCAGGCTCAGTAATCTTTCACTGGAACCACTGGTACAGCAGCAGCTCCGTTACATGAAAAAGGATGCCCGGTTCTTTGTATGCGGCCCACCGGAATATATGCGTATGGCGCTTTTAACGCTCACTTATATGGGCTTTGAAGAGGGACAGTTGCATAAGGAGAATTTTGTGGTAAATACGGCTCCGCAGCTGGCAAGAATAGGCACGCCGGAAGACAGTTCCATGAAGAACGTGGAATTACATCTGCGCGGGGGAGTGCACATACTCTCCATTCCCGGCAATCACAATATACTTGGGGAGGCACTTGCGCAAGGCATTGCCATACCGTATAGCTGCAAAGGCGGTGTGTGCGGTTCCTGTACTGCCCGCTGTACAAAGGGTAAAGTGTGGATGGCCCTGAACGAAGTGTTAACGGACAAAGAAATTGAGCAGGGCTTCGTCCTCACCTGCACCGGTTATGCGGTTAGTGCAGAAGTAGTGATCGAGATATAAGCTTTATACTTTATGAAAAAGCACTGAAAGCTTTAAACTCATCCCGTAACTCATTATACAGTTTCCTGAATGTTTCCATCCGGTCCTGTAAAACATCAAAATCATCCACGGGACGGTCGTCATGCGATATGAGAGGTTTCCCGTTGTTCGATATCTTTTTTGCTGATTGTTTCAGATCATGACGCAATTCGTCTGCTTTTTCTTCCTGACAGATGAACTGGTTCTGGAAGTGCTCTATCTGGGCCAGGGACTCGTCGTCAGTCTTCGTGAGAGAGAACTGCTCTAATTGGCTGCGCATAGACCGGATGGACTCCCTGGTAGTGTTCACTTCGTCCTTCCAGTTACTGATCTGTTCGAGATCTGAAGTTTGTGCGGATACTTCCATGTGTATTGATTTTAACGTTAAATAATTAAGCAATACAATATTTGTCCGTAACACATTTCTAAGTTACAAAGCTTTTTTCAATTGGGAATTAGGAATTAAGAACGGGGAATTGCAGCCTGCGCTTATTTATTACTTTAATAAAAAAGCTGTTATATAAGAAGTATATTCCTCCTATACAACAGCTTCTCTTTTATTCCCGATCGCTATTTCAGATAAGCATTGTACATCCATACCAGTTTCTCCTGCTCGCGAATGTAAGTCGTGATAAGGTCGTTGGTGCCATCGTCTCCTACTTCACTGCTTACAGCAGCCACTTCTCTTTCAATCTCGATCAGCGATTGCAGACCGGAGAGCACGTGCTGTACACACACCACATCTTTACTTTCATTCTTCACTTCTACTACAGTAGATTGTTCTATGTAATCAGAGAATGCGTGTGCAGGCGTAAATCCAAGCGTTAATATCCTTTCTGCGATCTCGTCTATTTTAGTCAGTGAGTCTGTATACAACTCTTCGAATTTAGCATGCAGTGTAAAGAACTTATCACCACGTATATTCCAGTGAAACCCGCGCACATTCATATAGAACAGCTGGTAAGTAGCCAGCAGTGCATTCAGTTTATCAGCCAGTTCCTTTGATGTTTTCTTTTCAAGTCCGATGTTCGTGGTTGCAGTACTCATAGTGAAGTATTTTTGGGTTATGTTTAATCAACTCATCGGTACATCGATCAACAAAAAGTCTGCCGCTTTGAGTGCTTTCACTGTTGCCATATCATACTTGCTCAGGCCAATAGCATCGCGGCGTTTCAACACTTCTCCCGCTACTTCCACTTCGCCTTCCAGTACCATCAGGTAAGTACCATGCTCTGCCATTTTTGGTGTGATGTCCACACTTTGTCCTTCCTCGAAATGACCTAAGGAGAACCATGCATCCTGGTTGATGAGTAATGCATTGCCATTCGCATCCGGCGATACAACAACCTGCAGTTTATTTAGCCTGTCAGCAACATCGAATGCCTGTTGCTGATAACGAGGTTTAATGTTACGCAATTTGGGGAATACCCATATCTGCAGAAAACTGACAGGATCTGTTTTGGAAGCATTGAATTCAGAATGCGAGATACCTGTACCGGCACTCATAAGCTGCACTTCGTTGCTGCGGATGATCTCGTGCCGGCCCGTGTTATCGCGGTGCTCAAGCGCACCGCTGAGTGGGATGCTCACTATTTCCATATTGTCGTGCGGATGTGTTCCAAACCCCATCCCACCTTTAACTGTATCGTCGTTCAGTACACGTAATGCACCAAAATGTATGCGTTCAGGATTGTAATAACCAGCAAAGCTGAATGTGTGATAGCTCTGTAACCAACCGTGATTGGCAAAGCTGCGCGAATCTGATCTGTGAATGATCTTTTCCATAAATCTTTTCTCCTTTTACACTACAAATATCCGCATTAGATACAGGCTGGTAAATGGATTGCTTGATGAAAAGAGTGGACTATTTATACAATAAAAAATCCCGTTCACCATGAAGAGAACGGGACCTTTACAGATGCGCGTTAAACCTATACCAGTTCAGCATCCAGCGTAATCTCTGTATTCAGTAATTTGGAGATAGGGCAGTTCGTTCTTGCTTCTTCTGCCAGCTCAGCAAACTTGGCTTTGTCCAGTCCGGGAACTGTTGCTTTCAATTCCAGGTGGCTGCTTGTAATAGCGCCATTATCCAGGGTAATAGTAGCCTTAGTGTCCAGGTTTTCAGGAGTGAAACCTGCACCTGACAAAAGGAAACTCAGCTTCATGGTAAAACATCCTGAATGCGCAGCTGCTATCAGCTCTTCAGGATTAGTACCTGTACCATCCTCAAAGCGGCTTTTATAAGAATATGCTGTATTGTTCAATACACCAGACTGTGAACTTACTGTACCTTTTCCATCTTTACCGGTACCTTTCCAGTTGGCGGATGCAGATCTTTTCATGATTAAAGCGTTTGATAGTTTAATGAATAAAGTGAATTGAAGGTGGTTATAGGGCTGAAATTACTATTTCTTTTTTTGTTTAGGAAAGAGTATTCCCTCGTAGAGTTTTCTCTACACACATCCGGACAACAAAAGACCGGATGAAATGTTTCACCCGGTCTACACTATTTCTGGCAATCATCCTCAAAAAAACCTCTTTCTCCACGTCATTGCTTACACTATTTCCATGTCCTTAACTTCTTTGTTCCATGCTATCAGACACCTAACAGCAACGACCTGACGCCAGTATGTTGTATGCTTGTTTACGCTTAACCCTGTTTTACTAACTGTACTCCTGCCTGCAGTTTCACTTCCTCGCTCAGCATAATACCACCAGTTTCAGTTACTGCATTGTATGTAAGCCCGAAATCCTTCCTGTTGATCTTACCTTTGATCTCGAAGCCTGCTTTGGTCTGACCATATGGGTCTTTCTGGATACCATTGTATTCAACTTCCAGTTCAACTGGTTTGGTAACACCACGGATGGTCAGATCGCCGGTTACTTTGTATTCATCGCTACCTTTTTTTGTTACACCGGTAGAAACGAAAGTGATCTTAGGATACTGTGCAGCATGGAAGAAATCTTCTGCCTTCAGGTGCTCATCACGTTGTTCGTTTTTAGTAGAGATGCTGTTTACATCTGCTTCGAATGTGATCTTAGCATCGGTGAAGTCATCATTGTTGCTTTCTACAGTTGCATCGTATGTACCGAAGTACCCTGTCACATTAGAGATCATCAGGTGTCTGATCTTGAATTCTACTTCACTGTGCATTGGGTCGATTTTCCAGATTGCCATAACTTTAAGTGTTTTTAAGTTTAATGTTTTTTTAAGTATGCCTTGTTTGCGTCTGTCTTCCTAAAATATTGATTAGCAATTCATCTCTTCCCCATTACTATGCCATTCTATTTTTATTTTCCCTCTTTCGTCCTTGCTGATATCTCCGTTTCATTAAGACAATACAAAATTACACGTTGCAACAAATGTTTGGAATGGATAGAATGACTTAATAGGTGTACTTTTTTTTATCGCGCGCCCTTTTTACACATTAATGAACACTTGCGCGGGAGGCATCCTTGAATTCTGATGGAGTCTGATTGGTATATTTCTTAAAAAAGCGGCTGAAATAGTGAGGATCGTCAAATCCCAGCTTATATGCTATTTCTTTAGCGGAAAGGTCTGTATTATAAAGATAACGCTGTGCTTCGAGGATCACGCGGTTGCGGATATGCTCTCCTGCGGTGATGCCTGACAGCTGCTTACTGATCTCGTTCAGCAGCACCGGTTTTATATGGAGTATGCCGGCATAATCCGACACGTTCTTCAGGGTTGTATATTTTTCTTCGATCAGGTTCTTAAACTGGAGGAACAAAGAGCTGTTATGGCTGGCATGTTGTTCCGGCGCCGCCAGCATGCTGCTGCCCTTGATACGGGATGCCAGCACCAGGAAATAGCGCAACAGGCCATGAAATGCTGTTTCATAATCGGCAGCCTGTTCATTCACCTCCTTCATCATCATATGTACCACCATCTCAAAATCCTTCTCCTGCCCGGCGTTGAGGGTAATGACGCTACTGAACTGGTTATTGAAGAATAAAGAGGAATTAATGCCCATCAGGGTGGCTGCCTGGTCTTTCAGGCACATAAAAGCGTCCTGGAACGCGATCATATAGCCTTCTACTTTCTCACTGAACTCCATTTTATGCACCTGTCCCGGAGCCAGGAAGAAAAGGGTGTTCTTTTTCACGGCATGGGTCACCGTGTCAATGGTATTGATCAACTGCCCTTTTTTGATCCAATAGATGGTATAGAAGTCGTGCCGGTGAGGAATGCCATTGCTGGCAAAGAACCCATCGCCCAGTTCACACAACCCGGACACCACAAACTTCGGATCTGTCTGTGCGTACCGGGGTAGTGGTACTACTTCTATATGTGCACGTTTGTCGCTCATTCAAATGTACCGGGTACTTCCACTTCCCGGTCTTCAGGCTCAATGTAGTCAATTATAAAGTTATTCCTGCCTTCTCCCACCATAATTCCCAGATATTTCATCTGCACCAGTTCCAGCATACCCAGGAACAGGAAAATGGCATGTACCCTGTCCCGGCACAGATCGAAGATCTTTTCGAAAGCAAGTGTCTTTTCCTTGCTGGCCAGGTCGATCATATATTCACGGGATCCTTCCATGGTGTAGTCATACTTATATACGACGTGCTGTGGCTTGTTTTCCCGCTGTTTTACGCGCTGCATCACCTTTTCGAAGGTCTTGGTCAGCTTAAAGAGCGTCAGGGTCTGTACTTCCGTTCCTTCGCTGGTAGCTTCCCCGATGGCGGCCAGTTCTTTGGCAATATTGCCCCGTTTGATCTGTAACATGCGTTCTGCTTCCCGCTCTGCCAGTTCTGCTGCTGCCTGTTTGAAACGCTTGTATTCCAGTATCTTATCGATCAATTCCTGGCGGGGGTCTATTTCCAGGCCCTGTTCATCCAGTTCCTTGCGTGGCAGCAGCATTTTAGCCTTGATACGCATCAGGGTAGACACGAAAAGGATAAATTCGCTGGCCAGCTCGATGTTCAGGGACTCCAGATGATGTATATAATCCAGGAAATCCTGGGTAATGGTCGTGATAGGAATATTATAAATGTCCAGCTCGTCTCTCTCTATAAAGAAGAGCAACAGGTCAAATGGCCCCTCAAACTGGGGCAGTTTTATCTTGTATGAGTTGTCATTCATAATGTTACGTATGGATTTCACTTATCTGCCGGCAACTGATCTGTTTTCAGCACTGTAAGTGAAATCCACCAAAAATAGCAAAAATTCCCGCTCATCAGAACTTGGCGGTAAAACCGACCCCGATCACCTGCTTGACCTGCAATCTCGGGCCTAATACGCCTGTTTTCTTATTCTCAAAGACCTTCACATCATCATCGTAGATCATATCCAGGGATATATTGGCGGAAATGTGCTTGTTCACCTGGAGGTTCAGGCTATTGGTCCAGAACAGGTCAATGTTCTGCGGATTATGCTTGTAGTCGGAAAACAGGTCCATTCTCGTCTTATATACTATGTTCTTGGCGAGGGTCTTTACCCAGTTCACCGTCAGATAGGCGCCCAGCTCATTTTTCACGTGCCTGCCGGTGTCTACACCGAAGGCACCCTGCGATGCCAGGTAATCATCCACTACAACCACGTAACGGGCAGTAACAGGAGAAAAGAACACAGAGAGCTGGTCATTGGGTTTATAGTCAAGACCCGGCGAAACCAGGATATATGCAGGTGCAAAAAAACGCGATACCAGTGTAGGTTTGGCAGTATCGGAAGAAGGATACAGGTAACCATCCGTAAACTGGGTGCGTATGTCCAGCAAGGCACTGAGGTACAGGTTCTTGCCTACTTCGTAACCGTATTTGGTGGTAATACCAATGCGGTCATCACTTTTACGGCCGCCAAGGCTGGTGGTGTTCACGTAACCATATGCAAGGTCTAGCACGTTATCCCAGTTATTCTTTCCTTTTTTATAGAAGGCATAAGCATTCAGATTAGATGCTACTGAGAAGGAGAATTTATCACCTCCCGCTGCCCAGTTTGTCAGGCTTCCCTGGTTGATATTCACATTGAAGATCCCTCCTTTTTTCCACAGGGTAGGTACTGTGTCGCTGGCATCCTTTTTAATTCTTCCGCTGGCTTCTTCCCGGGATTTCTTCATCCAGTCGCTCTGCGCGTGCAGCAATGAAGAACATACCAAAAAACAAATAATAGTCAGAACGGATCTTCTCATCAGTATAAACATTTAATGTAGTGGATAAAAATATTGTCGAAAATTGGCGCTACGAACTTGCCGCGTTACAGGAACGCGGGCCGCGAAAATATAAAACAAACGGGGAACTTCCCTGGGGGATATAAAGGCAGGCCAGCCCAAAGCACAACCATTGCAGCGATAGTTACGCTACAAAACTCCGGGCCGGCGTAATGACTGAGATTATTTATTTTTCAATGCATCACGGATCTCCATGAGCAGTTTCTCCTCTGTCGTCAGCTCAGGTGCGGCAGCAGGTACAGGCGCTGCTTCTTCTTTCTTCCTGGTCAGGCGGTTGATAAATTTCACCAGCAGGAAAATACAGAACGCCATGATGACAAAATCAATACAGTTTTGTATAAACACGCCGTATGATACTACCGGTATGCCGGCTTCTTTTGCCTTTTCAATAGTATCTACCGTTCCCTTGCTATAGTCCAGCTGAAAGAATTTTTCCTTGAAGTCTACTTTTCCTGTCAGGATGCCGAGTATTGGCATAAATATGTTATCGACCAATGAAGAAACAATCTTTCCGAAAGCAGCGCCAATGATAACACCGACAGCCAGGTCAATAACATTCCCTTTGGTGGCAAACTCTTTAAATTCTTTGAAGAACGACATAATAAACTTTTTAAGGGTGAAGACAATCTGCGCTAAAGATAATTATTATACTTTATAACTATATAACTGTTACCATTTTATCGCTACAGTGTCGGATATTCCATATTGAAAGAACGGAGTGTATCCCTCAGCGTTTGTGCTATCAGATATTCTTTATACCAGTTCTGATCTGATGGTACTATCTGCCATTTAACATCATTACAATGTTCGATCGCTTCTTCGTACATTTTCATGTAATCCTTCCACAGTTTGGCTTCCGTTGTATCATTCTTGTTATACTTCCACATTTTTTGCGGGTCCTTCCGCCTCTCCTTTAGTCGTTCTTTTTGTTCTTCTTCAGAAATATGCAGATAGAATTTCAGAATAGTGGTATTGTTATGTTCCGTCAGCAGGCGTTCAAAATCGTTGATGGCCTGCATTCTCTTCATGGCCGTTTCATCGTCTATCCATTTATGTACGCGTTGCACCAGGATGTCTTCGTAGTGAGAGCGGTTGAACACGTGTATCATTCCTTTTGCGGGGGCAAACCTGTGTATGCGCCACAGGAAGTCATGATCTTTTTCATCTTCCGTCGGGGCTTTAAATCCGCGGACATTCACTCCCTGGGGATTCATATTTCCCAGTACTTTCCTGATAAGCCCATCCTTACCGCTGGCGTCCATTCCCTGCAATACTACCAGTATGGCATGCTTATGTTCGGCAAATAACAGGTTTTGTAATCCATCCAGCTCGCCCAGTATTTCCTGGGTTACGGCTTTGACAGTCTTCTTTTCCATTCCTTCAGGGGCTCTGGTACTGATCTCTGCGAGATTGATCTTATTCATCTGTCAAGGGTTAAGTTCTTGTAATTGTAACAAAATACACTCCGAAGTGTTGTTATCGTGCGCAAATTATACCTGATCATATAGCAAAATATACGGACATTTGCTGGCTTAAAACAACCTATCGTGAACAACCGCGCCATCAACTGGAGTATTTTCCTCTTATTATCATTGACCTGGGGCAGTTCTTTTATACTGATGAAGATCGGTCTGGAAGCGCTTTCTCCCTACCAGGTGGCCAGTCTTCGCCTGTTCAGTGCAGGTATAGCCTTACTGCCATTCTTCTTCAAATATATTCGTCAGACGCCCCTCAATAAGATCCCTGTCATTATCCTGTCCGGCATCCTGGGCAATCTCTTACCGGCATACCTGTTCTGCATTGCTGAAACACGTATCGACAGTGCGCTGGCGGGTATCCTGAATGGTCTGGTACCGTTGATGTCACTGCTGGCCGGCTTTTTCCTTTTCCGTGCACCTATCGTCAGGCTGCAGTTGCTGGGCATCTTTGCCGGCCTGCTGGGCGTGGTGCTGCTCTTTGTTGTGAAGGGTGTGGATACCGGCTACTGGTATTATGGCCTTTGGATCGTGTTGGCCACCATCTGCTATGGTATCAATATAGCGTTGGTACATCATCATCTGAAAGGATACAGTTCCCTGCAGCTGGGCTCCATTGCGTTATTCTTCTGCGCTCTTTTTGCCTTACCGGTACTGATGTACACCCACTTCTTTCATTTGCTGTCGGGACCTGCCATTCCCTGGCGTTCACTGGCGGCCAGTGTTACCCTGGGCATACTGGGTAGTGGTATCGCATCCGTATTATTCTATATCCTGATCAACAGGGCGGGAGCATTATTCGCTTCTATGGTCACTTATGCCTTGCCGGTGGTGGCTATTGGCTGGGGATTGCTGGCCGGAGAGCGGATCTCTTTCCTGCAGGTATTATGCCTGGGCGTTATACTGGCAGGCGTATATATTGTAAATAAAGCAAAACGCTGATCCTGACGGACCAGCGTTTTGTATAAATTCTTTTCTTGTAAGTCTGGCTGGCAGATGATGATCTGCTGAAGCATTACACTGTTCTTTTGGCCAACAGGCAACCTCACTTAGATCACCATGATCTCTTTTTCCTTCTGCGCACAGTGCTTGTCTACCACCTCGATATATTTATTAGTCAGGCTCTGGATATCTGCCTCTGCATCTTTTGCAATGTCTTCACTCAGGCCATCTTTCTGTAATTTCTTGATGGCTTCGATCGCATCCCTGCGGATATTTCTGATAGCAATTTTCGCCTGTTCACCTTCACCGGCAGCTCGCTTTACAAATTCTTTCCTTCTTTCTTCCGTGAGTGGTGGCAGGAACATACGGATAATCTGACCGTCGTTCTGCGGGTTAATACCAATATTGGATGCGATAATCGCTCTTTCAATAGGCTGCAGCATATTCCTTTCCCATGGCTGGACGGTCAGGGTACGGGCATCCGCCACTGCAATGTTGGCTACCTGCGAGAGGGGAGTAGGCGCACCATAGTATTCTACCGTAATTCCATCCAATATTTGCGGGTTAGCTTTACCGGCCCTGATCTTGGTCAGTTCCACCTCCAGGTGTGCGATGGCCTTTTGCATGGTTCCGGTAGCATCGTCAATAATTAACGTTAGATCATCTTGCATAGCAAAAAATAATTAAGTGCCTGCAAACCTACAGGATTTATCTGAAATTGGAAAGTTGTTACAAAGGGAGGGGCGCCGGTTAAGGATAACCGGGCCTGAAATTATTTATCCTGCAGGATACCTTTTGTGTTCACGCGCAGGATCTTGGGATGATTGACCGCCGCCTGCGCCTCATTGGCCGCATCTTTAATAGCGGATACAGTAAGCGCCCGCAGCATAGCTTCCTTTCTCTTTTTCATCTGGTACAGAATGCCGGTGAACAATAAGGCTGATCCCAGGATCACGCTTAACAGGTAACCGGAGCCGATGTCCTGCAGGGCAAAAGCCAGGGCTATATAGCCTGCATTGATCATCACCATTACCACAGCTGTCTGTTTGTGGTTCAGTCCCAGTTCCAGCAGATAGTGGTGAATGTGGTTACGGTCTGCAGAAAAAGGTGATCTCCCGTGCATCATACGGATGGCAAATACACGTAATGTATCGAACAGCGGCATGATCAGGATAGCGATGGCCACGATAGGTACAGCGGTGATCGGTAGTTTACCGGCGGGGTTACCGGCTACTTCAATGAACTTAACGGCAAGGATGGCGTTTACCAATCCCACCATCAGTGAACCTGTGTCGCCCATGAATATACGTGCAGGAGATATATTATAAATAAGGAAAGCTGCCAGGCCACCGGCCATGGCAAAGCCCATCACTGCATACAGCAATTCGCCTGTGTACAGGAAATAGGTACCCAATACTCCGGATACCAGCATACCAATACTACCTGCCAGACCATCCACACCGTCTATCAGGTTAAATGCATTGATGATAACCAGGAAAGTAAAATAAGTCAGTAAGAGGCTGAAATGCGGAGGAAGGGCGTCAATTCCCATAATCCCATACATACTGCTGATCTGTAAATTGCCCAGGTATATTACGGCAAAAGAAGCCATCAACTGGCCGATCAGTTTCTTCAGCGGAGAAAGTCCCACGATGTCATCTTTCATCCCAACCATAAAGATCACGATGAATGCAGCCACCATGTATTGAAACGGGGAATCTGCAAAAGCAGGTACACACACTGCAGATGCCATCACAAATCCTGAAAAAAAACCGATACCCCCTAAAGTTGGTATACGAGCTTTGTGAGATTTCCTTTCGTCCGGTTCGTCATAAAGATGTTTCAACTCTGCTACCCTTATTAAAACCGGGATTGCAAAATAGGTTATAACAAAACTCAGGACGGTTGCAATTAAAACATTCTCCATGTTGGGAGGGGCTTGATTATTACAAAGATATTAATTTCAATCAAATGTGTATCATAAAAATAGGAAATTAAATAGATTTGGGCCCTGGATCATTAAAAACTATTAGCTTAGGGAGTAAATATGCCAGGAATCTATTTAATTTTTCTATTAATTTAGCAATTCAAAATTTGCAATTATCATGCCTCAGTTGAAAGACATAGCAACACAAATCAGACGGGATATAGTTCGTATGGTGCATGGCTGCCAAAGCGGCCATCCAGGCGGTTCTTTAGGATGTGCAGATTTCTTTACTGCCCTTTATTTCAAAGTTATGCAGCATAAGCCGCAACCTTTTGACATGGATGGTGGAGATCAGGACCTGTTCTTCCTTTCAAACGGGCACATTTCACCAGTATTCTACAGCACTTTAGCCCACGCCGGCTATTTTCCAAAAGAAGAACTGGCTACTTTCCGTAAGCTGAATTCCCGTCTCCAGGGTCACCCTACCACACACGAACACCTGCCAGGTGTAAGGGTTGCTTCAGGTTCCCTCGGACAGGGTATGAGCGTAGCCATTGGTGCTGCACTGACAAAAAAATTAAATAATGATGACCGTTTTGTATTCTCCCTCCATGGCGATGGAGAACTGGAAGAAGGTCAGAACTGGGAAGCGATCATGTTTGCTCCCCATCATAAAGTAGACAATCTCATCGTAACGATCGACTGGAACGGCCAGCAGATCGACGGTACCGTGGAAGATGTAGCAGGCCTGGGTAACCTCGAGCCTAAATTTGCTTCTTTCGGCTGGGAAGTGCTGCACATGGACGGAAACAATATGGATGAAGTAGTAGCTACCCTCGAGAAAGCAGTTAGCTTAACCGGACAGGGTAAGCCTATCGTGATCCTGATGAAAACCGTAATGGGTAAGGGTGTTGACTTCATGGAAGGTCACCACGAATGGCATGGTATCGCGCCAAGCGACGAACAGCTGGCTAAAGCACTCGCACAGCTGCCGGCAACAGAACTGGGCGATTATTAATTAATTGAATGATCAGTTAGCATCAGGAATTGGCAGTCTTTCTACCGTAACTCCTGCGGGAGATATTTTAAAGACCTGTCGATCAGGGGTGGGTATTGTAATTTTTACAAAGCGTCCCGAAAGTCTTTTCTGAGAATGATATAAATAAAAAAGCATCCGTTTTAAGGCGGATGCTTTTTTATTTATATCATATCCGGGTTATGTTGCCTTCAGTTCCATGTTCTGCCTGCCCGCCCTTCTTGCCGGGTACCAGCTGGCAGCCAGGCCTATCACTATAATTGTGGCGCTTACCAGGACGAAATCGCTCAGCTGCATACTCACCGGGTAGGCGCTCACCAGGAAGGACTCTTCTTCCAGTGTTATCAATCCGAACTTTTGCTGTAAGAGGCAGAATAAGATACTGATCCCAAATCCGATCAGGGTTCCGATGCCCGCTATGATCATGCCCTCCATCAGGAATATACGGGTGATCAGTTGTGGACGGGCGCCCATTGCCTTCAGGATGGTGATATCCTTCTGCTTTTCCATCACCAGCATGTACAAACAGCCTATCATATTAAATGCGGCAATCATCAGGATGAAACTCATAATGGCATATACCGCCCAGCGCTCGGTTTGCATAATGGCATATAATGCCTGGTTCTGCTCGTAACGGGTTTGTACATTATAGCCCTTGCCGAGCAATGCCTGCAAACGCTGTTTGAGCACCATATCGTCCAATCCGGACACTCCTTTCACCTCCAGCGCCGACATCTCATTTTCATTCATCCCCAGCAGTTCGCGCATGAAGGCTATGTTCGTGATCACATATTTACTATTGAATTCCTGCTGGATGGCAAAGGACCCCGCAGGATACAGCACTCCACTGCCCAGCGCTTCTTCCGGCGTGGTAAAGCTCTTCACATTCCGCCGTGGCAGGTATACACTGACGGGGGTCAGGTCCCGTTCCAGGTCTACCCCCAGGGCTATCTCCAACTCAATACCCAGTACTGCCTTGTAACCATTTTCATCGCCCGTGTCAAATTTACCATGGGCAATGCTTTTATCTACAGCTGCAACCTTATTGTAATTGCTGTCCACTCCTTTGAGAATGGCAATGGTCTGATCTCCTGCGCCATACCGTAATACCGCTTTCTCCTCCACAACTTCCGTCATATCCGCTACACCTTTCACGGCAGCGATCTGTTTCAGCTGTGCCGGTGTGAGCGTAATACTCTTCCCGGTCTCCGCGCTGATCTTTACCGAAGGATAAAAAGTGGTATATAAAGATTTCACCAATCCCTCAAATCCATTAAATACGCTGAGGATAATGATCAGCGCACCTGCCCCTACTGCAATAGCTGATACACTAACCCAGGCAATAATATTGATGGCATTGGTACTTTTTTTAGCCCTGAAATAACGGGACGCAAACTGCCAGATCAAATTGATACCATTTTATTTGTTTTCCTTCCCTCCTTCGTCGTCTTTGATCTTCTTGAACAGTTCTTCCATTTTGAATACGTAATCCAGCGTATCGTCGAGGAACAGCGAGAGCTCGGGCACGCGGCGTAATTGTTTGCCTACGCGATGCCCCAGTTCTTTCTTGATCTCACCCATTCTTTCCTTGATCCGGTTTACCATAGCGTGGTTATCGGCGATCTGGAACATGCTCAGGTACACCCTTGCCTCCAGCAGGTCTGGCGTCATACGTACGGCGGATATAGAGATCATACCTCCCTCCAGTACGTTGAATCCCATACGCTGAAAGATATCACTGAGTTCTTTCTGTAACAGCTGCCCGATCTGTTTCTGTCTTTTGCTTTCCTGCATAATATTTTAAGATTTGAGATTGTATTAACTTGCACCCTTAATTCAATCTTCTCCGGCAAAGATAAGGAAACGGGCATGTGCTGACAGATATAAAATCGGCCCCTGCTTCCGGAAAGGATAAACAGACAAGATAAATAATCTTAAGATGAAGACTTTTTTCAGGTTGCTGAGTTTGTCGAAGCCCTATCACCACTACATCCCGGAATATGTTGTGTATGTGTTACTTTATACCATCTTTGGCCTAATGAACTTTACGCTGCTCATTCCCTTGATGAATGCACTGTTCAATGCCGGCGAGCAGGAAATAGTGACGCAAATGCCCCATTTTTCATTCTCCATAGCGTATTTCAAAGATGTTTTCAATTATTACCTGACATCACTGCTACACCAATATAATGGCAATAAGTTCCCTGTGCTCATATATATATGTGTAGTCCTCTTTGTCAGTATCGTTCTGAAAAACCTTTTCGGCTACCTGAGCCAGAAGGTACTCACACGCATGCGTGTGAACATGCTACGCAAAATGAGGGACCAGGTATTCCATCAGTATACCACACAATCCATGGGGTTCTTTCATAATGAACGTAAGGGAGACCTGTTGTCCGTGCTCAGTGGCGACGTGGTGGAAGTAGAGAACTCCGTGACTACCGCGCTGCAGACACTGCTCCGCGATCCACTGGTGATCATATCTACCTTCATTGCACTGTTTACTTTGTCTAAAGAACTGACCTTTTTCACCTTGTTATTCTTCCCTGTTTCCGGACTGATACTCAGCACTGTTTCCAAAAAGCTGAAGAAGCAATCTAACCAGGGGCAGCTGCTGTTAGGTAAGCTGTTGAATATCACGGAGGAAACGCTGTCAGGTGTGCGTATCATCAAGGCATTCAACGGAGAGTCTTTTATCAAGAACAAATTCCACCAGGATAACCTTACCTATGCCCGCACCTTCAAGTCAATGCAGGACCAGCGTGAAATGGCGTCTCCTGTATCTGAAATATTAGGCGTACTGGTGGTGATTGTGATCATGCTGTATGGTGGCCGCCTGATACTGTCGGGCGACAACTCACTGACCGGAAGCGCCTTCATAGCCTACCTGGGCTTCTATTTTCAGATCCTGGCGCCTGCCAAGTCTATCGGCACTGCATTCACCGCCTTACCAAGAGGGATAGCCGCCGGCGAGAGAGTGTTGCGCATCATGGACCTGCCCAACAACATCGCTGATAAACCGGATGCAAAATCGCTACCCAGCTTTGAACGTGAGATCAGCCTTGACAATGTTTCCTTTGCATATAAGGAAAACCCGGTGCTGAAAAACGTACAGCTGAAAATAGCCAAAGGCCGTATGATAGCCCTGGTGGGTAAAAGCGGCGCCGGTAAATCGACCATAGCAGACCTGATACCCCGCTTCTATGATGTCACTGCCGGCAGCATCCGGGTTGACGGACAAGATATCAGGGATGTGAAAATGCATGACCTCCGGGCATTAATAGGTATGGTATCCCAGGAGGCTATACTCTTTAATGATACTGTTTTCAATAATATCGCCTTTGGACAGCCCGATGCTGACAGGGAAGCCGTGATCAATGCCGCTAAGATCGCCAATGCGCACGAATTCATTGTGCAGCTTGAAAACGGTTATGATACCTCTATCGGCGACAGGGGTATGAAACTCAGCGGCGGTCAGCGCCAGCGTCTGACCATTGCACGCGCCATTTTTAAAAATCCTCCCATACTCATACTTGACGAAGCAACATCCGCATTGGACACAGAATCTGAAAAACTGGTGCAGGATGCACTGGACAGACTGATGGAAAACCGCACCACTATCGTCATTGCACACCGTCTTTCCACCATTCAGCATGCCGATGAGATCGTAGTGCTGGACAAAGGAGAGGTCAGGGAACAAGGCACACACGATCAGCTGATTGCCAATGATGGCATTTACCGGAAACTGGTAGAGATGCAGGAGTTTAAATAGCATTAATATAGCAGCCCCTGCTATGGCCCCATTTTTGTGGCCCATAGGCCCTATGTCAGATACGGCCTATGGGCTTTTTTTATTTCGATAGGCTGATTATTCACTTAAAACAAGCGTTCGCCTATGATTTCCATTATTATTCCGGTTCTGAACGAAGGGGCTACATTACGTCAGGTAATAAAAACCATCAAAAAGACAACTAGAAAGATCGAGATCATTGTGGTAGATGACAACTCTAATGATAATTCTGTGGAAGAAGCCCTGAAGGAGAAAGTGCGTGTTATTACCAGCAGTCAGCGGGGCAAGGGAATCTCCATGCGGGAAGGCATGATGGCGGCAAAAAATGAGATTGTGATGTATGTGGATGGTGACATTCTCACCTATCCGGACAATATCGTAGAGTTGTTGACAGATCCTATTGTAGAAGGTAAAGCAGACTTCGTAAAATCCTATTTCGAACGGCAGGCGGGCAGGGTTACACAACTGGTAGCCAAACCCTTGCTGAGCATCCTTTTCCCGGACCTGGCCGGCTTCAATCAACCGCTCAGTGGCATGATCGCAGCCAGGAAATCTCTCTTATCGCAGGTCCGTTTTGAAAACGATTATGGAGTGGACATCGGCCTGCTGATAGACATGCACCTGATGGGTGCACGTATTACAGAAGCCAATATCGGACGGGTAGAAAATGCCATGCAGACATGGGAGCAACTGAGTAAGATGTCGAGGGAGGTATCCCGTACCATTCTGCGGAAGGCAGAGAATATTCCCCAGGAGAATCTGGAAACACTGGGCAAGATCAATATTATCAGGGAGCAGATGGAGTATTCCATCCTGGAATCTATTGACAAACTACACAAGATGGTCATCTTTAACCTGGATGAGGCCATCTTTGGAGAAGATTACCTTATGGCTGCCGCCAGGGAGTTTGGGTTTGGACATGCCCTTCAGCAGATCAGGGAACATTTCACTGACCCGGCGGTCATCCTGGAGCATACGGCTACACTATTTCAGGGCAGGAACCTGGCAGAGTTGCTGGAGGTGGCTGAGACTATTCCCCTGGTGCCGGACATCAAAAGTGTGGTAAGGGAACTAAAGAAAAGAGGATATACCTGCGGCGTTATTACCGATGGGTTTGAATGTGTGGCGCGTCATATTAAGAATAAGCTGGGGATGGACTTTGCCTTTGCAAACAAGTTACATCTGTACAACAGTGTAGCCACAGGCGAGGTAACGATCCCCGAATATTTCCTGTGTGCGGATAAAAATATACCTTCGCAGCCTGCAGTTTATTGTAAGAGCAATATATTAACCTATATTGCAGACAAATACCACGTCACGTCACAGAACATTATATATGTAGGCAGCGGTTCTGATGGCATACAACTACTCGAAGAGGCAGGTATAGGTGTCGCATTTGATGCAGTAAGCCCCGACACGGAAAAAGTTGCCGATAAAATTATTCCCGGCCCATGGATGGAACCCTTGTTGCAGATAGCCCAGGCCAGTCCCGACAGGTTCAAGCTGCGCTTACCAGCGATCAGTAAGAAACAGGCAAGACGGATAGGCGTAGGCAGTCTTATCGGATTAGCGTCCGCGGGCTTATTATACTTTGCGGCCAGGCAGATCAATAAAAGCAAGAAACCAGCGGTTTCATAAAGATAATCTCCTTGAAGCCCCTGTTTATTTACACTGGCGTTCCTTCTGTTGACAGGAGGGACGCTTTTTTTATGCCGCTGAATTTCTGTTGTAAATTTTCGTTTGTTTCGTTTATTTCATATAACTTTATTATAACCAACTGATAAAATAATAGATATATGGAAGCGCTATTAGAAAAGATCTCCAAAAAAGACCAAAAGATCGCCAGAGAATTGAGGAACAAAGCAGCGTTGGCACATTTCGAGATAAGCCAGACAGACAGCAATATAATTCCTGTTCAAGTAGGGGGACATATCCTTGAAATACCCAGATCAGCAATAGTGCTTTTTTTCAAAATATTAGACAACATGGGGAAGAGAGATACTTTTGCAGTATACTTTTCGGATAATAAAGAAGATATCAGCACACAACAGGCGGCAGAAATACTAGGTGTGTCCCGGCCCCATCTTGTTAGCCTTTTAGAGAAAGGTGACATTCCTTATAAGAAAGTAGGCACGCATCGCAGAATACAACTAAAGGACATTGTTGCTTATGATAAAAAAGTCAGGAAAAACAGGTCTAAGCAATTAAAATTTCTGGTGAAGCAGGCACAGGAACTTAATCTGTATTGATGGGGCACATTGAAAAACCTGTTGCAGTGCTAGATGCCAACGTCTTGTATGCGGTATCACTATGCGACTTTCTTCTGCACTTAGCAGAGTCGGACTTGTTTATTCCGAAATGGTCTAAGTCCATAAGTGATGAATGGATAAGAAATCTACTAGCTAATCGTCCCGATTTGAAAGCATCTCAACTGAAAAAGAGACATCTTGCCATGGAACATGCTTTCCCTGATGCAAATGTTACAGATTATAAAAGTCTGATAACTCATTTAAAGTTGCCAGACGAAGATGACCGACATGTTTTGGCAGCTGCAATTAAGAGTAAGGCAAACTTAATTATCACCTTTAACGAAAAAGATTTTCCTCCAAGGTATATAGGACAATATAAAATTGCCATCGAAAATCCTGACGATTTTATATGCCGCTTATTGAACGTGGATCAACCCCAAGTATTACAGGCATTCCTGACTCAGGTCAGATCGCTCGGAAATCCTCCCAGGAGTGTTGAACAAATATTAACTTCCCTTAAAAAGTGTGGATTAACAAAAAGCACCGCGATAATTAGAGATGCACTGAAAGAGATGCATTAAAAACCGGCACAAAAAAATCCTGATCTGCCCTCCGCTTTCGCACAGTGGCGGTGCCATTTGTGTGCTTAACGGATTTATAGATCAGGATCTTTAATATAGTGGAACCGGTATCCCGGTTACTTATTCCTTACTTGCTTTTTGCCAGTTTCGCTTCGATGCTCAGTGTAGCGTGTGGTACAGCACGCAGACGGGCTTTATCAATCAGCTTACCGGTAACACGACAGATGCCGTAGGTTTTGTTTTCGATACGCACGAGGGCTTTCTCCAGGTGGTCGATGAACTGGATCTGGCGGCTGGCCATCTGGTTCAGCTGTTCCCTTTCCTGGGAGCCGCTGCCGTCTTCCATGCTCATGTATTTGTTTTCAGTGTCATCAGTACCGGCTTCATCTTTGCGGGTAATGAGGCCCTGCAGGTATACCAGTTCCTTTTTAGCTGCTTCCAGCTTTTTCAGGATCAGGTCTTTGAACTCCTGCAGATCAGCGTCACTATAACGGTACACAGGACCTGCTGGTTGTTCCGGCTGGTCAAGTACAGATTTAGTGAACTCTGGCTGGTAGGTAACCAATGTAGTTGCTTTAGTGCTTTTTTTGTCAGTTTTATCAGCACGCTCAGCAGGCTTTTCAGCTTTCGCTGGCACTGCTTTTTCAGTTTTTTGCACTTTGTCCGCTGTTTTTTTACCGGCGTCCTTTGCAACAACTTTTTCTTTATCTTCTTTATTATTCTTTACTGGCATTATTACTTCTTTTTCTTCTGGCTTTGAAATTTGTTTGTCTTTATCTGCAGTAACGCTCGGCGTCACCACTTTCTTTATATCAGGCACTTTCGCGGAAGAAGCTGCGAGCTTAGCAGTAGCTGCTGCTTTCTTTACGGGTTGCACCGCCGGAGCTGCTATGGGTGCTTTCTTTACTACAGATTTACTGGACGAAGCCGTCTGGGAAACTGTTGATTTTTTGGCAACAACCTTTTCGGTTGCGGTGGGTTTGACCTGTTTGGTAGCAACTTTGGGCGCAGCATTCTTAGCGGCCGGTTTAGCCGGTGCTACTGCTTTCTTTGTCGGAGCAGGCTTTGCTGCCGCAGCCTTCTTAGCAGGAGTGGCCTGCTTTGCCGGAGCCTTCTTAGCCGGTGTTGTTGCTGCCTTTTGGGTCTTCTTAATAGCAACTTTCTTGCTTGTTGCCATGGGATTAGCTTTTTTTGTTAACTAATACGTTGAATGTCAAATCATTTACTTCTATTTCAATACCTTCCTGTAATTCCGGCACTATCTCCAGACTATCTGCCAAAATTTCCGTGCAAATATAGTCATTATAGTTAATAATCGCCGATTTCAGGCTGTCTATTACTGCCACTTTTACGTGTATCCTGTCAGTCAGTTCGAAGTCGCTATCCTTCCTGATCTTCTGTATACGGTTCACCAGTTCACGGGCATTACCTTCATCCAGTAGTGCAGGTGTAATAGTAATATCAAGCGCTACCGTGAGGGCGCCTTTATTTGCGACTGTCCAACCGGGAATATCTTCTGAGATGATCTCTACGTCTGATAATTGTATAGGTAGTTGTTCATCTTCAACCTGAAGGATAAATTCTCCATTGCGTTCGAGGGATGCGATATCTGCTGCTGAGAATGCACTGATAGCTGCTGCTACGGCTTTCATCTTTGCCCCCATTTTACCGCCCAGGGACTTATAGTTCGGCTTGATCTTTTTCTTGATGAAACCTTCCGTTTCCGTAAGATACTCAATACCTTTCACATTCACCTCACTTTTTATCAGGTCCTCGATTTTTTCAATTTGCTCCTTAATATGAGCATTTTGAACCGGTATCAATATCTTTTGTAACGGCTGACGCACCTTAATGTTCACTTTTTTCCTCAGAGACAATACCAGTGAGGATATATCCTGCGCCAGCTGCATTCTCTCTTCCAGGTCGGCATCCACTGCTGTAGCCACCACTACAGGGAAATTCCTGTGGTGTATTGAAGCATCCGCATGGCGATTGCTGACACTATTAAGATTACCAAATAACCAATCTGCAAAGAACGGTGACACCGGCGCCATTAAACCGGCCAATGTTTCGAGACATTCGTACAAGGTCTGGTAGGCCGAGATCTTGTCGTGCGCATATTCCCCTTTCCAGAAACGGCGACGGCAAAGGCGCACATACCAGTTACTCAGGTGCTCGTCAACGAAAGTTTGCACGGCCCGGCCTGCCTGGGTAGGCTCATAATCATCCAGGTAGCCTGTTACGTCTTTCACCAGTGTATTGAGCAGGGAAATGATCCAGCGGTCTATCTCCGGACGGTCTTTCAACGGAATGTAAGCTTCCCTGAAAGTAAACTTGTCCAGGTTGGCATACATTGCGAAGAAATTATACGTATTGTACAGGGTGGAGAACAACTTACGCTGTACTTCACGGATGCCTTCAATATCAAACTTCATGCTATCCCACGGAGAGGCGTTGGTAACGAGATACCATCGTGTTGCGTCCGCCCCAAATTGTTCCAGTGTAGCGAACGGATCCACAATATTCCCCAATCGCTTACTCATCTTCACGCCATTCTTATCCAGCACCAGTCCATTTGATACCACTGTTTTATAGGCGACATTGTCAAATAGCATTGTGCCCAGGGCATGCAGGGTATAGAACCAGCCACGTGTCTGGTCAACACCTTCAGCAATGAAATCAGCAGGGAAACCTTTTGCAAACTCCTCTTTATTCTCAAATGGGTAATGCCATTGTGCATAAGGCATGGCGCCGCTATCAAACCATACGTCTATCAGGTCTGATTCGCGGTGCATCAACCGGCCCTCATTATCAAATATGATATTATCAACCATTGGTTTATGTAAATCAACGGTCTCTAATACCTCAGCTGTTATCTCAACACAATATTCTTTAACGAAATCTGTCTGGTACCAGTTAGCCAATCCAAGATCAACCAGGGTGATTTCCTCTTTTAGGATCTTCTTTCTGATAGCGTCTATATCAACAGTGAACATAGCCTGTTCAAGTTGATCTTTACCTTCATATTTAGCATTGTGAGCTGCAATGCGTTTGCTCAGTTCACTTCCTTCATTCAGCACATCCGCCTTAAATGCCTCTTTCTTATCGAAGAGAAGCGCTCCCAGTAATTCAGCTTTTGCACCCAGACACTTCTGAACAATCGCTTCAGGCTGGTTCACGTCTTTATTGGCAACAGTTCTCCAAACAGGCAGCGGTGTACCCCAGAAACGGCTACGGCTGAGGTTCCAGTCCACCATATTTTCCAGCCAGTTACCAAAGCGACCGGTGCCGGTGCTGGCGGGTTTCCAGTTGATGGTCTTGTTCAGTTCCACCATTCTTTCCTTCACCGCTGTGGTACGGATAAACCAGGCATCCAGCGGATAATATAATACAGGTTTGTCAGTACGCCAGCAATGCGGATAAGTGTGTTCGTATTTTTCAACTTTGAACGCCCGGTTTTCTTTCTTCAGTTTTACAGAGATGTCGATATCTACATCTTTATATTCCGGATCGCTCTTATAATTTTTTACATAACGGCCACCAAATTCGCCTACTTCGTCCAGGAATTTACCCTGACGATCTACCAGGGTCAGTATACCGATTCCATATTTCTTTCCTACACGATAGTCATCTGCACCAAAGGCAGGCGCAGTATGCACGATACCGGTACCATCTTCTGTAGTAACAAAGTCGCCTAACAGCACGCGGAATGGATCGCCTTCTTCCGGTTGTACATATGGTAACAATTGTTCATAACGGATATTCTCCAGCTGACTACCTCTGAAAACAGAGAGGATCTGCCATGGAATGATCTTATCTCCCTCTTTATAAGCAGCAAAATCTCCATCTTCACCTTCTTTCTTAAAGTATTTGCCGATCAGATCTTTCGCCATCACCACAAATACAGGCAGGTGTGTATAGGGATTGAATGTGCGGATGAGCGTATATTCTATATTAGCCGCTACAGTCAGACCCAGGTTCGATGGCAAGGTCCATGGAGTAGTGGTCCAGGCCATGAAGAATACTTCTGCCGCCGGATCAACTTTTCTGGCTGCTTCAAACAGGAATGCAGATTTATCTCCCTCCAGGGCTTTAAACATCGCCACCACGGTCGTGTCTTTCACCTCTTTATAACAACCTGGCATATTCAGCTCGGCAGAGCTGAGACCAGTACCCGCAGCTGGTGAATAGGGCTGAATACTGACACTTTTATATAACAGGTTTTTATTATACAGTTCTTTTACACACCACCAGAGACTTTCTATATAATTATTTTCGAAGGTTATATATGGTGATTCGAGGTCTACCCAATATCCCATCTTACGGGTCAGGTCATCCCATTTATCTTTAAATTTCAGTACTTCTGTGCGGCAGGCTTTGTTGTAATCTTCTACGGAAATCGTTTTGCCTATTGCCTCTTTTGTGATACCGAGCATTTTTTCCACACCCAGTTCCACAGGTAATCCATGAGTATCCCAACCGCCTTTACGCTTTACCTGGAAACCGCTCATTGTTTTATAACGGCATACCAGATCTTTCAGGGTACGGGAGATGACATGGTGAATACCAGGCATACCATTCGCACTGGGCGGACCTTCATAAAATACGAAAGGAGTAGCGCCTTCGCGTAGGGACACGCTTTTCTCGAAGGCCTGGATCTTTTCCCAGTGCGCCAATATGTCCTTTTCTATCTGCGGTAAATTCAGCTGGTTATATTCCTGATATTTGCTGGCCATAAAACAATTCTCCGCCCTTTGACGTTAATAAAATAAGTTGATTAAAATTCTGCAAAGTTACGGATTTTAGAGCAGCCTTGAAAAAGGCTTGACCACTAAAAAACACAGATTTGCTTTTAATTGTGGTTTTTTTTGTACTTTTACCAGGCATTAGTTCGTTGCTAGCCTTTTTGGCATTGTTTTGGTAACTACGACGGAAGAAATAAGTTGAAAAACTTAACCCAATTGAAAAACCATATCTGATTATTTATGAAAAAGTTAGTATTAATAATTTGTGTGGCACTCATATCTTCCGGCACAACTTTTGCACAAAAGAAATCAGCAAAAAAAACAAAGAAGGTAGTTGCTAAAGAGGTTGTAGCTCCCGTAGCTGTAAAAGATGCGTTTCAGCAGAACTTTTCAGGATCGGAAGCAAAGTGGTCGAAGAACTATAGCGGACATTGGGTCGCAAACTTTACAAAAGAAGATGTAAAGACTACGGCAGAATATGACGCAGATGGTAAATGGGTAGCTACCCGTAGTTCATATGCAGGAGACAGGATACCGGAAGCAGTATCCTCTACACTCAGATCAAAATATCCAAGCGCCACCATAAAAGATGGCTGGAAAATTGAAAGATCAGATGTGGCCGCATATTATAAGGTTAATATTCAGGATAACGGTGCTGACAAAGTGGTGTTGATTAATGAAAATGGAACCGTTACAGAATAATAACCACATTAAGTAGTATTTCATAGGTATAGGGATAAATAGGACAGACCCTGCTCTTTTGGGCGGGGTTTTCTTTTTTGCATAAGTATAGAATTCAGCATAATACCAAACGCTCCCTCCTTCACATTTTCGTCTGTCTTACTATTTTTAGTACTTTTTCCGCTTCTATCTAGCTGGTAACTAACAAGTTGTCACTTACATTATGTCATATTAAGCGCCTATCTGGCGCCTGACTGCCAACGTACTTTCTCCAGTCCTTCTCATATGCGCCTCTATGGCACCATCGCGCCGAAGCAAGGCTCATTTTTCCTGGTTCCAGCTGCTTTTGTACAGGCTTTTCCCTGACGGATCGCGTTTGACGCCATAATGATCTGCCCTTCCGTTGTAAATCGTGAGTTATTTGCCGAGGGGCCTCGGTCAAGCTCCAGGAGGATAATTGTCTTACAAAGGCCATAAAGGGTTTTGAGGTTATGCATTACCAGCTTACAGGTATAGTACACCCAGGGTGGAGGTAAGTCATTTCAGTATGCTACCTCCAGGCCCACTGAATACTACCCTGACACGGCAATAGACCTGAGTGATCCAATCATTTTTTAATGGACCGGAATCCTGACAGTCAAAACAATTCAATTCGGGATGGCGATGTAAATCAGTATAACTGCATTTCAAATGGAATTCCTTTCAAAAGGAAAGCAGAGGGGATACAAACACAAACCGTCCCGTTTGAGACGGGACGGCTTTATGTATTTACGGTAGAAAGCTTACCTGGCAAAAATTGCACTTTCCAAAAGGTCAAAATTGGTGTTGATGAGGTGCAAAAAATGAATGGCTTTACTCATTTTTGCCCAGTAAGCTCTCTCCATGGTCAAATCTGATAAGGAAGCTTATAAGGAAGATCAGGATAAATATCTGCCGATCGTGATACAAAGAAACACCAATATTCCGGGGACCATTTGTGTATTCGGGAAAACATTTGATCAAATCGGGAAAAGTCTGCACATCCGACCATAGCATCTCATTTGCGGCATGAATTCCTACATTAATCAGATCCAATAAAAAATCCCACTCTGGTGAGAGCGGGAGCTTTATATGATAAGTTTTTGACGCTTAATAGTTTGATCTTCAACTATCTCAGCAGCAATTCACAAGGTTTTAAACCAGTATGTTTCTTAAATGCGGTAGAAAAATGGGAAATGCAGGAATATCCCATCAGGATGGCCACTTCGGAAACAGACATCCCCCTTTCATACAACAGGTTCTTCGCCTTTTCCATCCTTTCCTTCTGGAAATAATCATAGATGGTGGTGCCATACATCGCCTTGAAGCCCTTCTTCAGGTAGCATTCATTCATGGCAACCCGGCGGGCCAGATCACGGATGGTGATGGGCGCGTCCAGCTGTTCCAATAATATGTCCCGGGCTTTCTCTATCTTCTCACGATCTTCCAGTTGTGTCAGGAAACGGCAGCCGAAACGGTCGTCGGTATCATTCTGAACAAACTGGTCTGAACTGAAGAGGAGCAATTCCAGCGCCTTACTCTGGAGGAAGATGTTTTTGAGGGCGCCGTCATAATTATGATGAACCATCTGCTCCAATACCTCTTTGGATTTTGTACTGGGCTGGATCGTTTTAACAAAAGGCTTGCGGGACTGCATGTCGAAAAGGGTAGAACTGGTAGCCCCTTTTTGCAGTGATTGTATAAAGGAAGGCTGAAAACGGACGGTGATCATGTCGATGGAAGGGGACTTCTGTACACAGTTCTCTTTATGTCCATCCACACATACACGGTCAGTACAACCGGGATTCTGGCAATACTTGTTGCCGGCAACACAATAGCGTAATTCGATAGCGGCAGTCTGCCCTCTTTTGGCCGGCTGATATACTACCATCGCTACGTCTTCTACCGGCAACGGACGATCATACGTAAACCGTTGCAAAGTAAAATCCAGACAGTCCGGCACCGCAACGGCGTCGTCCTCTGCCAATTGCAGCTGATCGCTCATAGCGGGCTGCCGGATGGCCAATGATAATATGTCCTGTACCTCTTTCACGCCATTCATTTTGTTAAATCCGTGACAAAAATAGTCATTCAAAATTTATTCAGAAACGTTTTGACATTCAGGTTACAAACGAAAAGCGCCTGAAAAGTGTAGAAAAAAGCTCTAACCTAATGAAAAATAAGCACTTAGCATTTATTGATAAGCTTCAATATTTTTTTGGGTAAGAGCGCCAGGCATCTTTTTTACAAGATAGGACATTTTATTATAGGGACTATTGGTATGAATTTCGTTTAATTGTATATGATGCAGAAAAGACCATTCTTTCTACGGATCTGGAAAAAGGTACTCCTTTCCATAATTATATTGATACTATTGGTGCTAGGCGCAGCATGGTACATTGGCCAGCGCTGGAACAGGCAGATCCAGTGGCAGCTGAAGGCCTATATCCAGGAGATGTCGGACAGCCTGTATACGCTGCGTTATGCGGACCTTAACCTGAATCCCATCACAGGTAGCCTCACACTGGAAAAAGTAAGCCTGATAAGAGATCCTGATGTATATAAACGCCTTCAGGAGGAACAAAGGGCGCCCAAACTGATCTACAGCTTTACGGCCGATGAGGTGTCACTCAGCTACTTCAAGGTATGGCGTTATTTTATGAAGAAGGAGTTGAATGCAGGATCCCTGGTGTTCAGTAACCCGGTGGTTATGCTGGAGATGAACCTGCAGAACAAGGACACTACGGTCCGGAAGAATGCTTATCAGAATATCTCTTCAAAGATAAAGTCGCTCTATTTAGGCACCCTCCGGTTAAGCAACACCAATCTCAAATACACTGTCATAAAAAAAGATAGCAGCCTTGTAATGACCCACCTGGAGAACCTGCGCATACAGGTAAAGGATTTTCTCATCGATTCTGTGGCGCTGGAAGACCCTACCCGTTTCCTCTACGCCCGCAACTATGAATTCGGTTTGGAAGAATACCGCTACCGTACGCCCGACAGCCTTTACTGGATGCATGTGAAGGATATACAGTACAGTGCTGAGGAACAAATGCTACGGATCGGCCAGTTTGCCGTTGAGCCCAGGTACCCCAGGGCGGAATTTGATATCCGTTCCAAAGTACAGCGGGACCGTTTTGATGTAAAACTGAATAATATAGAACTGGCGCGGCTGCAACCACGCATGCTGCTGGAGCACCAGGTCATATGGGCAGACAAGCTGACCATCAATAACGGGACCCTCGACATCTATCACAACCGCAAACTGCCAGAGGCCCCGGGCAATAAACTGGGACAATTTCCCAACCAGCTGTTTAAAAAGCTGGCGATACCTATATATATAGATAGCCTGGTAGGAAAGAAAACAGACATTTTCTATACGGAGATCAATCCGAAGTCGGACGAAGCGGGGAAACTCAGCATCAAACAGGTGCATGGCATATTCCGCAATGTGACCAATATAGACAGCATGGTTGCGAAAAACAGCCATATCACAGCCGATCTCAACGCTATTCTTATGAATAGCGGGAAACTGAAGGTACATTTTAACTTTTCCATGAAAGATACCCTGGGAGGGTTTGGCGTTTCGGGACAGGTAAAAAGCATGGACGGAAAGGACCTGAATCCCGTATTAAAGCCCCTGGCAATGGTACAGGTGAAATCATGCGACATTCAGGACCTGAGCTTCAGCATGACAGGGAATGAACGCAGGGCTTCGGGGCAGGTAAAATTCATTTACAGCAACCTGAAAGTGAATATTCTGAAAAAAGAAGAAGGGACGCATGAGTTTAAAAGAAAAGGGTTGATGAGTTTTCTGGCCAACGTGCTGATCATCAAAGACAGTAATCCGGCCGATGGAGAAACCCGCCTGGCGCACCCCCGCTATGAGAGAGACATCAAAAAGTCCTTTTTCAACCTGGTCTGGAAAACCTTGTTTACAGGCATCAAAGAGACGGCGCTGGGTAAAAATTCACCCATCTGATTCTATGTGGATATCAACGATTCAAAAACCACCTCTTAAATATGGAAATAAGGCCCAATTTTCGTATTTTTGCACAATTCACGAGAATCCAATTCTAAACAGACTTTACACCCAAATATGAGCGAAGAAATAGCGCAAATAACTACGCCTGCACAAGGAGGATATGACGCGGACAGTATACAGGTACTCGAGGGACTAGAAGCCGTACGTAAACGCCCGGCGATGTACATTGGTGACATCGGGGTAAAAGGACTTCACCATCTGGTATATGAAGTGGTTGATAACTCTATAGATGAGGCGCTGGCCGGTTATTGTAAAAATATTGAAGTAACGATCTGCGAGGACAACTCCATCCGTGTTGTGGATGATGGTCGTGGTATTCCAACGGGTATGAACACCAAAGAGGGCCGTTCTGCCCTGGAGGTGGTAATGACCGTACTGCACGCCGGCGGTAAATTTGACAAAAACACATATAAAGTATCCGGCGGTTTGCACGGGGTGGGTGTGAGTTGCGTGAACGCACTCAGTACCCTTTTGCATGTAACCGTTCGCCGCGAGGGTAAACTGTTCGAACAGGAATATCAGCGTGGTATCCCGCAGTACCCCGTACGCGAGATCGGCCTTGCTGATACTACCGGTACCACCGTTCACTTTAAACCGGACGGCGAGATCTTTAAAGATACGATCTACAACCGCGAGATCCTGGCAGGCCGTCTGCGTGAACTGGCTTACCTGAACCGTAAGATCAGGATCACCCTGACCGACGAGCGTGAAAAAGACGAAGCAGGTAACCCTGTTTCAGAAACCTTCTACAGCGAAGGCGGTATCATTGAATTTGTGCAGATGCTGGACCGTAGTGGCCGTCGTAACGGACTGCTGCCCGATCCGATCTTTATCGAAGCGCACGATGCCTCCAGCAATGTTGCAGTGGAAGTAGCTGTGATATATAATGATTCCTTCAGTGAGAACATCTTCTCCTACGTAAACAACATCAATACTATTGAAGGTGGTACACACGTATCCGGCTTCCGCCGGGCCATTACCCGTGTGTTCAAAAGTTACGGGGACAAGAACAAAATGTTCGAAAAGACCAAGATAGAAGTTACCGGCGATGACTTCCGTGAAGGCCTGAGCGCTATCATCAGTGTGAAAGTGCCTGAACCACAGTTTGAAGGCCAGACCAAGACCAAACTTGGTAACTCCGATGTAATGGGTGTAGTAGACAGTTCTGTAGCCGCCGTACTGGAAGCTTACCTGGAAGAACACCCCCGTGAAGCCAAGATCATCATCAATAAGGTGGTGCTGGCAGCACAGGCCCGTGAAGCAGCCCGTAAAGCGCGCCAGATGGTACAGCGTAAGAGCGTACTGAGTGGCAGCGGATTACCAGGTAAACTGGCCGACTGTTCTGAGAACGATCCTGAAAAATGTGAACTGTACCTCGTTGAGGGTGACTCCGCGGGTGGTACAGCAAAACAAGGCCGTAACCGTAGCTTCCAGGCTATCCTGCCACTGAGGGGTAAGATCCTCAACGTGGAAAAGGCCATGGAGCATAAGATATATGAGAACGAGGAGATCAAAAACATCTTTACTGCCCTTGGGGTGACCATCGGTACCGAAGAAGATGATAAAGCCCTCAATCTCTCCAAACTGCGCTATCACAAGCTGATCATCATGACGGATGCTGACGTGGACGGTAGTCACATTGCTACCCTGATCCTGACCTTTATATTCCGTTATATGAAGGCGATGGTGGAACAGGGTTATGTGTACATTGCCCAGCCGCCGCTGTACCTCGTGAAAAGGAACAAGGAACAGATCTACGCATGGACAGAAGAAGACCGTAAGGCCGCTATCCAAAAAATAGCCAACGGGAAGGAAGACAGCGTAACCATCCAGCGTTATAAAGGTCTTGGTGAGATGAACGCAGAACAGCTGTGGGAAACTACCATGAACCCGGATAACCGTACCTTAAAACAGGTAACTATCGAAAGCGCTGCAGAAGCAGACCGCGTATTCAGTATGCTGATGGGCGACGAAGTTCCTCCAAGAAGGGAATTCATCGAGTCTCATGCAAAATATGCGAAGATCGACGCGTAATCAGATCAATAACATGCCTGCAGGTACCTCGCCTGCATCGCTATAAATAACTTTAAAGCTGCGGAAAAACATCCGCAGCTTTTTTATTTCCAGCTCATACCAGGCCACTTTAGAGCATTAACACTTAATCCTGGCACCTGATTCCCCAATTGTTGATTTTTTATGTCTTTCATTTCCAGACACTTCTCCATTTATTGTATCATAGCTGTTAAAAAACTTATAAATATTTTATTTAATTCGTCAGAAAGTAAGTAATTTGCAGTCCTATTTATCACTATACCTGAAGAAATTACCTATCCTATGAAACTCAATTCCCTCCTGGGATTCCTGTGCCTGTGTCTGGTCGCTTTCACGTCTTGTGATAAGGAAGAAGTAGCCAAGGCATCAGGGTCCTGCTCTTTTAAATTTGACGGTAAATCCTTCTCCGCAAACACCTCTTACGGAGAAGCTTTCGACACCACCGGCATAGGTAAGAAAGTCCTGCTCATACAGGGATTGACCGGAACCCTTAACAGCGCCATTGCAATAATGGTTGTTTTCCCCGACACATTAAAAACAGGCACTTTTACAACTACGGAACATGCAAGCATCGTGTTCACCAACTCTGTATCCGGAGCCGAAGCATATGAAAGTACAAGCGCTACAATAAAGATTACAAGCATAAATAGTAAGTATGCCGAAGGCACATTCGACGGCATTTTAAACAATGGCGAAACAGAAAAGCCATTAACGGACGGAACGTTTAAAGTAAACATTAATTGATCATCGTTTTTTTGAAATCTTTTTCCATCGTGTCCCGCCTCTCAAGGCGGGACTTTTTTTTGGTTAATATCCGTCTATAGATAGTCAAGAATCATAAAAAGTTAGCCCTGTTCTACTATTACATTTGGGTACACATCATTTTTAGTCATTTGCGCAGATGACGGGATAAGTTATTTAGAGAGGGGAATTCACAAAAAACCAATATCTAATCTCGTTGTATGAAAAGAAAGTTAATTAACCTGCTGGCATTGCTTGCGGGACTGCTGGCCTATTCCTCCATAAATGCACAGTCGAGGGGAATAGACGGGACGGTGACCGATGAAAAAAAACAACCAGTCAGTTTTGCATCCGTAATTATTAAAGGGACTTCTAAAGGGACAAGCACCGCACAGGACGGATCATTTAAACTAGACGTAGCACCGGGGGCAACACTCCTTATCCGCGCAGTAGGATATACTATCAAAGAGATCCCTGTGGGCAATGAACAAAATTTTAACATCACACTCACAGAGAACGCCAGCGATCTGAATGAGGTGGTAGTAACTGCACTCGGTGTCAAAAAAGAAAAAAGAAACCTCACCTTCAGTGCACAGGAGGTAAAGAGCGACGAGATACTACGGGCGAAAGAACCAAATGTACTGAACGCACTCACCGGTAAAGTAGCCGGTGTTCAGATCACCAGTTCTTCCGGTATGCCCGGCAGTTCTGCACGTATCGTGATACGTGGTATTACCTCCATCTCCGGCGAAAACCAGGCGTTGATCGTAATGGATGGTGTGCCTATCAACAATGATGAAAGCGGCAGTACCTACAATGGGGGCCCCGGTTCCAACCGGCTGGCGGACATAGACCCTGCAACTATCGAAAATATTAACGTGCTGAAAGGCGCTGCTGCCACCGCTCTATATGGTTCTGCCGGCGCACGTGGTGTAGTGCTCATCACCACCAAAAGAGGAACAGCAGGCCGTAAACCTGTAGTAACATTATCATCCGGCCTTTCATTCGAAAACACCATCTTTCCCGACAGGCAATACACCTACGCCCAGGGCGACCAGGGCGTGTATATCGACGGTGTGACCAGGAAAGCAAGCACCTCCTGGGGACCACGTATAGACACCCTGACCGTCAACGGACAAAAAGTGAAAGCACATAATCCGCTGAAAGAATTTTTCCGTACAGGCGTTACCTCCAATAGCACTGTGAGCGTATCGGGCGGTAATGCGACTTCTAATTATTTCATGTCCTATTCTTATTTCGATCAGAAAGGCACCATACCCAAAACATCTTATGCCCGTCATACTGTATTCACTAAATATAATACACAGATACTGGACAAACTGAATGCTACATTTCAACTGACCTACAGCACCGCGAAGAACGATAAAATGCCGGAGGGTTATGGACTGGAAACACCACTGTGGACTGTATTCACAGCACCTGTATCCTACGATCTGAAACCATATCTTAATCCTGACGGATCACAACGCCTATACCGCAACAGCCGTAACAATCCATACTGGGTGTTGGACAATGTCCTGAACTCCACCAGGGTGAACAGGTTCCTTCCGGTAGTTACTTTTGTATATACTCCTTTCGACTGGTTATCTATTACAGAAAGAGCAGGCGCTGATATTTATGCTGATCAGCAGAGCTATCACGTGAACATGAAAGATATTACTTACAGCACTGGTCTGACTTACAGCAACAACAAAAACTTCCGGCAGTTCAACCACGACTTCATTGTACAACTGAAAAAACAGTTTGGCGCAAAAACCAATGCCAGCCTGCTGTTGGGAAATAACGTCTATTCTGAACATGGCGATTTCATGACCGCATTGGGACTTGGTCTTGCTAAAGCGGGTTATTACAATATGGCGAGTGCGTCATCTGTAACATATACCGAATCGCAGTACCTGCGCAGAAAGGTTGGATTCTATGCACAGGCGGAAGTAGACTATAACCGTTTACTGGTATTGTCGCTCACGGGACGATATGATGGCAGCTCCGTATTATCCACAGAAAATACCTACTACCCGTATGGTTCTGTAGCAGGCGGATTTATCTTCTCAGAGTTATTCCATGATAAGCTGAAAGAAGTGATCCCGTTTGGTAAAATAAGAGCGTCCTACGCATCAGTAGGTAACGATAACGTGAAACCATACGCTACTACAACTCCTTATTACCAGGCGATCATCTATGGCGATGTAAGCAGCAACCTGACATTCCCTTACAATGGTCAGAATGGCTTCCTGATCAGTTCTTCATTAGGCAATCCTAATCTGAAGAATGAACTACAGAAGGAAATGGAGCTGGGACTGGAAATGAAATTCCTGAAAAACAGGATAGGCCTGGAGGCTTCTTATTTTGACAGGCGCATGTCGCAGGGTATAGTAGAGAACATCTCGCTGGCAAATTCCACAGGCTATTCCAGCACTACGATCAATTCTGCAAAGATGTCTACAAAAGGTGTTGAAGTATTATTAACACTCTCTCCTGTCAGAACAAGAGATTTCAGCTGGGATGTAACCCTGAACTATACCAAGCTCAATCAGAAAGTGGACCACATAGGTGGTGGGCTGACACAAACAAGTATAGGAAGCATCTATGCAAAAGAAGGGCAACCATGGGGTCTTATCTATGGCACCAAATACGCTCGTACAGCCGACGGTCAGCTTCGCATCAATGAGGCAGGCCTGCCTTATGCATCCGGCGACTTCGATGTAGTGGGCAACATTACTCCGAATTGGATAGGAGGTATTACCAACCAGTTACGTTACAAACAATTCGGCCTGACCTTCTTCTTTGATACAAAGCAAGGTGGAGATGTACTGAACTCTGATGATGGCTATGGCCTGTATTATGGTACCGCAATTGCTACAGCAAAAAGAGAGAACAGGGTAGTACCCGGCGTCAGCGATGTAACAGGCGCTCCGAACAAAGTATCTGTTACAGGACAAAGTTACTTCCAGCAGATCAGTGGTATTACAGAAGCAGCCATACAGAATGCATCGTATATCAAACTCCGTAACGTAAGTCTCTCATACACACTCCGCAAAGGCAGCAGCAGATTGCCTTTCACAGATGCGTCTATCGTATTGACAGGCCGCAACCTGTGGATACATAAAGATGCCAGCTTCAGTGGCGGCGATCCTGAAGTGAATTCATGGGGCGCCGGCAATGGCGGATTGGGCGTCTATACGTTCTCTGCTCCTACTTCCAGATCATTCGACTGTACGTTAAAATTCACCTTCTAGTAAATCATTGCTATATGAAAAGATCGTTCATTATCATATCCATGCTGACGGTTATAACGCTGTCAGGATGCCGGAAATATCTCGATGTCAATCAGAACTCAAATGTGCCTTCAGACGTATCGGAGAACCTGTTGCTGGCTCCGCTGGAAGCAGGCGTTTCACAATATATAGCGGCAGGTAACGCAGCCAGCCTTGTTAATCAATGGATGCAGAACTGCGTGCCTAACCAGCCCTTACCAAACACTGTCAACTACATGGTGACGAGCTCCACCTTCGATGATTTCTGGAACTCACATTATGTTGTATTACTAAACAACCTGAACATACTCGATAAACAGGCAACAGCAAACGGCAATGCGACGTATGCAGGCATTGCGAAAGTGCTGACAGCCTATACCCTTGGTTCAGCTACAGATCTGTGGGGAGATGTACCTTATTCACAGGCATTCTCCGGAACAGGCAATACAACACCGTCCTATGACAAACAGGAAGACATTTATAAAAGCATCCAGTCACTGCTGGATGCAGCCATTACACAATTGAACTCAGGTACCGGTGCTACGCCGCGTGCAGATGATTACTACTATGGAGGAGATATGAGTAAATGGGTGAAGATGGCTTATACACTGAAGGCGCGTTATTATATGCACCTTACCAAAGCACCCGGATATGATGCAACAGCACAGGCCAATCTTGCACTGACCGCACTATCCAATGGAATGAGTGGTAATGAGGATGATTGTGCATTCACCTATAATGGTACATCCACCTCTTCCAATGCCTGGTACCTGCATTTCTACAACACATCTACCCTTGTGCTTTCTTCTCACTATGTTGATTCGCTGGTAAAACATAATGACCCGCGTTTACCGTATCTGGTGAGCAAGGCAGAGAATACAGGATTATATACCGGTAATGTGATCGGCTCCGGAGCAGGCAACCTGAAAGACTATTCAGTAGCAGGTAGCTTTTACGGCGATATATCATCCAAAGTATACATCGTGAATGCCGCAGAAGCATTATTCCTGAAAGCCGAAGCAACCTACATTACTTCCGGCTATGCGGCTGCTCAACCCGTATTCCGCCAGGCTGTTGCAGGCAACCTGCTGAAGCTGGGTATTGACACCGCCGGCGCTGCGGCACAGGCATATTTGTCCAAAAGGGGCGTATTAACTGCGGCCAATGCATTACAGCTTATCATAGAAGAAAAGAACACCGCTAATTTCTTTTCACTTGAGAACTATGTAGACTGGCGCCGCACAGGTTATCCTGCTTTAACAATGATCGCTAATAACCAGGTAACAAGTTTACCACGGAGGTTCCTGTATCCTTTGAATGAGATCACTGCGAATCCGCAGGACCTGCAGAAAGCAAAGCTGACTGATAAAGTATGGTGGGATAATTAAACACTATTATAAAAAAGGAAAGGGAGCTACACATCACGTGAGCTCCCTTTTTATTTATGCTACAGGTTATTATTTGATAAAGAACACAGCTCTTACTTCAGCGCGCACTTTTATCTTTTTGAAAGAAGATGCATCCATTGATTCAGCGTTGGCTGCACGTGCATAACTGTTGGCAAATACAACTGGTTGAACATCTGAGTAATTATCAGTATTGATCTCCTGTACTTCCAGTACACCGTCAATGGTATTGCCGATAGCTTCCAGCATGTAAGTTGCTTTTGCCTTCGCAGCCTGTAATGCTTTGGTCTTTACCTGTTTACGATATTCCTCCATCTTGCTGTGTGTATAGCTGCTGATGTTCACACTTTCAATACCTTCAGCATCTACTGCACCCAGGATATCATTTACTTTATCGAGGTTGCTGAGTTTCAGGCGATATTGCTTGCGTGCCATGAAATCAGGATCTTTTTTCTTTTTGCTCCACCAATTGTCATAGTTAGTACCAAATACATTGGCAATGGTCAGATCTGCTGCCGGTATACCAGCCTCTTTCACCGCTTTCTGCAGCTGAGCTTCCAGCGTGCCCATTTCTACTTTCGTTGTCTTATTTTTAAACTCGCGCAGTGCGATATCGAGATAGATCTCATCCGGAGTGATCTCAATTTCTGCGGAGCCTGTTACTTCGATCTTTTTAACAGGGGGTTTGTTGTCTGCCTGCTGCGCCTGACTTAATGATGCTACGAATAATCCTGCCAGTAAAAACATTACCTTTTTCATACTGTTGTGATTTGAGTGTTAATTGAATATTTACGGTTTCCGTTGTTTGACTATATGATGCTACGATATATCATGATTCCATAAAGGAGGTAAAAAATATTTCCCGGTATACCAGTGTACAATACTTTACGAATAAAGATATATGGGGCGTTAACCTCTAACGTTTCAGGCTAGCATATGTTACACAGATTATTTTTTTTATTTTACTGACAGCAATAATCCTATGAACAGAACATTACCGCTTTTAACAGGATTATTATGGCTGTTGTTATCCAACTTACCATTATTCGCCCAGTTACAGACGCCGTACATTTTGAATGGTGCAGCCACCCAGCGGACATGTAACTGTTATGTGCTAACTGAAGATGTGATGAACACGAGCGGTACTGTATGGAATAAGAACAAGATCAGCCTGAATAATTCTTTCGATTATTACTTCGATGTAAATCTTGGCTGCAAGGACGATAACGGTGCAGATGGGATTGGCTTTATTCTGCAGACACGGGGTACCAATCTTGGTACAACTGGTCAGGGAATGGGCTTTCAGAATATCGTGCCTTCACTTGGTGTCATGATAGATACATGGGAGAACCTGGCAGACGGGGATCCCGACTATGACCATGTATCTATACAGGTTAACGGCGACATATCCCATTCCAGCGTCAATAACCTGGCAGGGCCGGTCACGGCGCTGGAAGGCAACGGCAACATTGAAGACTGCAACTGGCATATTTTCCGGATCAAATGGGATGCAGCCACGAAACTGATGGAAGTAAGCATTGATGGCGTTTTGCGCGTTTCTGTGCAGAAAGATCTCGTAGCGGATGTATTTGGCGGCGACCCGATGGTATACTGGGGTTTTGGCTCGGGTACAGGTGGAAGTTCCAACCTGCAGCAATTCTGTGCTGCACTGCGGCCCCAGCTGGCGTTTGATAATAACCAGTTGTTCTGCGATGGTACACCTATTGTATTTGGTGATGATTCAAAATCATTTGGCACTGTTACACGCCGCCTCTGGGACTTTGGTGATGGCACTACCAGCACTGTTGCCGATCCGCCACCACACCTGTATGCCAGGCCGGGAGAATATGAAGTCCGCTTAGTGATCGAAGATAACAGCGGCTGCATCTCGGATACGATGAAACAGCCGGTAACCATCGGTTCCTATCCTGTACCGGACTTTACTACTGATCTCTTATGCACGGGTCATCCTGTTACCATTACCAACAAGACGACACTTGATGTTGGTACTATCCGGCAATGGGACTGGGATTTCGGGAATGGCCAGACATCCGCCTCACAACACCCCTTCATAGCATATACTGATACAGGTACTTACAGCATAAAACTACAGGCTACAAGCACGCAAGGTTGCAGTGCCGGCATTGAAAAGATAATGGAGGTATATCCTACACCCGGTATCAGCGCCAGCGGAGAGAATGCCTGCATTGGCGTGCCTGTCAGCTTCACAGGCACTGATGAGACACCCACGGTTCCTTTATCACAATGGTATTGGGACCTCGGTAATGGCCAGCAGCAAACCGGCCAACAGATCAGCTACGTTTATCCGGCAGGAGGCACCTATGAGGCGAGCCTTCATACAGTAAGCACCGATGGTTGTTTTTCCGACACATCTAAGGTGACTGTTATTGTCACTGACATCAATTTATTTGCAGGCAACGATACTATCGTGGCCCGCAACCAGCCATTACAGCTGAATGCCCGAACAAATGGCAGCGGCCTTCAGTTCAGATGGTCGCCCGCCACCGGATTGACAGACCCCGGCATTGCAGATCCCCTTGCGTATCTGCAGCAGGACCAGGTTTACCAGCTTACGGTAACATCAGCAGAAGGTTGTATTGAAATAGATACCTTAAACGTGAAAGTTTATGCCGGACCGGAGTTTTATATTCCCACAGCTTTTTCTCCCAATAATGACGGCCGTAATGATGTTTTCCGGGCTATTTCACCTGGTGTATCTGCACTGGATTTTTTCCGCGTATGGAACAGGTGGGGCCAGGAGGTATTCAGCACTCACTCCCTTACCGCTTCCTGGGATGGCACATTTAAAGGCATCCCCATGCCAGCCGGCACGTATGTCTGGATGATACAGGGAACGGATTACAAAGGGCGGTTATTTAACAGGAAAGGCACTGTGACAATCGTCAGATAACATCATGCAATAAATCTCACAAACGATACTCCGCAGAATGATAACCGGGGAAGATAATCCCTGATAAATCGTACCCTGTAAAAACAGGCATAACACAATGCACACATCGCTCCGCCAGGAGCGCCGTGTTTGTAGCCCCGGGTGGCAACCGGGGGTCCATGATCCGGGAGGCAACCCGGGATCTGTTCATAACGGCGATAACCCGTGGCGTTCATAACCGGCACCACAACGGCGGATTATAACCGGGATTTATGCCCGGATTGATAACCGGAATATTTATAATCATGATGTCAATATCCCTTGACAACGGCATGTCTATACGCATACAAAAACACCCGGGAATGTTTCCCGGGTGTTTTATAAATATTTATTGTCAACGTTTATAGCACTAATTCCTCGCATCTTCCATTGCCTTCAGGAAATCATACAGGTCGCTCATGGACCGTATACGATCTGCCACCAGCATGAAATTCTTTCCTACCTGTTTCAGCTTCGCATTATTCACCCGCGTTTGCAGATAGGTGAGGATGTGATTAAAGGTAGGTGATTCGAAGTATGGAGAATCCGGGTTGTTGATAAAATAACAACGCAGGGTTTCATCTTTCAGCATCATCTTTTCAAAGCCGAGCTTGATCGCCATCCAGCGGCAACGGATCATGCAGAGCAGGTCTTTTACAGGTTCAGGCAGCGGCCCGAAACGGTCTATCAGTTCTGCTTCAAAGGCCTGGAGCTTACTTTCCAGGGTGATGTTATCCAGTTCCTGGTAGAGGTTCAAACGTTCCTGTATACTTTCCACATAGCTGTCGGGGATCAGTATTTCCAGATCCGTATCGATGGTACAGTCGCTTACGAAATCCTTCTTCTCTTCCAGTTGTTCCTTGAAGAGATCACGGAACTCGTTTTGTTTCAGTTCACGGATAGCTTCATCCAGGATCTTCTGGTACATATCAAATCCAATCTCTGCCATAAACCCGCTCTGTTCGCCTCCCAGCAGGTTACCGGCGCCGCGGATATCCAGGTCGCGCATAGCGATCTGGAAGCCGCTGCCCAGTTCACTGTGTTGCTCCAGTGTCTGCAGTCTTTTGCGGCTATCGGCCGGCAGTGTGCTCATAGGAGGCGCCAACAGGTAACAGAAAGCCTTTTTATTACTACGGCCTACACGTCCGCGTAGCTGATGCAGATCGCTCAATCCGAAGTGATGGGCATTGTTGATGATGATGGTATTGGCGTTTGGAATGTCCACACCGCTTTCCACGATATTGGTACATACCAGTACATCGTACTTCCTGTCAATGAAATCGAGGATCACTTCTTCCAGCTGATGCCCTTCCATTTGTCCATGGGCAGTAGCTACTGAAAGATCAGGACACAATCCTTTTATGAGGCTGCTCATTTCGCCTAAACCTTTCACCCTGTTGTACACGAAGTATACCTGGCCGCCACGTTCTGTTTCATAGTAGATCGCATCACGGATGAGGTCATGGTCAAATACATGTACTTCCGTTTCTATCGGCTGCCTGTTAGGTGGCGGTGTATTGATCACGGACAAGTCTCTGGCCCCCATCAGCGAGAACTGCAATGTTCTTGGGATGGGTGTTGCCGTTAGTGTCAGTGTATCTACATTCACTTTCAGCTGTTTCAGCTTTTCCTTGGCAGATACACCGAACTTCTGTTCCTCATCCACGACCAGCACGCCGAGGTCTTTGAATTTTACTTCTTTACCCAGCAGTGCATGTGTACCAATGATGATGTCTATCTTTCCTTCTGCGAGTTTCTGGAGCGTTTCTTTTTTCTCTTTTGCAGACTTGAAACGGTTCAGGTAGTCGACAGTACAAGGGAAGTCTTTCAGACGCTCTGCAAAGGTCTTATAGTGCTGGAATGCCAGGATAGTGGTAGGCACCAGTACGGCAGCCTGTTTACCATCTACAACAGATTTAAAGGCGGCACGGACAGCAATCTCTGTTTTACCAAAACCTACGTCGCCACACACAAGGCGGTCCATCGGCGACGGAGATTCCATATCCTTTTTCACATCTGCTGTGGCCTTGCTCTGGTCGGGCGTATCTTCATACAGGAAGGACGCCTCCAGCTCTGTTTGCAGGTAGGTATCCATTGTATGGGCAAATCCCTGCTGGGCCTTACGGACAGCATAGAGTTTGATCAGGTCTTTCGCGATATCTTTTACCTGCGTCTTCGCCTTTTCCTTCAGCTTATCCCATGCATCGCTGCCGAGTTTGTTCACGCGTGGCTCCACGCCTTCCTTACCCGTGTATTTGCTGATCTTGTGCAGGGAGTTGATGTTTACATACAAGAGGTCATTGTTCTTGTAAATAATACGGATAGCTTCCTGCATCTTACCACCTACCTCGATCTTCTGTAAGCCACTGTACATGCCGACACCATGATCAATATGCGTCACAAAATCGCCCGGCTGCAGTTCACGCAGCGTTTTCATGGTGATCGCCTTATTCTTGTTATAAGCCTGCTTTACCTTGTATTTATGGTAACGCTGGAAGATCTGGTGATCGGTATAACATACCAGTTTCAGGGTATGATCTATAAAACCATGGCTGACAGGAGATGGGATAGGGAAGAATGTAAAGTCTGCCTTCAGATCTTCGAAGATGCTGCGCAACCTTTCCAGCTGGCGGGCATTCTCTGCAAAGATGAAGAGTGTATACTTATTCTTGTTGTGTGCTGACAGGTCTTTGATCAGCATATCAAACTGCCTGTTAAAAACAGGTTGCTCCTGCGTTTCAAAATTGAGCGGCGTAAAGGGACGGTTTGTCTCTTCCCACCACTGACGGTTGCTGAACACGATACAATGCCTGCGCAAAAGCTCGTGCATCAGCGGATGTGCTTTTACGAAATCAGATTCTGCCAGCTCCAATTTATCATCGTCACCGACCTTTACTGATTGACCGGTTTGCAGGAATGCATCCAGCTTTTCTTCCAGCTGCAGCACAACGTCCTGTATATAACCGGGGTCTTTCATCCAGACGATGGTATTCTCCGGGAGGAACTCCAGGAGGGAGGTCTTCTGGTGATTCAGGCCCTGTGTATCCATATTGGCGATGAGGGTGACCTGTGTCAGCTTGCGTTCGCTCAGCTGTGTTTCCGGGTCAAAGAGGCGGATGGAGTCAATATCTTCACCGAACAGTTCTATGCGGTAAGGTTTTTCATTACCGAAAGAATAAATATCGAGGATGCCACCGCGAACAGCATATTGTCCCGGCTCATACACAAAGTCGGTATACTCAAAACCCCAGCCAACAAGTTTTTCCAGCAGCGCATCCACTTTAAGAACATCACCTACTTTCAGCTGCACCATATTACTGCTGAAGGCTACAGAGGCGGCCACTTTTTCCCAGAGCGCTTCCGGGTAGGTAACCAGGATCTTTTTATGTATGGCTGGTCCGGAGAACTTCATGAGCGCTTCGGTACGCAGCATACTGTGACTGCTGTTGATCTCGTTAAAGTAGCCGGCCTTCTTGAAGGAGTCCGGAAAATAAAAGATATCCAGCGCCTGGCTTAATGACTCAAGGTCATTATGGAAATAGGCGGCCTCTTCTTTGTCGTTGAGAATGAAAAGATGATTTACGGAATTAGCCAGCTCCCACGCTCCCGCTGCTATAAATGTGGTGGCACTTCCGGTTAGTCCTGTTAATTGAAAATACTGTGGATCGGACAAATGTATCCCTTTCACCAGCTGTTGCAGGCGGGAATCTCGCTGGTACAGTTGTAAAACAGCCTGTATATTCATGAGGGTTGCAAAGATACGGAATTAACGCATTTGTCCATCGCAGCATATGCCCCTGGAAGCCAACCGGCTATGGACAATTTTGGTTATATTTAGTATAAATTCCACACAAATGCTGGACCAATGGTATAAAGGGCAGGTGACCCGTATTGTACAGGAAACGCATAACACGCGGCGGTTCTGGATTCAGATCCCCGAAAAAGAGTGCTTCGACTTCAAAGCCGGTCAGTTTGTAACCCTCGACCTCCCCATACATGAGCAAAAGAACAAACGCTGGCGCAGTTACTCCATCGCCTCCCCACCAGACGGCACGAATACAATAGAACTGGTCATTGTATTCCTGGAAGGTGGTGCCGGTACCAATTACCTGTTCAATCAGGTTACGGAGGGCAGCGAGCTGACTTTAAAAGGGCCGCTGGGGCATTTCACCCTGCCGGAGCAGCTGGACAAAGACCTGTTCTTCATCTGTACCGGCACCGGTATTGCACCCTTCCGGTCCATGGCCCAATACATAAAAGCGCACGATCTGCCGCATCCTCCTATCCACCTCATTTATGGCTGCCGCCAACAATGTGACCTGCTTTATGCATCTGAAATGTGCCAGCTGGAGCAGGAGTTGAATGATTTCCATTATATCCCCACCCTGTCAAGGGAGGACGATCTGTGGACGGGGCGTAAGGGCTATGTACACCTGATCTATGAAGAACTGGCCCGCAAACAGCCTGCGCATTTCTTTTTATGTGGCTGGAAGAATATGATAGATGAGGCCAAACAGCGGATACTGGCCCTGGGCTACGACAGGCATGACATCCACCAGGAGCTGTATGGATAGCCTACACATGACGATATGATCCTATATATTTCCCATAAAAAAGGCGACATCGATTGATGCCGCCTTTTTCTATAAATCGTTTTTATTTTCTATTCGTTGATCTTATTCAGCACGATCTCTTTCACCTTGTCCATTGGCACCCTTTCCTGCTCCATGCTGTCGCGGTAGCGGATGGTAACGGTGTTGTCTTCTTTGGTCTGATGGTCGATGGTTACACAGAAAGGAGTACCGATGGCATCCTGACGGCGGTAACGTCTTCCGATCGCATCTTTCTCCTCATAGAAGCAGTAGAAGGATGATTTACATTTATCCATCAGTTCCTTCGCTAATTCAGGCAAACCGTCCTTTTTAGTGAGCGGGAAAATAGCCAGTTGCACAGGCGCCAGCTTAGCCGGGAATCTCATCACCACACGGCTGTCTTCCTTACCGTCTTTGCTCAGGTCTTCCTCTTCGTAAGCGTTGCAGATTGTCAGCAGGAACATGCGATCCAGACCAATAGAAGTCTCTATCACATATGGAATGTAGTTCTGATTGGTTTCTGTATCAAAATACTGGATCTTCTTTTTGCTATATTCCTGGTGGCTCTTCAGGTCAAAGTCTGTACGGGAGTGGATACCCTCTACTTCCTTGAAACCAATCGGGAATTCATATTCGATGTCCACAGCAGCATCAGCATAATGCGCCAGCTTAACGTGGTCGTGATAACGGTACTTCTCAGGAGACGTACCCAGGCTGAGGTGCCATTTCATACGCTCTTCCTTCCAATAGGCATACCATTCTTTCTGGGTGCCAGGGCGGATAAAGAACTGCATTTCCATCTGTTCAAACTCACGCATACGGAAGATGAACTGACGGGCAACGATCTCATTACGGAAAGCCTTACCTACCTGCGCGATACCAAAAGGTATCTTCATACGGCCGGTTTTCTGTACATTCAGGAAATTGACGAAAATACCCTGAGCAGTCTCCGGGCGCAGGTATATTTCACTAGCCTCGTCGGTCACACTACCCAACTGGGTAGAGAACATCAGGTTAAACTGACGAACGTCTGTCCAATTGACAGTACCACTCACAGAACATTTGATCTTATTATCTTCTATCAGCTTTTTCAGGCCTGCGAAGTCATTCTCCTTAAGCAGGTTATCCATCTGTTCTATCAGGGCATCACCAGCTTCTTTAGATAGAGTTTCAGCATGGCCTTCTATGAGATGATCTACACGATAGCGTTTCTTACTGTCTTTATTGTCGATCATCGGGTCGCTGAAATTATCAACGTGCCCGGATGCCTTCCAGGTAGTAGGATGCATAAAAATGGCAGCATCAATCCCGACGATATTCTCATGCATCTGGGTCATGCTCTTCCACCAATAGTCGCGGATATTCTTCTTCAATTGAGCTCCGTTCTGGCCATAGTCATATACTGCACTTAAGCCGTCATATATTTCACTGGACGGGAACACGAAGCCATATTCTTTACAATGCGAGATGATCGCCTGGAATTTGTTCTGATCTGTAGCCATAGTGGCGCAAATATAATAAGGGTTTTCGGAATTAAAGACGGCGTTTAGCTACCTTTTTCAGTCTCGATAGGGGCCGTTAAGGGCAATTCATCCGTTTCCACGGGCACTTCCTTGACATATACTGCGTATTCATTGGGTCTGATCCTACCACCGAAATGCTGTACATATACTTGAGTAAATTCAGCTCCAAAGTACAGGATAATGGCTGAATAATACACCCAAAGCAGGATGATCACGATAGAACCGGCCGCCCCGTAGGCAGTACCCACCTTGCTGGAACCAAGATACAGTCCTATGGCGAATTTTCCTATCATAAACAGGATGGCGGTAGTTACAGCGCCGATAATTACATGTTTCCACTGCACCTTCGCATCCGGCAGCACCTTGAAAATGATGGCAAACAGTATGCTGATCACCACAAAGGTGAGGACCAGGTTGATAATGTACACCAATACTATCGTCACCTGTGGAAAGAATACCGCCAGTTGGTTACTGAACAGGGCTATAATACCGTTCAGTGCCAGGGATACCATGAGAATAAACCCCAGGCTGATCACGATTGAAAATGACAGCAGCCTGTTGAGCAACATCTTGAGCAGGCCATTCTTAGGTTTGGCCTTTAGCTGCCAGATGAAGTTAATGGAATCCTGAATCTCTCCAAACACACTGGTGGCGCCAATGACCAGGGTAACAATACCTACTATTGTTGCCCAGCCCGAGTCTCCTGAGAGAGCGGCATTTTTGATCATTTCCTGGATCTGCAGGGCGGCCTGTCCCCCTACCATACTCTTGATCTGGCCATATATACTGCCCTCGATCGCCTCTTTCCCGAGAAATACATCACATAGCGTGATAATCACGATCAGCATGGGGGCGATGGAAAAGATGGTGTAGTAGGATAACGCGGCGCTGAGTTTGAGCACCTTGTCATCCATGAAGTCATGAAAGGTCTGTTTCAGGATGAGCCAAATGGTCTTCACCTTCTTGAATATCTTCATATGATAGCTTTAACAAAAAACCTGCCTTATTGGAGCTTTTCATTGTTCCTGTGCCTGCTGGCATCGCGGATATTTTTTTTCTCGAAGTTCTTTTCCAGGGCGGCGGTCATATCTACCCCGGTCTGGTTGGCAATACAGAGCAATACCCACATGACGTCTGCCAGCTCATCTGCCAGGTCTTTCTCTTTATCGGATTCTTTGAAGGACTGTTCCCCGTACTTGCGGGACATGATCCGGGCTACTTCCCCCACTTCTTCCGTCAGGATGGCCATGTTGGTCAGTTCGCTGAAATAGCGTACGCCGACTGTCTTTATCCAGCCATCGATCTTTTCCTGTGCTTCCTGGATGGTCATATTGATGATTTATTCCTTTGATTTTGTGTCTATAATGATCGTAACAGGGCCGTCGTTCAGCAGCTCCACCTTCATATCTGCACCGAAAATGCCGGTAGCAATGGTTTTCCCCATATCAAACGTCAACTGGCTGATCATCTGTTCATACAGCGGTATGGCTATATCCGGCTTACTGGCCCTGATATAAGAGGGCCTGTTTCCCTTCCTGGTAGCGGCATGCAGCGTGAACTGGCTTACCAGCAGGATATCTCCGTTCACTTCTTTTACAGAACGGTTCATGACGCCTTCCTCATCGTTAAAAATACGGAGGTTGACGATCTTATTACTCAGCCAGGTAATATCTTCAGTATTATCCGCGTCCTCAATGCCCAGCAATACCAGCAAACCTGTCCCGATACTGCCGGTAATACTGCCATCTACGGTCACGGATGCCCTTGATGCACGTTGTATAACTGCACGCATATGTGTAGTATGTTATTTTAATTGCGCCGGGAAATTAAAATATTTATGCGGTATGTGTGAAAATATCGCCGGCTTCCGGGTCCTGTACCTTTATAGTATCTTCTATTTCCAGTTTAGGGTAAAACAATTCCTGCATCAGGTAGTAGTAGAGATAGAGGAATGCCAGTGATAATACCAGCTGTTCGTTCAATGCAAACAGTATGGTGACCATATTCAGGCCCATTACCAGGAGCAGATAGGTTCTGCCGCTACGCAATTTTATATAGGCAAATATCTTCAGGAGGTATAATGCGCCCAGGAGCCCTATACCCGGCAATCCCAGCCCTGTAGGCGCTGTCAGCATGTGATAGATATTATATACGGTTACCATAATCCCTGATACGATCATCGTTTGCTGGGCGGCATACCTGTCGCACTCAAGGTATGACACCGCATGTTCTTCAACACTGGCCGGTTCGTCTTTGGCAAACAACAGTTTTAACGCTGCAATGATATTAACAACAGGGATATAATGCAGCATGATCAGCCAGGGGTTATATTCTCCCGTAGTCAATGCCCTGCCGGTAATGATATTCCTTAACAAGCCGGCAAGAGAATAGATACACAGTACCGCCAGCAGTAACCTGAAAATAGTAAAAGCGATAACCATCAGCGGCAGCGTTGCCCCCTGGAAAAAATTTCCCATTAAAAAGGTGAGCTCACCAATGCTTCCCATGTAAATAAACCAGATGGAGAGGAAGAGGAAAAAGTATTCCCAATTACCAATAGTCTGTATACGGGACTGCAGTTTTATAAAAAATGCCGGCCATCTGAAACTGTTCTCTGTCAGGAAAACAATTGAATAGTAAGAGATAAATCCGCCGAAGTTTACCAGCAGAGAAGCAAGGGATTCCGTTACCTCTCTCCACTCGCCGGTCGGATCCAGCCATCCGAAGGAGATAAAAAAACCTGTTGGGCTGCCGGTTTTAGGGATCACAAAATAGATCACTGCGGCCAGTACGGCTGCGCCTATTTTATCGCCCATCCCATTCAGATAGAAACGGGCAATGATAATCACGAGAATGACCGCAAATGAATTGACATAATAGATCAGCGAAGTACTTTGCTGGCCACTGCTACTTTTCAGGAACTCGTTCAGGACAAACCGCAGGCCGAACGCCAATATCACCACAAATGCCAGTAAACCAAACTGCTTCACATCTTTTTTAATAACAGCCTCCCATACTATCATAACAAGGGCGGGCAGTGCCAGAGATATTGCATTTTGCGTTCCCAGGCTAAGCGATAGTATTGATGGTAACAGGATAGTTGCACTCTTGTGCATCGTGAAAGCTATAAGTAGGGGAATCCAACTGGTTTTGAGTATGCGTAACTGTACAGGTGTAAAGAAATTCATGGCATGCAGGATTTAGAAGGATGGACGGCAAATAAAATCATTTACCTTTAGTTAAATTACGATAATCAATTATAAAGAAACGTTAATTAAATGAGTGTAGATCTTTCCGCCGAAATCAGCTTCCGCACCGCCAGGAGCGGGGGAAAGGGCGGACAAAACGTGAATAAGGTGGAAACCATGGTGGAGGGTTATTTTGATATTTCCGCTTCATCTTTGTTAACCGAAGAACAAAAAACACTGGTGCAGGAAAAGCTGGCGCACCGCATCAACGCAGAAGGACTGCTACAGGTACGCTCACAGGAAGAACGCACCCAGCTGGGCAACAAACAACTGGTAGTAAAAAAGATGAACGAACTGGTGAATAAAGCCCTCATCAAACCCAAGAAACGGGTGCCTACCAGACCATCGAAAGCAGTGAAGGAAAAGCGCATCCAATTCAAGAAAAGGCTGTCGGAGAAAAAACAACAGCGCAGGAAAGGGCTGGAATAATTAATTTTGGCTAAAATTTCAGGGAATTGAGTATAAAATCACTGGCAGGACAAACGATCTATTACGGCTTTAGTAACATAGCGAGCAAGCTCCTAAACTACTTCCTTACACCGCTCTACCTTGAGCTGATGACACAGGCTTCGTACGGGGAGATGTCTACAGTATACGCTTATATCCCATTCCTGAATATTATCCTGACCTATGGTATGGAGACGGCCTTCTTCCGGTTCGCCAAAAAGGAGAACAGCCAGACCGTGTTGAGCACGTCCACCATCTCATTACTGTTTTCTACCATTAGTTTTACGATATTGCTCTTCTTCTTCAGGGGGCCTATCATTCATTCATATATCGGGGAACTGAGCGGACTTGACACGCATCCCACATTCTTTACCTACCTGGTACTGATTATGGCCTTTGATGCACTGACCGCCATTCCTTTTGCCCAGCTGCGACTGGAAAACAGGCCGGTGCGTTACGCCTTTGTACGCCTGACGAATATTCTCTCCACTATCGGGTTCAATATCCTTTTCCTGGTCATCATCCCGAAAATGTATGCAGCAGGCCATACCTGGCTGCCGGATATACGACCGGGTAACCAGGTAGGCTACATTTATCTCAGCAATGCGCTGGGGAGCGGAATAGCACTGTTATTGTTCCTGCCTCAGCTGATGCGCATCCGCTGGGAGTTTGATACGGCTATGTGGAAACAGATGCTGAATTATTCCATTCCGCTGATCTTCTTCGGGATGGCGGGTATGGTGAATGAGACCTTTGACAGGGCATGGTTCCTGCCGGAATTCCTGCCGGGGAATAATATGACGGATAAGAAAGAGCTGATCGGGATCTATGCGGCCAACTATAAACTGGCCATCCTGATCACTATGTTCATACAGGCATTTAAGTTAGGCGCAGAGCCGTTTTTCTTCAAACAGGCAGAGGGCAAGGATCCGGAGAAGATGTATGCCCGCATCATGAAACTCTTTGTGGTGCTGTTATGTATGATGTTTCTCTTTGTAAGCCTGTACCTGAACGTCTGGAAGATCTTCCTGCGCAGGCCGGAATACTATCCTGGTATGAAGATCGTGCCCATTCTGCTGCTGGCCAATATGTTCCTGGGCATTTACTACAACCTGACCATCTGGTTTAAGCTCACTGACCGTACGAAAACCGGCGCAATGATCACGATTATCACCGCTGTGCTGGCCTTTTTACTGAACTGGTGGTGGATCCCTGTGATGGGATACTTCGGTGCAGCACTGGCCACGATGGTTTGCTACTTCGCCCAGATGACGATCTGTTATGCGCTGGGCCAGAAGTATTACCCGGTACCCTACCATCTTCCACGCATTCTCACTTACATCGTAACGGCCGTACTGACGTTTTACCTGTATGATATACTGAACAGGACCCTGCTGTCTCCGGGCGACATCTATGCATTGAAGCCACTGCCACTGTTTGTGGCTACGGTCTTCTTTGGCGGCTATATCTGGTTCCTGCTGAAAATGGAAAAGAAGGAGTTTTCCAGACTCCCGCTGATCGGAAAATTTGTAAGCAGGATTTAAACCTCCCTGCTCCTGAAGAGTCTGAGTACTTACTGCAGGAAGGGGTTGTGCCGCTTTTCAAAACCAATAGTGGTGGACTGTCCGTGACCGGGATACACCCTTACCTCATCGGGCAATACGAACAATTTTTGCTGAATACTGTTAATTAAGGTTTGATGGCTGCCTCCAGGCAGGTCTGTACGGCCAATACTCTGGTAAAACAGCACATCTCCACCTATCAGGAACTGCTGGCTGGCGGAATAAAAACATACACTGCCCGGCGAATGACCAGGAGTCAACAACACTTCCAGCTCATCATCGCCAAAGCGTATTGTTTCTCCGTCTTCCAGGAACCGGACAGGTTCCGGAGAAGGTTCAAAGGGAATATTATACATTTTACCTATTTCTGGAGAACGGTCAAGTACAATTTTGTCCTGCGGATGTATTTCCAGGCCAACTCCATAGGTCTTCACAACCAGTCTGTTACCGAAAATATGGTCAATGTGGCAATGTGTGTTCAGGAGCCGTGTAACTTTCAAACCCTCTTTTTCGATATACGTGAGTAACTGTTTCCTTTCTTCTTCAAAATAACAGCCCGGGTCTATAATTATACAATCCCTTTTTTCGTTAATGAGTAAATAGGTATTTTCCTGAAACGGATTAAAGGTGAAATGTTGTATTTCCATCATTGTTGCCGATTTTTGCTATTTTTAATTCAGAACGCAATATTATCAATACTTTCTGTATGAACCGACTTACTACCAGGTTATTAATTACCGGTACCCTATTACTTGGCTCGTATCTATCCCAGGCACAGACCAATACCGTGGAATTTGGACAGAACCGCATACAGCATAAGAATTTTAAATGGCGTTACTATCAAACCCGTCATTTTAATACTTACTTCAGCCAGAACGGTCTGGAATTAGGGAAATACGTAGCACAGGTAGCAGAAAGGGAATTACCACAGCTGGAGCAATTCATGGAATTTACCTTCCGTCAGCGGGTAAACATTGTCGTGTACAACAGCTTCGGGGAAATGAAGCAATCCAATATAGGCATTGGCGTTGACTGGCAGAACACCGGAGGTATCACCAAGCTGGTGGGTAATAAACTGATCGTGTACTTTGATGGCGACCACGAGCACCTGTATAAACAGATCCGTGAAGGTATCGCCCGTGTTATGCTGGAAAACCTGTTATTCGGAGAAGATATCGGGGAGTTTGCCGGCAACGCGGTACTCATCGATTTCCCAAAATGGTTCACCGACGGATTTATAGCCTATGCTGCTGAAAACTGGAACACCCAGCTGGATGATGAACTGAAAGACGCTATCCAGTCAGGCAGGTATAAGGACTTTTATCAGCTGGCCTACGAAAAGCCCACGCTGGCCGGCCATGCCTTCTGGTATTATGTAGAAAGTAAATATGGCAAGGACGCCGTGCCTTACCTGATGTATATCTCACGCATCAACCGCGGACTGAAAAAAGGATTTGAACAGGTACTGAGCCAGAAACCTAAAAATGCACTGAAAGACTTCATGGTCTTCAATGCCAAACGTTACCAGGACGATAACCGCCGCCGCCGCCAGACTACCCGTGGCGCCCGCACCGTAGCTTCCAGGGAACTGAAAAAGTCTGACTTCTATCGCTTCCAGGCCAATCCGAAGAGCAATTACTATGCAGTGGTGGAATTTTCCAAAGGATTGTACAAGGTACAGGTGCAGCTGGCCGATATGAAGCCGAAGGTATTGCTGCGTGCCGGGGTAAGAATGCAGGCCAGCCAGCTGGATCCCAACTACCCCTTACTGGCATGGAACCAGAAAGGTAACCGCCTGGCCATCATCTACGAACACGAGGGTGTGACGAAACTCATGGTATATGACCTAGTGACCAGAACTACTACCCGACAAGACCTTCCACGCTTCGACAGGGTGATCGATATGAAGTACTTCTTCGAATATGATAACTCCCTGCTGCTTTCCGCTGTGAAGAACGGTCATACAGATATCTACACCTACAGCATTACCAAGCAGACTGCAGAACAGATCACCAACGATGTATACGATGATCTGGATCCTTCCTTCGTTGCCTTCCCTGGTAAGAGCGGGATCATTTATTCCTCCAACAGGCCGTCTCCAACCGCTAAAAGCGGCGATACCGTCCTGCCGGCAGGTCATTACAACATCTTCCTGATCGACAACTGGAACAAGAGCGCTGACAAACAGATCTCCCAGCTGACCGACATGAAGTATGGTAACGCACGTTCGCCACTGCAATACAATAACACACACTTTACCTTTGTATCTGACATCAACGGTATCCGTAACCGTTATGCGGGTTTCTTTAAGACAGAAAGAACAGGCGTAGACTCCCTCTTCTTTATTGGATCAGAGATATTGCATAACCCTGACAGGGCGGACCTCGATTCAGCGCTGGCAGAATATGGCAGCAATGAGCCCGATTCCGTAATGGCAGTATCGCTTACCAAAGACTCTACTTATACCTTCCCAATGTCGAACTACTCTTATGGTATCAAAGAATCCAGGGGAGCAGGCGACCAGAGTGAAGTATCGCAGGTGATCCAGCAATATGGCTTCAAGAACCTGCAGAAGCTGAAGATCGATACGGTAACATTGCGCAAAAGGAATGTAAATAGCCGTCCGACTACCTTCAGAGCCCGCCAGATGCATGAAGACAGCCTCCGCCTGGGCCTGCCTACCTACCATGAAAAGACGAAGGTCGACACCGCAAAACATGACGATTTCTTCCAGAGTGAGTTTGGCAAGGAAGAACAGGATTCCAGTGTGGCAGCAGAAACACAGCTGTTACAGATCCCGCTGATGGAGCCTGTACTGAAGAAGGCCAAGCTGCTTCCTTATAAACTGAAATTCGCATCAGACTACCTGATACTCCAGATAGATAACTCTATACTGATCAACAGGTATCAGCCCTTCACCGGTCCTCCTTCAGGTCCTATCAGGCTTGTTGACCCTGTGAACGGTTTAATCCGCATAGGTGTAAGCGATCTGTTTGAAGATATTAAGATCAATGGTGGTTTCAGATTCCCTTCCAGCCTGGATGGTACTGAATACTTCATCTCTGCTTCCTATCTCAAAAAACGCTTTGACTATAAATTTACTTACTACCGCAGAGTAGATAAATATAGCGGCATCGGCTTTGACACATCGGGCAACCCGCTGGATTACCCGGCTAAGATGAAGACCAACCTCTTCCAGTTCGAGGTACGTTATCCATTTGATCAGGCCAGAAGCATCCGTTTGCAGGCGGGCTTCCGTAATGACAGATTCGTCATAGCCGGTTCTGATGAGACCACACTGAAGCTGAAGAATTATGCCGACAACTATGCATTGTTACGCCTGGAATATGTGTATGACAATACCATTAACCCGGCCATCAACATCTGGCATGGTACACGCTACAAGATCTATGGCGATATGAACGCACAGATCAACGGCGACCTGAATGACGTTTTCGATCAGGGGGCGTCTACAGGTAAGGGCAAGTTCACTTATAATATGGGTATAGATGTGAGACATTATGAATCCATCTTCCGCAACTTTATATGGGCCACCCGCTTCTCTGCCGACTTATCCTGGGGGACCCGTAAGTTGCTGTACTACCTGGGTGGTACCGACAACTGGCTGAATCCTAAGATCAATACCAATACACCAGTGAACATGAATGCAAACTATGCATACCAAACACTGGCTACTCCATTACGTGGTTATAAACAAAATGCGCGTAACGGTAACAATGTAATGGTGTTTAATACGGAATTACGCCTGCCTGTATTTGCCACCTTTATGAACAGGCCGATCAATTCAGCCATTGTACGTAATTTCCAGGTGACCAGCTTTGTGGACATCGGTACTGCATGGAATGAGAAACTAAGCTTTAAAGATGCCAACTACACTTATTACAACAATGGTAGCGGCGTGATCGTGAAAGTGAAAGAAGGTTTCCTCGGACCATTTGTTGGTGGTTATGGCTTCGGCGCCCGTACAACAATTGCCGGTTACTTCCTGAGAGTAGATGCTGGCTGGCCGATGGTTGCATTCTTCCGTGGTAAACCGATCTGGTACTTTGGAATGGGAGTTGATTTCTAAGAAAGATAAGTTTCAATATACAAAGGGTCTCGCTTTATGCGAGACCCTTTTCTTTTAGCACAGTATAGGGATAAAAATGACAGCGCCTGTGATAGCTGCCACGAGGGCCGAAACAAGTACTGCCCCTGCTGCAACGTCTTTGATCCATTTTACTCTTGGGTGGTATTCAGGCGACAGATGGTCCATGATCTTTTCAACAACAGTGTTCAACATCTCTGTGATCCATACCATGCCTGTTACTATCAGGATAGAGATCCATTGATTGGCAGACAAGCCGCAATAGACACCAGCCGCCGCCACCAACATCGTTGCTACCGCATGAATACGTGCATGTGGTTCACTGCGGAGAAATGCGATGATCCCCTGAAAGGCATATTTAAAACTTCTTGCACGCTGCAGCAGATAGCGACCGGTTTGCATGAGTATAGCTGTTTATATTTTTATAATTCTCCCCACTTGATCCTCCGGCTAAAGTACATCACAATAGCCAGTATTATAAACAGTCCCAGGCTACCCATGAGCAAAGCCTGATCTTCAGAACGGATAATGACATAAATAAATCCATAGAGCAGGCTTAATACGCCGCCGACAGCTATAGCCATACGGTTGCTTCGCAATACGCTGGCCGTATACACCGCTACCAGGAAGATGGTCAGTATGGCTGCTATCAGGTAGGCAATGCTAAAATTCAATTGTTCTGCGAGGGCGATCAGCAGGGTATAGAATACACACAATGCCGCGCCGACTAATATATATTGTAATGGATGAACGGAGGTATGCTGTAGCAATTCAATGAAGTAGAATACCAGGAATGTAAGGCCGATGATCAGGATAGCGTATTTAACAGCACGGGTGGATTGCTGGTAGGTATCCACCGGCAGGAATAATTTCACACCGAAATCGGCGGAGTGCAGATTGGCGTTGGCGCCAACCCAGCTTTGGGGAAAGTTACGATTCAGGTTTGATACCTGCCAGGAAGCGGTGAAGCCCTTTGCGTGTACGTTATGGGTATTAGGCAGGAAGGCGCCGTCGAAACTGGGGCTTTTCCAGTTGGAGTTCAGATTAATGGTTGTTGTCTTCCCCACAGGAGAGAAGAACAGCTGTCCGGAACCCTTCAGATCCAGGTTGACAGCAAAGTTGCCGGCAACAATGCCGGAATCTGACATGGTGAGTGGTACTTTCACCTGCATGCCATTCTCGAACAGATTAGTAGCAGGAATACCGGGATTAAAATAGAAGTTCTGCCCATTCCAGCTTACACCTGCCTGGTTGGTGATGCCTCGCATATCATTGATACCAACTGCCAGATAGGCATCCTTCAGCAATACAGTTGCCGGATCAACATTTAACCCGTTCAGGTCCAGTCCTGAAAATGCGCCGCTGATCTGTAAATGGGAGCTGTATACGGCCACTTCATAGATACCGCGCCGGCGTATTTCGGGCAGCAGCTCACCATTTACCGCCAGTTTATCCGGCAGGAATACAGCGATAGATGTTACGCCTGGTTTGCTGTAGTAAGGTATTACAAGTACAGGCCCTGTAATGGTCTGGGCATCCCCCCATTTCCCGCTGACCTCCCCCTTGGCTTCATACTGCCGTTGTTCCCTTTCAGAAATCAGTCCCATGATCATGGCAGTGGGAATCAGCAGGAATATCACAAGTATCCCGATAAGGAATGCTTTGACACCATAGGCGTAACGTTCGAAGAAGGAAGGCCGTGCCTTACCATCCTGTGAGAGGTTGTCCGTTGCGGGAGAAGGCTGGCCGGGAGGCAGGGGATTGGTTTCGTTGATGTTAGTTGTTTGCATATAATTATATTTAAAAGCACTTTGAACTTCAAAGTATAAGGGCAAAAAAATTTACTCCATGGAGCGGATCATATTTTCGAGAGCGGCCAGGTGGCCTTTAAAGGCTTTTTCGCCAGCTTTCGTAATAGAATAGGTGGTATTGGTTTTACGTCCTATAAAACCTTTATGCACTTTGAGGTAACCATTTTCTTCCAGGGTACTGAGGTGGGATGCCAGATTACCATCTGTCAGTTCCAGCATCTGCTTCAGGTCATTAAAGCTGACTTCCTCATTCACCATGAGGATACTCATTACCCCAAGCCGTATACGACTGTCAAAAATCTTATTTAAGTTACCTATGGGATTGTTCACGAGTACGTCTTTATTATTTCAACTTAGTTCCGATCTGCACCGGTTTTCACTCTACTGCTGCCTGCCGCTCATATTTCCACCACATAATGATGCCATACAATATATGCAATACACCAAAACCGATGGCCCAAAAATAAAGTCCTCTGCGCAAAAAGAAAACATTTAATATGCCAAGTCCTATTTCAGCAATACCCAGGTAACGGATATCAGAAAATGTATACTTGCTGGCATTCAACAATGCCATACCGTAAAATATAAGACAGGACGGCGCTACCAGCACATCCAGCCTGTTGTATATCAGACCGGCAATAAAAGCGCCTCCCGCCAGCATCGGGATCAATGCATTGAACAACACCTTGCGGGAAGTAGCATCCCAGATGGGAACATTGTTCTTTCTCGCCCTTCTCCAGGTGAAGTAGGTACCTCCGCACAGCGCCAGCGCCATTACGCCAAAACCCAGTATTATCAGTTGCAGCCGCAGCATGGAAAAGTCCGCATCATCATAATGTCCCCTTACTTCCCAGCGATCATAATAAGACCGGAACAGGGTATAAGCGGTTACGGCGCCTGCCAGGGCAGATACGCCGGCAAAAACGCCGCTTAATCCACTGAGGGAAAGAAAACGGGTGCTCCGTTCCATCATGCGCCTGATATCACTTAATGTTTCCAGGTGTTGCTGATCTGTCATACTTAAAGTACTTTGTACATCAAAGTTACATATTTCAACGAGAAGACAAAATATATTTTTTTGTTATAACTGGTTTTTAACAAAAAGAGATGGGGAGCCCAGCGTATCACTGTCAATTATTAATAGGGTGCTGTAAGGTATCATTAGCAGGGATTACTACAACACGTTCAATACAAGGGCCATTGCGGGTAAAAGAAGTCCTATTATAACAGAATAGCCTGCGCGTAGCCGCGCAGGTCGTTTAATATCTTCTTCAGGCGGAAATTCCTGTTACGTCATTCACAACATCAATGATGATCTTACATGCCTGCCGGATCTCTTCTTCACTAATGATCAAAGGTGGTGCAATACGCAGACATTCGGGGGCAAAAAGGAACCAATCGGTCAACAGGCCTCTTTCAATACACATGTCTATGACCTTTTTATTCATCGCAAAGCTCTCAAATTCCACCGCCATCATCAGTCCGAGGGAGCGGACCTCCTTAATGGCGGGATGCTGCAGGTATTGATGAAATAACTGCCCTTTGGCCTTCACGGCGTCTACCAGGTTATCTTCGAGCAGTACCCTGAAACCAGCCATGCCTGCTGCACAGATCACCGGATGCCCGCCGAAGGTGGTCATATGTCCCAGCACGGGTCTGTTGGTCAGGCTCCACATGATTTCCTTGTCGGCAATGAAAGCGCCCATTGGCATTCCGCCGCCCAGCGCTTTTCCCAGCAACAGGATATCGGGCACTATGCCCGCCTGCTCAAAGGCCCATAATGTGCCATTCCGTCCCAGGCCGCATTGTATCTCATCCAGTACCATCAGGGTACCGGTGGCAGTGCATTTCTCCCGGATGGCCTGCAGCCATTCTTTCTGCGGCACACGTACACCCGCTTCCGCCTGAACAGATTCAAGTATGATGCAGGCGGTACGCTCGGTGATCTGGTTCACCGCCTCCCATGTATTGTAAGTAAGATGCTGTATATCAGGCAATAATGGTCTGTAAGCATTCCGCCAGGTCTCATCTCCCATAATGCTCATCGCGCCCTGGGTAGAACCATGGTAACTTTTCTCAAAAGCGATGATCTCCGTTCTGCCGGTATAACGCTTAGCCAGTTTCATGGCGCCTTCCACCGCTTCCGCTCCTGAATTGGTGAAATAAACACTATTCAGGGAGGCCGGCAGGTGTTGTGTTAACAAAGTAGCAAAGGCCACCTGTGGCGACTGGATCAGTTCTCCATATACCAGCAGATGCATGTATTGCTCCGCCTGTTCCTTAATAGCATTCACTACGGCCGGATGTGAGTGCCCCACATTACATACGCTGATGCCGGCAATCAGGTCCATGATCTTTTTGCCTTCGGCATCCCACATGTACATACCGGACGCCTTCACTATTTCGAGTGCCAGCGGCGCATCTGACAGCTGGGCCACATGACGTAAAAAGAGTTGTCTGTTATTCATTCTGCCGCAAAAATACATTAAAGAATCAGTCGGCCGCCGATAAGATACACCTGTGCTGCCTACAGCAGACCTATACGAATTTCTTTACTTTTGCGTTAAAACTTACTATATGCCTGTCATCTTACCGGTTAAAGGAATACTGCCTACAATAGGAAACGACTGTTTTATTGCTCCCAATGCTACGATTGTAGGAGATGTGGTAATGGGAGACCAGTGCAGCGTTTGGTTCAATGCAGTGATCCGCGGAGATGTGAACAGCATCAGGATGGGCAATAAGGTAAATGTGCAGGATGGCGCCGTAATACACTGCACTTATGAAAAAACAAAGGCTATTATCGGCAACAACGTCTCTATCGGGCATAACGCTATTGTGCATGGCTGCACAGTTGAAGATAATGTATTAATAGGCATGGGCGCTATTGTGATGGATAATGCACACATTGGCAGTAATACCATCATTGCCGCCGGTGCAGTAGTGCTGGAAGGCACCCAGGTAGAAGCCGGCTCCATCTATGCCGGCGTACCCGCCAAGAAGGTGAAAGACATCAGTCAATCCCTGATCAGTGGCGAAATAGACCGCATTGCCAACAACTATCTCATGTACTCCGGCTGGTTTAAGGACGCGCCGGAAAGTAAATGACATATTTTAATTATCTTGCATCTAATAATAACCTTGCCCTATGAAAAAACTATTACTACTAATGGTGGTGTGCGGCGTGCTTGCTGTAAGCTGTAAAGTTGAACGCACCGGTTGCCCCAGCAACAACTACTATTCTACCAAAAATGTAAAGCAAAATAAGTCTTCATCCAGACAGATGAATGGCAGAGTATTTTAATTAATACCGTACCCTATGAAAAGACTTCTACTCTTTTTACTGGTGATATCGCTCACCGGATTGTCCGCCTGCCGTACCAGGAAAACAGGTTGCCCTACTCCCCGCAAAAACTGGGGTGCTGAAAAATTGCTGGACGAGATGAGCGCTCCCAAAAAGAAAAAACGTTGATATTATTACAGGGCGGTTGCCTTTACCGGTATAGCGATCAATACTGCTCTTCCTGTATCGACTCCAGGATAGTAGCATAGCTCACATACCTGTTCACATCGATATCCCCGGCATCTACCGCCGCTTTTACGGCACATCCGGGCTCGTTGATATGCAGGCAGTTATTGAACTGGCACTGGGTTAAATATGGCAGCATTTCGAGGAAATAATGCGATAATTCAGTTTTGGTGATATCTACAATTCCAAATTCACGCACACCCGGCGTATCAATCAGCTTACCACCCGCAGGCAGGTCGTACATCTCTGCGTAAGTAGTGGTATGCAATCCTTTTCCGCTCCATCCGCTTACGGCTTTGGTACGCAGGTCAAGGCCGGGCAACAAACGGTTGATCAGGGACGACTTACCCACGCCGGAATGACCAGACATCAGGGTGGTCTTATCTTTCATCTCAGCTACTAACTCATCTATCCCTTGTCCTTTCTCTGCGGACACCAGCAGTACTTTATACCCTATATCCTCATACAGAGCCTGTAATTCGGCAAACTTGTCCAGGTCTTTTTCCTTGTAGATATCCCGCTTGTTGAACACCAGCACCACCGGAATATGGTAGGCCGCCGCGGTGACCAGGAAACGGTCCATAAACCCATTGGAAGTACGTGGTTCCTTTACAGTACAGATCAGCATCGCCTGATCCAGGTTGGCAGCCACAATATGCTTCTGGTTCTTTTTATGCGGTGAGCTGCGCACTATATAATTCCTGCGGTCCACTATTTCAGTGATCATCGCATTATTGGCATTGGCGTCTCCGTCCTCGCGTACAATTTCGACAATATCGCCCACTGCAATAGGGTTGGTAGAGGTAATATCCTCATCTATTTTCATTACGCCTTTAATGCGGGCCTGAAATACTTCTCCCGTAGTTGCTTTAGCCGTATACCAGCTTCCTGTGGATTTATAAATAGTCGCTTGCAAATTCTCGATTTAGTTATTTAGGCTGTAAAGTTAGGGGGTTTTTCGGATCAGTTGACAACTTACGGGGAAGTCATGTGAATCCGTCCCTCAGCCACTGCCTGTTTATTGTGCAGTATGACAAGCATGGAATCATATATGAGGTCATTCGCGGCAATAGGAGCCATGTGTTTATAGCACAGCGTGATAATCACGGAATCATAATGGGATCATTCGCAATAGGCTCCGGCAGGAGCCTCGTGTTTGTAGCACAGCATGACAATCACGGAATCATAATGGGATCATTCGCGGCGATAGGCTCCGGCAGGAGCCTCGTGTTTGTAGCACAGCATGACAATCACAAAATCACATATCGGTATCATTCGCGGCAATCGGCTCCGGTAGGAGCCTCGTGTTTGTAGCGCGGGGTGACAACCCCGGGTCGGGGTGACAACCCCGAATTGGGTGACAACCCCGAATTGGGTGACAACCCCGAATTGGGCGACAACCCCGGGTCGGGGTCCCCCCGCTGGGTGATCCCGGGTTTTCCATTCGAATCATAAATGGGGAACAGATAAAAAACGAAGCCCCGGGAATAGAAATCCCGGGGCCTCGTTCGTTATGCAATTATTTTACGGCAGGCTTCTGAAAGCGGTATATCTCAGCACCACTTCCAGCAGCATACATGCCAGCGCAACCATAGCCAGCGGGAAGAAGTGCTCTGCGAAACGTTTGTAGGAAGTGATCTCTACTTTCGTTTTCTCCAGTTTATCGATCTCACCATAAATATTTTCCAGTTCCTTATTGTTTGTTGCCCTGAAGTATTTACCTCCGGTCTCTGCAGAGATCTTTTTCATCAGCGGCTCATCCAGCTGTACATCCTGCATCTGCATCTGTATGGAACCGTCGGGCATCGTCATCGGGAAAGGCGCTTTTCCTACAGTACCCACGCCGATCGTATACACGCGGATCTTGAATGCCTTGCTGATCTCCAGCGCGGTGAGCGGATCTATCAGGCCGGTATTGTTAACACCATCTGTCAGCAGGATGATCACTTTACTTTTAGCTTTGCTGGTGCGTAAGCGGTCTACAGAGGTAGCCAGGCCCATACCGATGGCGGTACCATCCTGCAGCATACCACTTTTCACCAGTGCTATCTGGTTTTTCAGCACACCATGATCTGTTGTGATAGGACATTGCGTAAAGCTTTCTCCGGAGAAGATCACCAGGCCTATACGGTCGCTGATACGGCTGTCCACAAAGTTCATCGCTACTTTCTTCGCAGCCTCCAGCCTGTCCGGCTGCAAGTCCTGCGCCAGCATACTACCTGATATATCGATCGCCATCACAATATCTATTCCCTCACTGTCAATACTTTCAGAGGTATTGCTGGTTTGCGGTCTGGCCAGGGCCACTACTAAAGCGGTAAAAGCCAGGAGGCGCAGTACCAGTAATACGGGACGCATTGTCACCTTCCATGACACCGGCAATCCTTTCAATCCCTGCAGGGAAGACATTTCCATGGCTGCCTGCCGCCTTTGCTGCCGGGCGATGTACCAGTAGATCATTACCGGTATCAGCGCCAGTAGCCCGAAGAAGGCGGGATGGGCAAATTCAATACTTTTCCAGATCGAAAAATCCATTTATTAATAATAATTTCTCTTTTGAAGGAGCGACCTACTTAGCAGGCTGCTTTATTTCTTCTTTCCCGGCTTCTGCCACTGCTGCCTTTTCTGCTGCAGGCTTCGTCCATTCCACTATTTCCTGTGCATGCTGCATAGCGCCTTCATGCTCTTCCGGAGACGGCGTCATTTTTGCAAACTTTGCCAGGTCTGCCAGGCTTAACAGGCCGCGTAATTTATCACGCTGCTGGTTCAGGATGGTGACAGGCTTGATATGTTGCAATAACTCTTCCGATGTTTGCTCCAGCGCAGGAATATTAAACTGCTGCTCAAAATAGGTACGCAGAATATCTGTAAGCCGGGTATAATATTGTTTGATATCGCCCTGCTGCCATACTTTTTCCGATTTCAGCTGCTGCAATTGCTGTAAGGCTATTTCGTAAGGTGGCACCACAACGGCTACAGGTACAGGAGCTGCCTTTTTCGGCCTGCTGCGGAAGTAAACGAACAATCCCACACCTACCAGCGCTACTGTAATGCCGATAGCAAAGTACAGCCAGTAGTCCCAGAAGCTCCAACCTACGGTACGCACACCTTTGATAGGTTTAAAAGCTTTTGTGGTATCTACGTCAACAGTATTTACGTCGATGCTCAGAGGCCCGGTGAAGGCGGAATCTGTAATACTACCACCGCTTACCAGGTCAAAACGCAGCGCGGGAATATCCCAGCGGCCCGAGTCAAAACTGGTCAGCACAATGGTCTGTCCCAATAGCTTTGTGTTTCCCTGTGCAGTTGTATCGAGGGGGGAACGGCGTACTACTTCAAAATGTCCGAAGGAATCCGGGATCTGGGGGAACACTACATTCATACCCTGCGGAGGCATGCTGGCAGACAGGTGTAACTTTACCTGCTCCCCGAGACGGATCCTGTCAGTATCAGCCTGCGCTTTTACGTCCACCTGCTGGGCAGATGCAATAAAAGGCGCCAGGAAGCATCCTAACAGGAAGAAAAAAATAAGGCGTTTAACTATAATCGGTTTAACCATGTTAGTACTTGCTCAGCTTTAAACTATCACCTGTTTACGAAAAAGGATTGTAAGGCTTTTACATAATCTTCATCCGTACGTATGCTGATAAGCTCCGCACCACTTTTCTTGAAAGAGTTACGGCAATATTGCACATGCTGATGGAACTGCTGGGTATAATACTGCTGCACTTTCTTGTCAGAAGAATCTACCCACTGGCGGTCGCCCGTTTCCAGGTCATTCATCTGGATCAGACCTACAGACGGCAATTCCTTATCGCGCTGATCGTAAATGTGCAGACCTATCATATCATGCCGTTTGGATGCAATGTTCAGTGCATCCTGGTAACTTCCGGTCAGGAAGTCGCTCATCAGGAACACAATGCTCCTTTTCTTGGCAGCGTTGTTGAAGAAACGAAGTGTTTCCTTGATATTGGTGCCTTTGCGTTTAGGCTCAAAAGAGATCAGCTCGCGGATGATGAACAGGATATGCGATTTACCTTTCTTGGGTGGAATGTATTTTTCCACGCCATCGCTGAAGAAGATCACCCCTACTTTATCGTTGTTGTTGATAGCGGAAAACGCCAGTACGGCACACAATTCAGTGATCATGTTCCGTTTGTTCTGCTTGGCCGTACCAAAGATGGAACTTTCACTCACATCCACCAGTAACATTACGGTGAGCTCACGTTCCTCTTCGAAGACCTTCACAAAGGGGTGATTGAACCGCGCAGTCACGTTCCAGTCGATGGACCGGATATCATCTCCGAACTGGTATTCCCTTACTTCACTGAAAGACATACCACGACCTTTGAAGGCACTATGATATTCCCCTGAGAATATATGATTAGAGAGGCCCCTGGTCTTTATTTCCAGTCGCCTTACCCTTTTTAGTATTTCTGCAGTATCCACCGGTAATGATTAAAATGAATAATAATTCGCATTGCTGTTACACAGCACCTATCAAGGTACTTCCACTGCATTCAGGATCTCGCTGAGGATGTTCTCGCTGGTTACATTTTCAGCTTCCGCTTCGTAGGTGAGGCCTACACGGTGACGCATTACGTCAAAACAGATGCTGCGCACGTCTTCAGGGATCACATAACCTCTGCGTTTGGTGAAGGCATAGGCTTTGGCAGCCATTGCGAGACTGATACTGGCCCTTGGTGAGCCACCATAGGCGATCAGTGGTTTCAGTTTCTGCAGTTTGTAGTCTTCCGGATTACGGGTAGCAAAAACGATATCGATAATGTAGCGTTCGATCTTTTCGTCCATGTATACTTCACGCACCAGCTTACGCGCTGCAATGATATCTGAAGGCTGTACTACCGGGTTGATGGTAGCGGTAGCGGTAGGATTCAGGTTCTGACGGATGATGTGACGCTCTTCCTCTTTCGTAGGATAACCGATGGTCACTTTCAGCATAAAACGGTCTACCTGCGCTTCCGGCAGCATGTAGGTACCTTCCTGCTCGATCGGGTTCTGGGTAGCCAGTACCAGGAACGGATCATCGAGTTTGAAGGTGTTGTCGCCGATAGTGATCTGTCGTTCCTGCATCGCTTCCAGCAGGGCACTCTGCACTTTTGCCGGGGCACGGTTGATCTCATCCGCCAGGATAAAGTTGGCGAAGATAGGACCACGGCGTACCACAAACTCATTCTTTTGCTGGTTATATATCATCGTACCTACCACGTCGGCCGGTAAAAGGTCCGGCGTAAACTGGATACGGCTGAATTTCGCATTAATAGCAGATGACAGGGATTTAATGGACAATGTTTTTGCCAGACCGGGCACCCCTTCCAGCAGTACGTGACCACCTGCCAGCAGGCCGATAAGCAACCTTTCTACCATGTAACGCTGACCAACGATCACCTTACCCAGTTCCAGGTTCAACAGGTCCACAAATGCACTGGCCTGATGGATCTTTTCGTTCAATTGACGGATATCCGATGTATTCTCCATGCTTATATAGTATTTACAAGTTTGCTAAAGTAAACATTCCGGCTGTAAAACCTTGCGGCCAGCGCAGGATTTGCCCGTTAAAATGCTGTTAATAATAACATTATAAATGACAAATTACGAATTACGTTCATGATTATCAGGGAACTGCGGTTTTTCAGGTTTTCCTTATATCAGAAAATGGTCATTCATAAGTCTCACTAACTCATCCGTCCAAATTAATAAAGCCTGAGCATATTTATATCATCTTTTTTTATAACGTACATTTGCAAACGTAACTTCTCCATACGGAGCTCATAATTAAATATTTAGAAGATGCAGGACGAATTTGCGCAGCAATGGAAACGGGTGGAGGAAATGCTGACTGAACGTTTCGGAAAGACGCCGAACATGGAAGCGATCCTCTTTTTGATAGGAATCCAGGAACTGGGCCATATAAAAAAGAAATTCACGAAAGAGCAGAAACAGGACCTCATGCATGTGGCCACCTGTACACTGCTCAGCCAGAGTGGCTATTTTGAACTGGAAGGATATGACAAGGATGGATGGCCTCATTTTAAAGAAGCCCAACCCATTCCTAAAATGAATATGATAGAGCAGGAACGATTCCTGCAGGAACATATCATTGCATACTTTGACGATCTTGAGGGGCGCTGACGGCGCTTCTCTTTTATTCCCGATCAACTCATAAAAATGACCTTAGACCATATCACCCGCGTTAGTCCCGACCAGCTGGATACACTGGTACAACTGGAACAGCAGACCTTTACGGAAACATTTAAAAGTTTTTATACCCCGGAAGATCTTGCAGCGTTTTTACATGACAAAAAAAGCAGGGACGCCCTCAGCGCTGAAATGGCGGCCCCCGGCGCCCTCTTCTTTATACTGTGGCAGGAAAATACGCCAGCCGGCTTCCTGAAATTAAACCTGCATAAACAACCGGACAGTGATGGCCCATTGCCTGCACCTGTCATGGAAATAGAAAAAATATATGTGCTGCAGCAGTTCCAGGGCTTACGGCTGGGCAAACAGCTCATTGAATACAGTTGCCGGATCGCTGCTGAAAATGGGATCCATACAATCTGGCTCGGCGTTTGGGAACATAATCTGAAGGCTATCCGTTTCTATCAGCAGCAGGGATTCGAGAAGTTTGGAATACATCACTTCTATATCGGAAACCAGACTGATACTGACTGGCTCATGAAAAAACATCTACAATAAACCACCTGCATGAAAAGACAGTTACTCCTATTGCTATTGTTGCTTTCATTTGGTACTGCCATGGCTAAGAACCGCAAAGTAAAAGTTATCACGCCCTATGGCACCATGATCATCAGATTGTACGATCAGACCCCACTGCACCGGGACAACTTCATTAAACTGGTGAAGGGCCATTTCTACGACAGCACACTGTTTCACCGTGTCATCAACACCTTCATGATACAAGGTGGCGACCCAGAGTCGAAACATGCCCAGGCAGGTGCTATGCTGGGCAACGGAGACGTGCCATATACCATTCCTGCAGAATTCGAACTGGACCTCTATCACATAAAAGGCGCACTGGCAGCCGCGCGCGATAACAATCCGACGAAAGCCAGCTCCGGTTGCCAGTTCTACATCGTACAGGGGAAGAAGTGGACCGATGAACAATTGGATCAGCTGGAGAAGACACGCCTGGGTGGCCGGAAGATACCGGTAGACCAAAGGGAACGTTACAAGAGGATTGGCGGCACACCGCAGCTGGACCAGAGTTATACAGTATTCGGACAGGTAATAAAAGGGCTGGATGTGATCGATAAGATCGCAACACAAAAAACCGATGCTAACGATCGTCCTTTAGCAGATGTACCTATGAAAATAAGATTGATACATAAATTCCTTTTCTTTTAGTATCACTGTTCTCAATTGGAATTTTCTTAATTTTACCGCTTAAAATCAAACTTGCCATGAATTTTCCATCAAACCTGCGTTACACCAAAGACCACGAATGGGTGCTCCTGGAAGGTAATACAGCGACCGTTGGTATTACTGAATTTGCACAGCGCGAATTAGGTGATATCGTTTTTGTAGATATCAATACTGTCGGTAAAAGCCTCGGTGCGGAAGAAGTATTCGGTACCGTAGAAGCTGTAAAAACTGTATCTGACCTGTTCCTGCCTGTAGCAGGTACAATCAATGAGATCAATCCGGAACTGGATGCTTCCCCGGAACTAGTGAACCAGGAGCCTTATGGCCAGGGTTGGATGATCAAAATGACCGTTAACAATCCTGCTGATGTAGCAGGCCTGCTGGATGCAGCTGCATACCAGGCACTGGTTGGCGAATAATCTGCCTACTCCTTCACGATATTTTAATAAAAGGTTAAAAAGGGTATAACCCTGTAAAGTTTAAGGTTATAAGGTTGTCAACAACTTTATAACCTTATAACTTTACGGACTAAACTAATACAGATGCCAGCAATGAGAATTATACGATATTATCTGCCAGCCATCATCTGGATCTTACTGGTACTGTATGTGTGTACGATACCGGGTGAGAAGATTCCGTCTTCTCCCTTCTTTGAAAAGATCCATATGGATAAGATCGTACATTTCGGACTATTCGGGGGAACGGTGTTTCTCCTGTGCCTGGGCGTGTATCTGCAAAAGCGGGTGCTCACCAAATTCACGCTGACCATCATTGCCCTTTCAGCATCCTTTTATGGTCTCGCTATTGAATATATCCAGAAATACATCGCTATTCACCGCAGCTTTGACATGAGTGATGTAGCTGCAGATACGGTGGGTGCTATTGCCGGCATCATCGCATTCAATCTTGTCAGGAAATGGTGGCTGAAATAAGCTAGTGTTCTGCTTTTTCAGGCTGAATAATAATAAAATGGATCAGCGGATAAGCGTCCCTGATCATCTTCCTGATACGGGTTATAGCCTCGTTAATATCTTCCGTTTCCAGCTCATCCCTGAAGGTAACCATCAATAGCAACATCACTTCTTCGGGCGACTGATAAGTAGAGAATAAGTGCTGTACTTTCACAATGACCGGGTCTTTCTCCACTAAACTCCTGATGTGCTTTTGTGTAGCCGGTGCTATTCCTTCCCCCATCAACAGGCTGTGACTTTCGCGTGCAAGCAGTACCGATACGATACTGAGGATAACGCCTACAATCAGCGAAGCCACACCGTCCAGGTGGGGATTGTTATAATGATGCCCCAGGTATACCATGATCGCAACTACTATCAATCCAGCCACGGCAGCACTGTCTTCAAACAATACTATAAAACTTGCCGGATCTTTGCTGCGGTGAATAGCCGTCCACCAGGACAACTCTCCGCGCACTTTGTCAAATTCCCTGATAGCCACTATCAGCGACGTTCCCTCAAACAATAACGAGCAGGCCAGTACAATATAGTTCCATGTAGGATCTTCCAGTACAGGCGGATTCTTGATATGGATAACGCCCTGGTAAAAAGAGATACAGGCCCCCACACCAAAGATCAGGATAGACACTATGAATGACCAGAAGTATACCTCCTTTCCATATCCGAACGGTCTCCGTTCATCGGGCGAACGTTTACTGCGCCTGATGCCGAACAGCAACAGGAACTGGTTGGTAGTATCCACCACAGAATGGACACCCTCAGAGATCATGGCGGAACTGTTGGTTACTGCGCCAGAAATAAACTTGATAACAGCAATCAGCAGATTGGCTGCCAATGCAGTGTAGATTGTTTTATTATTAGCCGCCATATACTGTGAGGCCATCAAAATCGTGCCAATGGGGCATAAAAAAAGTGCCCCCGCTTCCGCGGAGGCACCGTATGATAATTATATCAGTTTAATATTACTGCTGGCCAGATTCTTTCTTCGCATCAGATTTCATCTTGTCATTCGCGAAGATGGAGAATTCCACACGACGGTTCTTAGCCTTGTTCTCGTCTGTAGTATTTGGCACTTTAGGCTGAGTTGCACCGTACCAGTAAGTCTGTACACGGTTTCCTGCTACACCCTGTGCTTTCAGGAAGTTACCTACTGCTACCGCACGTCTTTCAGACAACTTCATGTTGTAATCGTAAGTACCGGTAGTATCTGTGTGTCCTTCCACACGTACGTAAGTGTCAGGATATTTATTCAGAATGGTGGCCAGTTCCTTAATGTTGGTTTGTGCCTGCGCAGTCAGATCTGATTTATCAAATCCGAACAGTACACCGGAAGCAAATGTTACATTGATACCTTCACCTACACGCTCAACAGTTGCATTTGGTACCTGGTTCTTGATTTCCTGTGCCTGTTTATCCATCTTCTTACCGATCAATACACCAGCACCGCCACCTACAGCAGCACCAATGATAGCACCTAAGGCAGTATTACCTGCAGCCTTACCGATAATAGCACCGGTTGCAGCACCGCCACCAACGCCAATTACAGCGCCTTTTTTGGTGTTATCCATGCCTTGCCAGGTTTTACAGCCAAACAACATCGATGCGGACAGCACAATAGCTACAATAGGATTTATTCTTTTCATCTTAAATTAATTTAAACGTTCTTTTAATTTGCTAGTTGTTATTATGCGTTATTCTATAGACAAATATGCTGCCAGATTTTCAAAGTGGCAGCATACCAGGTAACTAAATATTATTATGGGCGCAAATGTAACGTTTAATTATCAACCGCCAACTTTCAGCTTCTCCGCATTTTCAGCAAACTGCAGTGCCTGTACCATTTCCTGGATATCGCCATTCATGAAAGCGTCCAGGTTGTAGATGGTCATACCAATACGATGATCGGTGACACGGCCCTGAGGGTAATTGTAGGTCCTGATCTTGGCTGAGCGGTCGCCGGTAGACACAAGGCTTTTACGCTGTGAGGCAATCGCTTCCTCATGTTTCCGCACAGCCGCTTCATAGATACGGCTACGCAACATCTTCATGGCAATATCCCTGTTGGAGTGCTGGCTACGTCCTTCCTGGCATTCCACTACCACACCGGTAGGAATGTGCGTCAGGCGCACAGCAGATTCCGTCTTGTTTACGTGCTGACCACCCGCACCAGAGGAACGGAAGGTATCCATTTTAATATCAGCCTCCCTGATATCAACGTCCACTTCTTCCGCTTCGGGCAGAATAGCCACGGTAGCGGCAGAAGTATGCACACGGCCCTGTGTTTCAGTGGCCGGCACACGCTGTACGCGGTGTACGCCTGATTCAAATTTTAATGTGCCATATACATCATCGCCCGTCACTTCCACTACCACCTCTTTATACCCCCCTGCAGCGCCTGGGGTCTCACTCATAATGGTAGTGCTCCATCCTTTCGTTTCACAATAACGCAGGTACATACGCAGCAGGTCTCCGGCAAAGAGGCTGGCCTCATCGCCACCGGTACCGCCACGGATCTCGAGCATCGCGTTCTTTTCGTCCTGCGGATCTTTAGGGATCAGCAGGTTACGGATCGTATCTTCCAGTTCCAGCTTCTGGTTCTGGAGAGATTCGGTTTCTTCCTTTGCCAGTTCCCTCATTTCCTCATCACCGCTTTCCAGTACTTCTTTATTAAAAGCGATGCTGTCAAGCAGTTTCAGGTAGGCATCGTGCGCCTTTACGATCTTTTCAAGCTGACGGTATTCCTTACTCAGCTTACTGAATTGTTTATTATCGCTAACTATCTCAGGGTTAGTCAACGCCAGCGATACCTGCTCAAAACGGCCCTTTATCGCATCAAGTTTATCTATCATAATTATCTTTGTTGGGAGGATATGAATAATCTCCGGACGATTCAGCTCCTCTGACTGGGCGCAAAATTAATATAATTACTACATGTCTCAACAGCTGAAATTTAAGGGTACGGCATTATTTAACGGGCGGCAGCTATTGCCCGGCAGTATGGTATTGGTAACGTCGGACAAAGGGGTGGTCCTGGATATTGTCCACGAAAGCGTGGCCGGCAGCGATGTACAGCAACTGAACGGCCTGCTGAGCCCCGGTTTTGTGAATACGCACTGTCACCTGGAATTGTCTCATATGAGCGGAGTGGTACCCGAAGGGACGGGGCTCCCGGCATTTCTGACAAGTGTCATGGAAAAAAGAGCCCAACAGGACACCCTCGCCCAGGAAACCGCCATGCAAGCGGCGGCCACAGCGATGTGGGAGGGTGGGACCAGCGCTGTGGGCGACATCTGCAATGGAACAGCCTCCCTGGCGTTCAAAAAGGATTCCCCCATGTACTACCACTCATTCATAGAATGCATGGGCTTTGTTCCCGGCTTTGCACAGCAGCGCTATGAGTATAGCCTGGATGTGCTCAGGCAGTTCAGGGATATTAACGGGCCGCAACATTCCTGTTCTATTGTGCCCCATGCTCCCTACTCTGTGAGTGAAGCGCTTTTTTCACTTTTATCGGGCACTCCTCACAATACGCCTGTCAGCATCCATAACCAGGAATGTGAAGCAGAGAATAGCCTGTACCAGGATAAGACGGGCGCCTTCCTGGACTTTTACCGGCATTTTAATATGGACGCTTCGGCCTTTACGGCTACCGGCACAAACAGTTTGCCGGCATGGCTACCCTGGTTCAGGCATCTGCCGGTATTGCTGGTACACAATACTTATACTACCGGACAGGATATTGCATTCACAAGAGAACAGGCGCCACAGGCCTATTGGTGCCTCTGCCCGCAGGCAAACCTGTATATAGAGAACCGTATGCCCGATATTGAGCTGCTTCGCAGCCAGGGCTGCACCATTACCCTGGGCACAGACAGCCTGGCTTCCAATCACCAGTTGTCCATCTGGCAGGAAATTCAGACCATACGTAAGTACTACTCAAATATTGCACTGGAAGAAATGTTACAATGGGCAACGCTGAATGGCGCGAAAGCACTGGGCATTGACGATAAATATGGCAGTTTCGAAAAGGGCAGGCAACCCGGCATAACATTAATAGATGAGAAAGAAAGCCACAGGATTCTCTAATTTCGCGACCAGAAGAATGCAAATGTAAACTATGAACAATTTTTTAGACCAGGTTATACTTGGCAACCCTATCCAAAACTATTTTATACTGGCAATTCTATTGCTGTTTGTTTCCATGATCAAGCGTTACCTCTCAAGATGGCTGGCTACCCAGTTATATAAAGAGGTACGGCGTTGGGCGCCCGACATTGATCAGCATGAATTTTCACACCTGCTGCTGGTGCCACTGGAGTACTTCCTGCTGCTGGTCACCTTCATGCTCACGGTAGATCACTTCAACTTCCCGCCGGAACTGGATGTACCTGTATATAATGGTTATACATTGAAGCTGCTGCTCCATACCATCATGGAGTTAGCCCTTACCGTATCCATTATATGGATCGTACTGCGTGTCATCGATTTCATATCGCTTATGATCAGCAAAAGCGCGGACCTCTCACACGATATCACCGACAACCAGTTTATCGTATTCTTCCGCGACTTCTTCAAAGCGATCGTGTTCATCTTTGGCGCCATTGCGTTTATACGTATCCTCTTCGGTGCAGTACTGGTGAACAAGATCATTGCAGGTCTCGGTATCGGTGCTGCGGCCCTTGCACTCGCTGCCAAGGAGAGCATTGAAAACCTGATCTGTTCTTTCATTATCTTCTTTGATAAGCCATTCCGTGTAGGCGATTCTGTAAGAGTGGATGCTTTCCAGGGCAATGTTGAAAAGATCGGCCTGCGCAGCACCCGCATCCGTACACAGGAAAAAACATATGTGACCGTACCTAACAAAAAGATGGTGGACAGCGTGCTGGATAATCTTTCCCTTCGTACACACCAGCGCGCGGTATTACGACTGGAAGTAGCAGGCGATACCCCGGCTGACAATCTTATAAAGGTACTGCAGGATATTAAACAACTACTGACTGCCAATGAAAAAGTGCAGGATGGTTTTATTGTAAATCTGAATGAGTTCACCAAAGATACCTACGTTATCCAGATCATTTACCTGACACAGGTAATTGAGGGCGTACAATACAATGCCCTCCGTAATGAGATTAACCTGGCGGTCATTGCCAGCCTGGAAAAGAGAGACGTGAAACTATCGAGTACAAAAGTGGAAATACACGAAAAATAAAAAAATCCCGGGCAGATAAGCTGCCCGGGATTTTTGTTTATGCTGAATAAATACACTCAGTCTTTATCTTTCCTGTTTGCTTTCAGCAGGATCTTAGCCATATCGCTCTCGAGCGATTCACCTACTTCTCCGCTTACGCGACCGATCTCTTTTCCTTCACGGAAAAAAATGAAGGTAGGCAGTTGTTTTACCTTATAATCCTGTGGTGCGCCGGTGTTCATTTTTTCATCAGCGCCATAGGTCAGCACCTGTTCTTCAGGGCTGCCACCGAGTATCATGATCTTGTATAATGCAGGCAGTAAGCGGCGGCTCTGATCTTCCCATGTACCTACTACAGCTACCACATTGAATTTACCGCGATTATCCTTGATGTAGTTCAGCATATTGTCATTAGGCTGATATCCGTTCACACCAGTATAGAACCAGGCGAAAGCGCTGTCGTTCATTAAAGTCTTCATCTCTATTTTTCCTTTCAGTGCTTTTTTTCCATTGGATGCACGGCTTGCTGTGGTTTGCGCCCATGTCAGGGTTGACAGTAACAGACCGCCAACCAGTAGTAGTGATTTCAATCGCATAATGTATTTTTATAATTGTTCCTTCAGTTCAGTTAGAAAACCCTTTACCTTTAGCAAAGCTTGTACCATTTCGAAACTGCGGGCCGCCAGTTTGCGATCTTCCTTTAATTTCTGCTTTGCGCCTTCAATGGTGTATTTTCTTTCTCTTAGTAAATGATAGATAAGTTTCAGGTGCTGAATATCCTCCTGGCGGAATAGCCGGTCTCCTTTACGGTTCTTTTTAGGTTGTAAAATATCAAACTCATTTTCCCAGTAACGGATCAATGATGTATTTACACGGAACATCGTTGCCACTTCACTAATTGAGTAGTATTGCTTATCCAGCGGAATAGCATCGAGGGCTTTCATCAGGTCTGGATCATCCGCAACTTCCTTCAATGATTTTCTGCCACGTTTTTTTTGTGGCGGCTGTGTGGCCGTAACAGAGGCGCCTGTGCCGATAAAAGGAACGGGAGGGAGATTGTCAGGCGGCATCTGCACCTGTATCTTCACTGGTATCTCCACCTCCGGCAAGGGTTTGGGAGGAGGTTTCTGAACGGCAACCTGCTCCGGTACCGGTTCAGGTACTGGTGGTTTCGGTTTCGGATCCGGTGCAGAAAAGAGGTCCAGTTGTTGCATCATGGCACCAAATTACAAAATTCTCCACTGTTATTGCAGGTTCAGCTTTAACAAGTTAGTCGAAAGACTGATTGCCGGAGGCAGCAATTTTCAACATACGGTCAAACTCTTCCGGTGAGAGGTCGTTAAAGAAGAAGTATACAGGATCAACTTTTTCTCCGTTTTTCACTACTTCGTAGTGGCAGTGAGGCCCGGTAGATTTACCAGTACTACCTACCCAGCCCAGTACTTCACCACGTTTTACAACAGCGCCGGGTTTTACCTTGATGCGCAGCATGTGACCATATAATGTCTTATAGCCGTAACCGTGATTGATCAGCACGTGATTGCCGTAGCCGACAGCACTGGAGCTCGCATCTTCCACTACACCGTCGCCGGTAGCATAGATGGGCGTGCCTGCAGGCGCGGCAAAATCCAGCCCGGAGTGATATTTTACAGTCTTATAGATGGGGTCAATACGGTAACCAAAACCGGAAGCAATACGTTTCAGATCTTTGTTTGCCACAGGTTGAATGGCCGGAATGGACGCCAGCATTTTCTGTTTATTCTTTACCAGGTCATCGATCTTTTCATAAGATTTTGCCTGGATAGTGATGCGGTGTAACAATTCCTGCAGCAGAACGCCGGTACTGGCAATGATCTCGCTGCTGGAAAATGACTGTAACTGGGTCAGCTCTTCCTCTTTTTCCCTGCTTCCCGCCCGGGTACTGTCAGGAATAGGAGAGGCTTCGAAAATAACACGGTAGATCTCATTATCCCGATGCTCCAGTTCAGCCAGCTTCGACTTCACCTCATTCATACGGTCTTCCATGGCTTCATAGCGCTCATTCATTACCTCTATTTCCCGGCGCAGTCTTTTTTCTTTAGGGGAATCCAGTACACGATAGGATACCGACAGGAATATAAACCCTGTTACGATGGCAGCCGAAACAAACCCCAGTATTCTTAGCAGTTTCACCCGCATGGATACTACGAGCTTTTCATATTTCAGCGTCTGTGTATTGTAAAAGTATTTTACCTTCTTCATGTACCGGCCTTAAGCATTTAAGCAGAACCTACATCCCGATGGAAGTCCTTTATGTTACTTTTAATAGGGTTATACAGATATGGATGAGAGGTGTATAGATTTTTCAATATTTTTGCACTCCTTCCGCCAAGGCGGCAGGGTGTGCAAACCTAAGGGAAATAGAGTAAAAGGGCAATCTTTTGAGTGTCAATTTTCTAAATACCACTAGTTGGCTTAAAATACAAATTAAAGCCATTTAGGTGACACAAAATTATAATACATACTAATTATTTCAAATACTTATGACAGCTCCTGAGATTCGTCAGCAATTCCTGGACTTTTTTGTGTCCAAAGGCCACCACATCGTGCCTTCTGCTCCTATCGTAGTAAAAAACGACCCTACCCTGCTGTTTACCAACGCGGGCATGAACCAGTTTAAAGACTACTTTCTGGGCAACAGGGCGGCGGCCTGGAAAAGAGTGGTGGATACCCAGAAGTGCCTCCGCGTAAGTGGTAAACATAATGACCTGGAAGAGGTGGGCATCGACACCTATCATCATACCATGTTCGAAATGCTGGGCAACTGGAGCTTCGGCGATTATTTTAAAAAAGAAGCCATCGACTGGAGCTGGGAACTGCTCACAGAGATCTACAAGATACCAAAAGACCGCCTCTATGTAACTGTTTTTCAAGGAGATGCTGAAGATGGCCTGGAAAAGGACCAGGAAGCCTACGACTTCTGGAAAAAGCACATTGCAGAAGACCGCATCCTGATGGGTAATAAGAAAGACAATTTCTGGGAAATGGGAGATACCGGTCCCTGCGGCCCCTGCTCCGAGATCCATGTGGACTGTCGCCCGGACAATGAGAGAGCCCAGGTAGACGGTAAGACCCTGGTTAACGCCGACGATCCGCAGGTGATCGAGATCTGGAACAACGTATTCATGCAGTTTAACCGCCTGAAAGACAAATCTCTTGAACCGCTTCCAGCCAAACACGTGGATACCGGTATGGGCTTTGAACGCCTGGTAAGGGTACTGCAGGGCAAGAACTCCAATTACGATACAGACGTATTTTCCGGTACTATTGAATATACAGAGAAGCTGACCGGGCTGAAATATGGCCGTACAGACAGCAAACAGGACGTGGCCTTCCGCGTGATCGCCGACCACATCCGCGCTATCTGTTTTGCTATTGCCGATGGTCAGCTGCCTTCCAACACCGGCGCGGGCTATGTGATCCGCCGTATCCTCCGCCGCGGCGTAAGGTATTACTTCTCCTTCCTGAACCAGAAGAAACCCCTGCTGCATGAGCTGGTGCCGGTACTGGCGCAGCAGTTTGCCAATGTGTTCCCCGAACTGCAGCAGCAGGTGGACTTTGTTGCCAAAGTGGTGTTTGAAGAAGAAAATAACTTCCTGCGCACCCTGGATAGCGGTATCCGCAGGATCGAGGACTTTATGGGCAATGCCAAACAGAAATCTGTTGACGGCAGGACAGCCTTTGAATTGTACGACACTTATGGTTTCCCATATGACCTCACCAGCCTGATAGCCAGTGAAAACAGCTTTACCGTTGACGAAGAGGGCTTTAAAGCTGCCATGCAGGAACAGAAAGACCGCTCCCGTGCCGCTACTGAGCTGGATATGGGCGACTGGACCGTACTGGATGAGAACCCGGTATCTGTTTTTGTCGGTTATGAGCAGTCAGAAGCAGCAACCTCCGTTACCAAATACCGTAAGATCAAGGCAAAAGGTAAGGAACAGTACCAGCTGGTATTGTCTCAGACCCCTTTCTATGCAGAAAGCGGCGGCCAGGTAGGCGATACCGGCACCCTGACCTTCAATGGTGAATCTATCAACGTGACAGACACCAAAAAGGAAAATAACCTGATCGTTCATTTCGTAGATAAATTACCGGCTGATATCAGCACCACTGCCAAAGCGGTGATCAATAAAAAGAACCGTCAATCTACCACCCTGAACCACTCTGCCACCCACCTCCTGCATGCGGCGCTGCGCCAGGTGCTCGGTACGCACGTGGCACAGAAAGGTTCCCTGGTAAATCCGGAATACCTGCGCTTCGACTTCTCCCACTTCGCAAAAGTGACTGATGAAGAGCTGGAGAAGATCGAGAACATTGTCAATGAGAAGATCCGTGCCAACATACCGGTAGTGATTCAGGAACTGCCGAAAGATGAAGCGATGAAACTGGGCGCGATGGCGCTCTTTGGTGAGAAATACGGTGATATCGTACGCGTGGTGATCATGGATCCTAGCTACTCTGTAGAGCTTTGCGGCGGTACCCATATCGGCGCTACCGGTGAACTGGGCCTGTTCAAATTCACATCTGAAGGCGCTGTAGCGGCAGGTGTACGCCGTGTGGAAGCCCTGACCGGCAGCAATGCACTGGCATTTGTAGATGCACAGTTAAGACAGCTGAAAGACATTAAAGCAGCCCTCAAGAATCCAAAAGATCCTATCGCTGCGGTAGAGAATCTGCTGCAGGATAAAACATCCCTGGAAAAACAGCTGGAAGTGCTGGAACAGGAGAAAGTACGCCAGTTATCTGCCGGACTGCAGCAACAGGTGGAACAGATCAATGGTATCAACTTCCTGGGTAAGATAGTGGATGTGAACAATGCAGATGCGCTGAAACAACTGTGTTTTGCCCTGAAGAATGAAATACAGAACCACGTATTCGTCTTTGCTGCGAACATTGGCGGTAAGGCAAATGTGGCGCTCATGATCTCTGACAACCTGGTAACTGAAAAAGGACTTGAAGCGCCCAAGATCATCAAGGAGAAGATCGCCCCGATCATCAAAGGCGGTGGCGGCGGACAGAAATCGTTCGCAACTGCCGGCGGACAGGAAGCTGGCCAGCTGGATCAGGTGATCACGCAGGTGAAGGCGATATTGTAAGAGAAAATTTGCGATATAAGAAGGGCCTGTACTATGATACAGGCCCTTCTTATTTGTATACCTGATGGTTTCAGGTAATCCTTTAGGCACTTATAAAAACATACATTCTGGGGCAACATCCTCCTTTTACATCACATTCCATCGCATTATTTCTTTTCATCACCGGCCGGAGGTGGTGGTGTTATTCGAAGAGGTCCGGAACGGACAGCCTCGGCAAATTTCATCTGATATTGCTGCTCTATTTTTTTGCGTCCACGCTTTGTTTTAGGCAAAGTTGGGCCAACAAACCCCATGACACCTGCTTCCTCATACTCTTCACTGTTAATATCGAAAGTTGATCCGCCCGTCATTCTATCCAGATTAAATCCTCTGGCAGAATCCGAAAACAAGCCCGGTTTTTCCACCGGTGAAATAGTTGTATCTCTGCCATTCCTTGTATCGGGCATAGGCACCGCCGGCGTGCTGGTAGTATCTCTTTGCGTTATCTGCCGGATATCATCTGTCGGACGATGACTGGCAACAGCATTTGATGCAATACCTGCTACAAGCGCTGTACTCACCAGTAATGCAGGCACCAGGGCATTTGCCCTTTCTTTTTCCAGGGCCAACAGGTCCCTGTTAAGCTGACTTTCGCCGAACCGCCCACATACAGGCTCGCTGCTATCCAGCATGATCCTTACGACTTCATGATCCGCCAGTTTTGTAAAGTCGATTACTTTCTTCGTACAATGTCCGCAATATCTCCCATTATCCACAGGGGTCATATCATCCCATGATTGAGTACAAGGCATGGGGATATCTATTGTAAACGGATTCTTTCTTTTCATAGATCAGATGATGATTGGGACTTCATCAAAAATAATTTTATTATGTATCAATACTTCCCCGCTTCATCTATTTTAACTTTTCGTTTATTATAACCCCTCCTAAATTTGCCTTGTTAACTACAATTCATTATATAAAAAGGAGGATAATTATGAGCAAGCTATTGCAGACCCTCACACTGGCAAGCATTACCTGCTTTGCTTTCAGCTCTGCCACCATCGCTCAGGACAAACAGGAAAAAAAGAGCGATAAACTGGGAGAGTACGATGAGATCGTTATCAAACGCAACAGTAACAAGGACGGGAAAGTGACCATTGAGATCAAGGATGGCAATGTACTGGTAGACGGGGAGAAAATGGATGCTTATAAGGATGGAGATATCTCTGTTTACAGACGCCGCATCAGGCCTGTAGATGGTAACAACTTCAATTTTGCTCCCCGTGGAGGTATACAGTTCTTCAACGACGATGATAATGACGATTCCGCCGGAGCTATGAATATCAAGCCAGGCAAGGCCGTACTGGGTGTATTTACCGAAAAGAAAGAAGCTGCAGGCGCCACCGTACGTGAAGTAGCCAAAGAAAGCCCTGCTGAAAAGGCAGGTATCAAGGCCGGCGATGTGATCACCCGTGTAGATGCGGACAAGATCAGCGAGCCACAAGACCTGTTTGAAAAGATCGGTGCACACGATCCGGGCGACAAAGTTACCATCACTTACCTGCGCGACAAAAAGGAGAATACGGCTACAGTGACCCTGGATGAAAGAAAAGATGCCGGCACACTGGAACTCTTCCCTCGTGGCGGAGCCCAGGGTTTCCATCGCGCTCCCCGTGGAGAATTCAACTTCGGAGATAATTTCCCGGGATTTGGCGGTCCTAACCGCTTCCGCGATTATGATAATAATAATGACGCCAAACTGGGATTGTCCGTCCAGGATACTGAGGATGGCAATGGTGCAGAGGTATTGAGCGTAACGCCTGGTTCTGCCGCTGAAAAAGCCGGATTTAAAGCGAAGGATATTATTACGCAGCTGGCTGGTGACGATGTTAATTCTACGCGTGACGTAGCTAATGCCTATCGTTCAAACAAAGATAAAAGCACTATTACTGCCCAGGTGAAGAGAGCTGGTCAGCAGAAGACATTGGAAATCAAAGTACCTAAGAAATTACACAAGGCCGATCTGTAAGCAGATAAGCTGTTCAGTTAAAAAAGGATGCCTCTGAAGAAGGGGCATCCTTTTTTACATGTATCGGAGATCCTATCCAAAGAAGATTAACAGACACGAAAAGGAACTATTCAGTCAGGTAATATATATACATAATGTTATTATCTACTATAAAAGACATTTGTGTATAGCACAATACATAATAAAGTATTCATATTATCCTGGCAAAGCTAATACCATAGTGCATTTCCTGAGATAACCCATATATAACCCATATTTAAGAGATGTTGGCACCTGGTTACTTATCTCATCAGCCAGCGGACTAATTTCAGCTTATTCCTGAAGGGAGGATACTTCATGGCTACATCTATCCAGGTGCCGGTTTTCATGATGCTTTTCGGGTGTGTAAACGTCGTAAAACTGTATTTTCCATGATATTGTCCCATCCCGCTATATCCAACACCGCCGAAAGGCAGTTCAGGGTTGGTGAAATGTCCGAGTGTATTATTGATGCATCCTCCACCAAAACTAAGCTGTTCAGTAACTGCCTTTTCGGTGCTGCTTCTTTTGGTGAACAGATAAAGAGATAATGGTTGCGGTTGCTGCCTGACTAACCTGATGGCCTCTTCCAATGTGCTGAACGCCAGTACCGGCAGAACGGGGCCGAATATTTCTTCCTGCATAACAGGGCTGTTCCAGTCAACTTCTTCCAGCAGCGTGGGCGATATAAACAGCTCATTTTCATCAGTGGCTCCGCCATGCAGCACCGTACCCTGCTGTAAATAGGTATTCAATACGCCGAACCGCTTTCTATTGATGATCCGGGCATAGTCCGGACTTGCGGCAGGATCTTCTCCGAAAAATTGCAGGATCGCCTTCTTCATAGCCGCCACCAGTTCATCCTTCACACTATTGTGTACCAGCACATAATCCGGCGCTATACACGTCTGCCCCGCATTCCAGAATTTGCCCCATATAATACGCCTGGCAGCCACACGGATGTTCACCCTGTCATCCACAATAACGGGCGATTTCCCTCCCAGTTCCAGGGTAACAGGCATCAGGTGGGGCGTGGCCAGCTCCAGGACCTTACGGCCAATAGCAGCGCTTCCCGTGAAGAACACATGGTTAAACCGATGCTGCATCAGCTCAGGGATGACTACACTGCCATCACCCTCCAAAGCGGTAATATAAGCAGGGTCAAACGTTTCCCTGATAAGGGATGCTATTACTGCGGATGTCCGGGGCGCCAGTTCAGACGGTTTTACTACTGCGCAGTTGCCACCAGCAATAGCCCCTGCCAGCGGCGCCATGATCAGCTGGAAAGGGTAATTCCAGGGACCTATGATGAGCGTAAGACCTAAGGGTACGCGATGGATCCTGCTCTTACTGGGATACATGATAAACGGGCTGCTCACGTCCTCCGGTTTCATCCACCGTTTCAGGTTGCTGAGCAAATATGCTATTTCGACATAAAGGAACCCTATTTCGCTGCTGTAAGCCTCTACGGGATGTTTGTGCAGGTCGGCATGTAAAGCGGCCAGTATATCCTTTTCCCGCTTTTTAACGGCAGATTTCAGCAGCTTAAGCTGCTGACGGCGGAATTTATAGGGTAGTGTCTTACCCGATGCAAAAAAGGCCTGTTGTATGTTATAAACATCCTGGGTATTCATATTACCCTGAAGGTACTGAAAATGATAAAAGTGGAGATTGTTCGCTTAGTGCTGTAGAGAGGTATAGGAAAACAGAATATAGGTTGAATGGTTCTGCACCACAAGAATACTAAAATTTTGTTAAATTCCAATAATATTCCCTGGATTCCCCTTTCTACCCTTCATTACATATATTTGCGCTAATAGCAGAAGATTATCATGAGCGCAGCCATCGATTTTGACAAATATGAGGTAGTAATTGGCCTGGAAGTACACGCCCAGTTACTGACAGAAAGCAAATTATTTTGTGGAGACAGTGCAGCTTTCGGAGGCGCTCCCAATACCCATATCAGTCCCATTACACTGGGCCATCCCGGTACCCTTCCTGTGCTGAACCGCAAAGCGGTGGAATATGCCATCCGGCTTGGACTGGCTTGCCAAAGCAGGATTGAAAGGGATAACTATTTTGCCCGTAAGAACTATTTCTACCCGGATCTTCCGAAAGGATACCAGATCTCACAGCATACAGCCCCCATCTGCGATGGAGGATTGGTTACCATTCCGGTTCCCGGCGGCGAGCGGCAGATCAAACTGAACCGCATCCACCTGGAAGAAGACGCCGGAAAATCCATGCACGACCAGGATCCTTCCTTTACCCTGGTGGATTACAACCGTGCCGGCGTTCCCCTGGTGGAGATCGTAACAGAACCCGACCTGCACAGCAGTGACGAAGTATATGCTTTCCTGACCACCCTCCGCAGGCTGGTACGCTGGCTCGATGTGTGCGATGGTAACATGGAAGAAGGCAGTATGCGCTGTGACGCCAATATCTCGATCCGCCTGAAAGGAGAGACCAGACTGGGTACCAAAGTAGAGGTAAAGAACCTGAATTCCATCCGCAACGTAAAACGTGCGGTAGAGGGAGAAATAAAACGCCAGATCACTATCGTGGAAAGTGGCGGCACCATCATGCAGGAAACAAGGAGCTTCGATGCCGGCAACGGTACCTCATTCTCCCTGCGTTCAAAGGAAGAAGCAAACGACTACCGCTATTTTCCGGAACCGGACCTGGCTCCCTTTCATCTTACAGACGAATACCTGGACAGCATCCTGAAAGCGCTGCCCGAACTGCCGGAGGCAATGGTACAACGGTATGTCAGCCAATACGGACTGCCCGAGTATGACGCCCGTGTGATATGTGATGACAAGGCAACGGCAGACTATTACGAACAGGTAGCCTCTATCATTCCTGCACATAAAGCAGTGGCCAACTGGTTACTGGGCCCGGTTAAATCCACCCTCAATGAACAGGGTGCGGCCATGGCGGAATTCCCCTTGCCACCAGCCGCATTGGCCGGCCTGATACAACTTGTTGAAGATGGAAAGGTCAGCTTCTCCATCGCCTCTTCCCGCATCTTCCCGGAACTGCTGCAACACCCTGCAGAGCAGCCATTGGATATTGCTACACGTCTCAACCTCCTTCAGGATAACAATGCAAATAACATTGCACCTATCATTGATGAAGTCCTCGCCAAGTATCCGGATAAAGTAGCCGAATTCCGCGGTGGTAAAAAAGGATTGATGGGACTCTTTGTAGGCGAGGTGATGAAACTCTCCAAAGGCAAAGCTGATCCTAAACTCACCAACCAGCTGCTGGCAGAAAAACTGAAATAACTATAACTGATCAATATGAAGAAATTTGCTTTATGGGCAGTAGCCGGACTATTCCTGGCCAGTTGCTCGCAACAGACAGAGAAGGGAGATTTTGTTATCAATGCACATATAGACAATGCTCCTTTAGGTAAAATATACCTGGAGGAACTGACGCTGGAAGAAGCGAAGATCGTGGACACTGCTGTGATAAAAGATGCCAGCGGTAAATTCACCCTCAAAGGTATGCTGCCGGAACAGGCGCTTTACCGTATCCGTTTCGCTGATAATAACCGCTTTATCCTCCTGGGCCTCGATGCTGGTACGATGAGCATCGAAGGCGATTACAATCACCTGGAACAGGTTAAAATTGAGAATTCCGAAGCCTCTTCAGAAATACAGCAGTTGCTGAATGAAGCGAGCTCAAAGAATATAGCGCTGACAACAGAGATGAAAACCCTTGACAGCCTCTATCAGGCTAAAACGCCCGACAGCGTAATGAAACCAAGGGTGGCTGCATTCGAGGCAAAACGAAATGATCTCGAACAGTTCATCCTGAAAGCGGCAAAAGACACTAAATCTCCTGCTGTTGCTGCATTCGCACTGAGCATGGTAAGCACACCTACCTTACTGCAGGATCAGAAAGTGATCAACGAATTAAAGACCCGTTTTCCTGAAAATACACTGATTGCCAGCTTTACAGAAAAGCTGAACGAAGTGTCCAAAAAGAGCGCTGCTCCTGCTACAGACGCCATGGCTGGTGAAGACGAAAATATGACAGCTGTGAAGATCGGCCAGGTGGCACCAGACTTTACACTGCCCGACCTCTCAGGAAAAGCCACCAGCCTCAGCTCCTTCAGGGGGAAATATGTGCTGGTAGATTTCTGGGCAAGCTGGTGCAAGCCATGCCGTATGGAAAACCCTAACGTGGTACAGGCTTATAACACTTACAAGAATAAAAACTTTACTATCCTCGGTGTATCGCTAGACAGAACAAAAGAGGCGTGGGCAAAGGCCATACAGGCCGATGGTCTTACCTGGAGCCATGTGAGTGATCTGAAATTCTGGGAATCTGCAGTTGTTCCTTTATATGGACTGAACTCCATTCCATCCAACATGCTGCTCGATCCGGAAGGAAAGGTGATCGCTGTCGGACTAAGAGGACCTGACTTACAGGCCAAGCTCCAGGAAGTATTGAAATAATTACACCAGCAAATAAAAAAAGCGTCCGCCATCTGGCGGACGCTTTTTTTATTTGCTGGTTGACCACGGTTATTTTTTGTACCCCGGATTCTGTTCTATGTTACGGTTCACATCGGTTTCCCTTTGTGGAATGGGGAAGATCGCCGTATTTGAAGTTGCCTCAATGGTGCATCTGGGCGTATTCAACTGCTCCGGATTATTACAATGATTTCTTACAATATCCAGTTTATTTCTCAACAGGTCGAAATAACGATGTCCTTCAAACATGAACTCCACACGTTTCTCTTTGAGCACTGCTGCCAATACCGCATCATTGGCCACATTTTCCAGGGCTGCCAGGTTCCTGTGCGTGCGGATCGCGTTTACATCTGTCAGTGCGGCGGCATAGTTACCTTCCTTTGCATAGGCTTCGGCGCGCGCCAGGTACATTTCTGATATGCGCAGTATTTTAGGACTGTGCAAGCCGGAAATACCCTGCTGACCGGTAAACTTGTTATTCTGGAATTCTGAAGGACTGCCATTAAACGCAGAAATAAAAACCCTTCTCGCATCGCCAGGCTCCAATATATTCACCAGGTCGGGAGATACACGGATATCACCATAACCAGGCTTCCTGAACATCTGGCCAAGGTTATCAGAACCTGCTGTCTGGATGTCAAGTATTTTCAGCGTAAAAATGTCTTCTCCTGTACCTGGTGTGTTGTAAAAATCAGCTAAGCTATTGGCAGGCTGAATAGCATAACCAGCATTGATCACCCTCGTTGCCTCGGCAATAGCGGCGGCATTATCGCCTTTATACAGGTATACCCTTGCCAGCAGTGCAGATGCTGCATAGGAACTGGCGTTGAAAGGATCGTTGGTTGCTTCGGGCAGTAATGATTTGACCTCGGTCAGATCGGCAATGATCTGCGCATATACCTGATCTACCGTATTCCTTTTCGGCGAGCCCACTTCGAATTTCGTTATCACCGGCACTCCCAGCGATGTACCCCCGCCAACAATATATGGCTCAGCAAAGAAACGTAACAGATCAAAATGCGCCAATGCACGGATAAACAATGCCTGCCCCTTGGCAAAGTTCTTTTCTTCAGCCGTACCATCGCTGATGACAGGTATGCTGTTGATAATATTGTTAGCTCTTAAGATCACAGCGTATGCCCTGTTCCAGACGCCGGTTACATCCACATCTGAAACGATCCAGCTCAATCGCCAGCTGGACAGGAAGCGGTTACTGTTGCTTGTAGAAAGATACACGTTATCAGCAGTGATCTCGCCCAGTATCAGGTAGTTCCTTCCATAATAATCTGTGGATCTCATACCGGCATACATACCGTTCACCGCGGCATTCACACCTTTGATATTTGACAAGGCTTCATCCGTCGGCAGTTTATCTGCCGGCGAAAGCGCCAGTTCTTTATTGCAGCCCTGACCGACAGATAACAGGACCAACATAACCATATACACGAATATTCTTTTCATAAATAAGATCTTTGCTTGAATTAGAAATTAACGTTTACGCCGAAGGTGATGCTCTTGGCAGGAGGATATCTGAAGAACTCCATCGCACTGATATCCTGCTCAGGGTCCCATCCTGTATACCCGGTCCAGGTGGCGATATTGGCCGCCTGTGCATAGAATTTAACATCACTCACGTTAATAGCGCGCATCCATCTTTTTGGCAGGCTGTAACTCAGGTTAATGTTCTTAAGACGAAGAAAGGAACCATTTTCCAGGTACCTGGTTGACTGTGCATTGTTACCGTTATGGTTACCGCCAGGAATTGGCTTTGGACGTTCTGCCACATCACCGGCTTTCCGCCAGTAGTTCTGTGCAGCTAGTTTATCATAGCCAAATCCGAAATAAGCACCGTCAGCGTCTCCCAGTATCCTTGTTCTGTTAAGGATCTTACTGCCGGTTACACCGTAGAAGAATACGCTGAGGGATATACCTTTATAGCTTACGGTGTTTGTCAATCCACCGATAAATTTCGGCTGACTATTACCAACTATTTTTCTCTGCGCAAGGTTGATATTGTTGGTGGTTTTACCATCTGCGGTATACCATAATGGATCACCGTTGTCTTTGTCAACACCTGCCCACTCATTTAAATACCAGCTCTGTACCGCTTCGCCTACCCTGTGTAACTGAGTAGTGGAAGCAGATACATCCTGTCCGCCATACAGTGACAGTATCTTATTTTTATTGGTAGATACGTTCAGTTCAGTGGTCCATGTCAGGCCGGAAGCAGCCTCAATATTCTTGCTGGTGATCAGTGCTTCGATACCTTTGTTTTCCAGAGAACCAACGTTCACAGGCTGGGTCAGAAATCCGCTGGTAGAGCTCACCGGGGTATTCATCAGCAGGCCATCGGTCCGGCGTCTGTAAACATCAATAACTGCCGTCAGCCTGTTTTTAAAGAAACCGAGGTCCAGGCCAATGTTGAAGGATTTATTTCTTTCCCATGTCAGGTTCCTGTTACCAATAGTGGAAGGAGCGTTGCCAGGCTCGCCATTATAGGCAGTACCATAGTCATATAAAGCGGTTGCCACGAAGTTGTCAAAGTCAGCATTACCGGTAACACCATAGCTACCTCTCAGACGCAGATCAGAAAAGACTTTCTGCGATTTCATAAATGCTTCTTCCATCACTTTCCAGGAAGCCCCCACAGAATAGAATGTACCAAAACGGTTATTCACACCGAACCTGGAAGATCCATCTGTTCTGATACTACCGCTCAGGTTATACCTGTTCTTAAAAGTGTAGGTCAGCTGCCCGAGATATGACAGGAACGTATATTCTGTACCGTTACCACCTACGTCCTGCGGAACAGCGGTTACATCCAGCACTTTCAGTTTGCCGGTTACAAGACCGATACCGTCAGCGCTGATGCTCCTTGACTTAAACCTGTTATATTCAGTGAGTGCCAGGTAATCGAGCTGATGATCTTTATTGATCTTAATAGCGCCGCTGATGGATAACTGGTTGGTCAGCGTAGTGTTCTTTACGTTTGCATTATAGACCTCACCGCTCTTGGATGGTTCCGCCGTATTGATACCGTCTCCGGTGGTAGGGTCGTAGAAGAGATTGGCCTCACCATACACCAGGTCCATATTTACTTTCTCCTGCACTTTCAGCCAGTCGAACACGCGATAGCCTACACTGAGTGAGCCGAGGCCCCTGAAGTTGGTCAGGCGTTTGTCGTTCAGCGGCACAGAATACAGGAAGTTATCGCCGCTGGCAGCGTAAAATTCCGGTTCCAGTCCTGTATACATAGAGCCGTCAGCCTTGTAGGGGCTTTGGAAAGGAGACACGAAATAGGCGCCTAATATCGGGCTGGAATAATAGTTTCCGCCCATTGCATTATTCGCATTACTTTGAGACAGGTTGAGGTTCATAGCAATGTCCAGATGATCATTCACCTGCTGGGACACATTGGAGATGACAGTATATTTTTTAAACCAGGAATTGATCACGGTTCCTTCCTGGTTCTGATATCCACCGGAGATGTAAAACTTTGTTTTATCTGTTCCACCGGAAGCAGCAAGGCCATAATCCTGTGTGGTGGCGGTACGGAAACCGGCTTTATGCCAGTCGAAGGCTGTTTTCAGTAATGACGTAGGAAATTGATCATCTACTTCTGCCGGAGTAGCGCCATTGATGGCCAGTACATCCCGGTTGTAGGCCAGTGATTCTTCGGGCGACAGCATACCGGATTTGCCAAAGCTGGCTTTTGCAGAACCATATTGCGCTCTTGCATTGAAAGTGGTAACGCCGGCTTTCCCCTTTTTAGTGGTGATCACGATCACGCCATTAGCGCCTCTTGAGCCGTACAAAGCAGTAGCGGCAGCATCTTTCAGTACGTTTACACTTTCAACGTCATTGGCATTCAGGTTTGCAAGCAGGTCGTTCGACTGTAAAGCAAGGCCAGAGGTATTATTAATGTCCCTGCCATCTACGATAACACCATCTATGACATACAGCGGTGCAGCGCCGGCACTGATAGAGCCGACACCACGGATCCTTACGTTCTGTACGGCGCCCGGTTGTCCTGAAGCCCCGCCGACAAATACGCCGGCCGCTCTACCCTGCATGGCCTGGTTAATGTCAACGAAGGGAGTGTTGGCAATTTTCTCTCCGGTCACTTCAGACACAGAACTTACTTTCTTTTGCCTGTTGGTATTGCCATAACCGGTAGCGATGTACTCACTCAGTACATTATCGGCAACAAGGGAGATGGTCAATATTCCACTGTTACCGGGTTTCACTGTTTTTGCGGCAAACCCGATGGAAGATACGATCAGGGACTGGTTTGCACCGATCTCAATACTGAAATTTCCGCTTTGGTCAGTGGTGGTTCCTTTGTTGGCACCCTGGATCCTGACAGTGGCATAGGGTATGCCGGCGCCGTCTTTGGCGTCTGTAATTTTCCCTTTGATCGTTCGTGTTTGGGCAAGCGCGGGCATCACGCTAATGGCCACGAATAGCCACAGGAGTAAAGTGTGTTTCATAAGCGATTTTGATTGATGAAAAAACGTCCGGTTATTTCTTGCTACATAGAAAAAAATTTAGGATCGCACAACGCGTCAGCAATCATGTGCAGAGGATTCTGCGCATGCATTACTGCTTTACGGATTTAACTGTGTGAAACGGGCTGTGGGTTACGCCTCAGGTATCAGGAATACAGCCCCATATCAATCAGTACAGAGAAAAACCGGGTTGTCAGTTCATTAGTTAAACAATAAATACAATTCCTTTCGTCGGGCAATTAAAGTGGTAGTCGGGTTTCACTCTAAGGAATTAAGATTCAGATTTTGGTTCTTTAGTACTTACAATAAGTTGTTAATGCAATATATGAAATCACCGGAAATTATTCTGCACATTTTTTTCAATATAATGTAAGAAAAATGCTTCCGTATAAACCCCGAATACCCACGACCATGCATGATAATACCTGTTTTCATATATGCAGTGTTCGGGAAATATAACGCATAAAATACTAACAATGTTAATAGGTGGCAGGTCTTACAATGTGCAGCAAAACCTGTAAGCGAAGCCGGAATATTTTACATTATCAATACGGGCGTGATCATTCGGAGGCATTGCCTGTCGGGGCATTGACATTGAGAGCTTATGCCATGCGGCGTATTGTTACCGGGTGGTATTCTCTGTGCGCAGCCTAATCCGTGGGATATCGAAAGTTATAAATACGCCGCTCCTGGCGGAACAAAAAAAGAGCGGCTGTTCATTCTGAACAGCCGCTCTTTTTATAAATGTTTTATAGTGATCAGTACCCCGGGTTCTGATGTCCTTTCAATGCAGGGCTCAGGTCAATTTCGCGTTGGGGAATAGGTAGTATCACCCGGTCTGCGCCCGCTTTTTTCTCCGGATCATTGGCCCGCAGTGATTGTCCTCTTCTCAGCACATCCATTCTGCGGTGTCCTTCGAAGCAGAGCTCTTTACGTCTTTCATTCAGGATGGCAGTGATCAGTGCATCAGTAGTAGCGAAGGTAGTGATGGTCCATTCATCGAGTCCTGCACGTTTTCTCAATGCATTCATCAGGTCGATGGATTCCTGGTTCACACCATTCGTGGCAGCCAGTGCTTCAGCCCTGTTCAGGTACATTTCGGTGACCCTGATCATCGGAGAATTGTCTTTTGCGGGAGATACACTGGGAAACTTCAATGTGAACCTTCTCTTTTCAAGGTTAGCCGCGGTACCTTCGTCGCTCATCGCAAACCTCTTGTCACCCGCTTCTGCAGAAAATGCCTGTATCAATTCGGGAGAGAAGGGGCATGCACCGCTGCCGTTCACACCCGTGGGGCGATAGAAGTAGCCCCAGCTACTGCCTCCCGGATCGGTGTCTGTATTCTGAATGGAAAACACATCTTCTTTTGTATTACCGTCATAGAAGGCATAGTCGCCGGCCAATTTATAATAAGGAGCATCCAGCACTGCTTTTGCATACTGCGCTGCTTTGTCCCATTGTTCACGGTACAGGTACAGCCTTGACAACAGTGCATTTGCGGCGCCCTTGGTGGCGCGGCCCCTGGCCAGCATAGGATCGCTGAAAGTATCGCTCAGGTCAGGCAGCGCTTCCAGCAGATCTTTTTCTATCTGCGCCTGTACGTCATTTACTGTACCTCTGGCCGGGTATGTAATGGTACCATCAAAAGCCGCCGTTACCACCGGAATACCGGGCGCACCGCCCTGCGATACCTGGTAAGGCTGAGAAAAGAGATTGAGCAGGTCGAAATAGAGGATAGCTCTCATGAACTTTGCTTCCGCTACGTACATTTTACGGTCCGCTGTTGTAAACGAAGCGTCCTGTATACCCGGCACCTTGTCTACTACGGCATTGGCGCCCATAATAGCGTCAAAGTGAATACGCCACATCTCACTCACGATAGAGCTGGAAGGAGAAGTGATAAAATTGCTGATATCACTCATCGAAGAACCCAGGTAATTGACGTTATCGGCCATAAAATCCGCAATAATCTGAGGCTGGCCTCCAAATACCTCCTGACGTTGAGAACGGCTATAAACGCCGTATAATGCGCTTAAAGCAGTTGGCCCCGAAGTAAATACATCTTCTGTAGGAATCTGCTGCTCGGGTTCCTGGTCCAGATCCTTGCTGCAGGAAAACAGGCTGGTACAGGTAAGCCCTGCCAGCAGCCATATTAATATCTTTTTTTGCCCGTTCATTTTGGCTGTTTTCATATTTTAGAATAACAGGTTCACACCCACAGTGATAGTCTTAGGTTGAGGCAGGGAAAAGTATGATTCTCCGGCTACCTGGCCATTTGAGCCATACAGGGATACCTCAGGATCAGCGCCACGGAATTCCTTCTTCGTTACTGTCCACAGATTCTGGCCCAGCACATATAACCTTGCACCGCTCAATACATGCGTATTGCTCAACAAATTTGATGGCAGATTATATCCCAGCGTCAATGTTTTCAGTCGCAGGAAAGACCCGTCAAACAGCTGCCTGGTAGACAATTGGTTAAACGGCATGGTCTTCCAGGAAGCGCTGGTAGCTGCCGGCGCAAGAGCCTGATCGCCAGGCTTCTGCCAGTAATTCAGCATGTCTTTGCTCAGGTTGGAATTGGTCAGCGTTGCGTTATCCAGGGTCTGGAATTCATTCAGCATGACTTTATTACCGTAAGAGAAGTAGAAATTAACACCAAGGTCAAATTGTTTATAACGTACCGTGTTATTGAAACCACCTGTCAGTTTCGGCATAGCATTGCCGGCTATTATCTGGTCATTGGCGGTAGGAGTAGTGGTAGCTTTCCCGTCTTTGGTATACCATTCAGGATCTCCCGTTTGCGGATTGATCCCTTTATAATTAAGCACATAGAACGAGTTCAGTGCATATCCCTGTATTACCCGCTGGCCACCGAATGAACTGAGCACATAGTTTCTGCCTTCTTCATCTCTGCTATCCGAAGACAGCTTTATTACCTTGTTCTTCACAAAACCCAGGTTAAGGCTGGTGGTCCATTGAAGATCTTTTGTACGCACAGGCACTCCTGTTATTTGCAGGTCTACACCGCGGTTACGCATCTTTCCCGCGTTGCGGGTAGAAAATCCAAAACCGGTAGTAGAAGGCACCGCTTGGTACAACAGCAGGTCCTGGGAATTTTTGCTATAGTAATCCACTGTCAATTGTATCCTGTTGTCCAGCACATTTACTGCCAGGCCGAGGTCGAATTGTTTCGTTTCCTCCCAGCCCAGGTTCAGGTTCTTGATCTGGCTTGGTCTTACTCCCGGCTGTCCTGCATAGCCGGCATCACTCGCAGAATACAGTCCCAGATAATCATAGTAGTTGATACGGTCATTACCGGTTACGCCATAACTGGCGGTCAGTTTCATGTAATCTATAAAATGCAGTTCCTTCATAAACTGCTCCTGAGAAATGATCCAGCCACCGGATACCGCCCAGAAATTGCCGTATTTCTTATTGGTCCCAAAACGGGAAGAACCGTCCCTGCGTAATGATCCTTCAAACAGGTATTTATCCTGGAAGCGATAGTTAGCACGGAAAATGTAAGATTCCATGGCCCAGCGCTTACCGGTTGCAGAACCTGTGGTCACTGCGGCAGATCCCACATTGGGCAACTGGTCGTTTACGAAACCGTTACCGGTCACTTTAATATCATCATATCTGGCTGTTTCATAGCTATATGCGGCTAACAGCGTTACATGATGGTCAGCTCCTATGCTTTTATCGTAGTTCAGGCTATTAGTGCTCAGCCATTTATTATCCTGCCAGAGGGTACGGCTGGCAGAGCCGGGCGTTGTAGTGTTGCCTGTAAGTTTCGCCGACCTGCGGATGCGTTCTTCTGTTTCCAGGAGATCGATGCCCCAGTCGGTCTTTACCCAGAGATCTTTTGTGATGTTGACCTTTGCATAGGCATTGCCTGTGTTGCGGCGGGTATAGTATTTATTGGTGCTTAAAGCAATATTGGCGAGTGTATTGGTGGTCGGATTCGCAAACTGTCCGTCGTCTGTATAGGCGGGCGTGAATGGCGTATTAAGGAATGCGGCTGTATAAGGCGGCAGGTTGTTGTTGCCACTGGCATTTCCCTCCTGGTAGATGCGGTCCATGTTTGTATAAGCCGTACTGAAATTAACGCCCAGTTGCAGGTATTTGCTGGCTGTATGCTCCAGGTTCAGTCTTCCGGATAACCTTTGCAGGTTGTTGCCGATCACGAAGTTCCCGTCATCCATATAGTTACCACCTACATAGAAACGGGTCTTGTCGTTTCCTCCGCTGGCACCAAGTGCATAGTTGTTCGTACGGCCGGTCCTGGTAACCAGGGAAGGCCAGTCGGTGCTTTTTGCGGGGAAATCGACAGGCGCCGTTCCTTTTACTTTGGTGATGTAGTTATTGTAAAAAGTACGGTATTCATCCCCGTTCATCACCTTCAGCTTATCCGTGGGGCTTACCCAGCCGGTATAATAGTCCAGTCTGATCTGGGTTTTATTGTTCAGGGCACCTTTCTTTGTTTCTATCAGTATAACCCCATTTGAGCCCCTGGAGCCATAAATGGCGGCAGCGGCTGCATCTTTCAGTACAGTGATAGTAGCAATATCTTCCGGATTGATTTCCAGCAGCGGATTCAGGTTTGCGCCACCACCGTAAGAGGTATTGTAAATACCATCATTCAACGGCACGCCGTCCACAACAAATAGCGGCTGGCTACCAGCGGTGATGGAAGCAGTGCCCCTTACCCGGAGTAGAGAGGAATTGCCCAGCAGGCCGGAAGAATTGGTCATGTTTACCCCTGCCACCTGTCCCTGCAGCAATTGCTGGGGCGATACAGCCGGTACATTGGTGATCTGGCCGGCTTTCACAACAGATACGGCCTCGGTCGTATACCGTTGCGCCTGTTCTCCATAACCTACCACGACCACTTCAGACAGCCGGGAAGATGCGGGTTGCAGTTTTATATCCAGCCAGGTGACATCTGCAGCAACCTTCAGTTGACGGGATTCATATCCCACCATGGAAAACTGCAGTTCAGGCGTTCCTCCCACGCTCATGGAAAAGGAGCCGTCTGGATTAGTGGCTACACTATAGGTGGAGCCTTTAAGGTGGATCGTAACGCCGGACAGCGGTGTGCCGCTGTTGTCGGCTTTGACAGTGCCTGTAAGTGTCCTCATCTGCGCAAGAGCAGGCAGCACGGCCATTAATGAAAACAGATACAGGAATACTCCTTTTTTCATCAAACAGATTTTAATTTAATGCAGGAAGCAGCATTAGTGATAGTACCAAGATTAAAATACCACATCCGTGGTCTAAATGCGGTCAATTGTCCCCGTGTCTTTATTATTTTGAAAATAGCCAATCAGCTAAAAGTACCACAAGATATAAAAATTCTTAAAAAGATATACGGATGTGTGGTTTAACATGTAGTTATTCAAAAAATGAAACTCTCCGGATCAAAAAAGGGCTCGTTATATAACAAGCCCTCAGAATACATACATATACGTTATAATTAATTAGCGTCCCACCAGACCTTATCGTAAACCCGTTTAGCACCCGGGAACTTTGGATTCCTGGTGATTTCCGAGGTCGGATATAGTAACCGCTGCGGCATCCGGCCGGCAGGCAGCACGGATGCCTGCGAACGAACCAGGAAGGAAGGATAACCGGTACGGCGCCATTCTGTCCATGCCTCGAAGTTCTGGTTTCCGCACATGGCAAAGTATTTCTGGGTGATGATGGCTTTTACCTGCGCTTCGGTACCGGTAGCTGGGAAGGCATCAACAACGTTACTGATGTAGTTACGCTGAGCAACGTTATATGCAGTAAAGCTGGCAGTGATCCCCTGCCGGTACAGGCCTTTCGCATCTCCGGGAAGCCACCCGCGTGCAACAGCTTCTGCCTGCAGGAAATAGCTCTCCGCAGCGGAAATGAATTTTACAGGCGCCAGCGCAGAGGAGTCATTTTGCCCGTAAGCACCTACCGCTACATTGGGAGTGGAAAACAGGTAATTCCACTGCATCCGGTAAGTTCCCTGGGGAATACCAGCTATCCCCATGGTATCAGGATCCGTTCTGTAGAACTTATAAACACGGGGATCATTCAGTCCATTCATCCGGTCAACGGCGGTACTGCTGGCAACCAGGTTCTGTGTTCTTCCAAGCCCCAGTATTTCGGCGAACAAAGGGTTATTGTTCCCGTTAGTGTTTACATAGGTGATCTTTGCATCTGAGGTCAGAAACCTTGCACCATCAAGAGTGCTTATGCCACGGGCTGCAAATGCTGCATCAATTTTAGCCAGCCGCATATATGCGCGGAGCTTCAAAGTGTTACCGAAAGCCTCCCATGCAGCCATATTACCACCAAATATCAGGTCATCATTTCCCGGCCGCACAGTGCTTTCAGGATCTATCAGGTTCAACCCCCTGTCGATCATCGCAAAAATGCTATCGTACACCATTTTCTGGGGATCATAAGCTGCCGCCAGGATGTCCTCATCCACAGCCCTGACAGCATCCCTTACAGGGATATCGCCAAATGCGTCAGTCAGTACCTGATAGGTGTAAGCCTTCAGCAGCTCAGCTATACCGGCATATTGCTTCACCCTTTTGGTATTTGCTTTATTGATGATCACCTGCAGATTTCGTAAGGCCCCCACATATAGTAATTGCCATGGCCTGTCAAAATCTGATGGGGTCAAATTCACCTGTTCGATGTTCCTGTACTGGATCCCACTGATATCCTGTGTCCAATACTGCGCCCATATGCCACCGTAAACCTGGAAGTGGTTGCCAATCACCATACTGATATTCGCCTGACTGGTGGGCAACAGATAGCTGGGATCGGGATCAATAAGCTTCGTTGGCGCCTCATTTATATCCAGGAATTTATGGCAACCCGTTTGTATGAATAATAGCACAGAAAGTGCTCCCAAGACTGATCTTACAAAATTCTTCTTCATTATCAGCACCATTATTTATTATTTAAAAGTCACTTTTATATTAAAACCAAAGTTTCTCAATGAAGGCAGTGCTACAAAGTCGAAGCCCTGTTCATTGCCCGCACCAGCGGAGTTCACTTCCGGATCGGCATATTTGTTCTTTGCCCATAATGCGAGGTTGTTGCCGAACAGCCCCACTACCAGATCTCCAGACAGTATTCTGCTTCGTTTAGCCGCCGGAATACGGCAGCTAAGGCTGGCCTCACGAAGCCTGATATAGGAGGCATCAAGTATATTCTGTCCATCCGGCTTATTTGTCCAGTACTGTTCCGGAAAATAAGGCCTTGTGTTTGGCACCAGTTTGCCGCTGCCATCGTTAGTTACGGAGTTGGGCCAGATGGCACCTAAACGGTTTTGTTCTGCCGTAACTTCAGATACCCCGGCCAGGTCTGTGATGCTTTTAGTGTAGGAATAAAACTTACCACCCTGTTTCGAGTCAAACAGGATACTGAAGCTCCACCCTTTATAGACTGCATTCAGTCCCCAGGAGGCCTGGTATGCAGGATTGTAGGAACCAAGACGCACCGCAGTTAAAGTGCTCAACGGAAGGCCGGTAGACGGGTCAACAATGACACGACCCTGCTTATCCCGCAGGATGTCCCGTGCATAGAATTCACCGTATGGTCTGCCTTTGGCGGCGACAATGCTCATGTTGGAGAAGCCGCCGATCACTACCTGGTTGGCAAAGCCCAGGTCCAGTACGGTGTTTTTGTTTCTGGTATAAGTACCTAACAATTCAATAGACAGGCCGGCAGCGGTCAGGATAGGAGTTCCTCTCACACCAATCTCAAGCCCCTTATTTTCAACCGCTCCGGTATTTAGCATTTTGGTAGCAGCACCAATAGAGGGCGCTAATGGCACCGGAATGATCTGGTTTCTGGATTTATTTTTATATAAAGAAAGGTCCAGCAACAGCCTGTTGTTCATAAAATTCAGCTCAGCACCGATTTCATTAGCAATGGTGATCTCAGGTTTAAGATTTGCATTACCGTTCACGCCGGCCGGAGCATAACCATTCACACCCTTAAACGGGAATGTAGTGCTACCGAATCCACCATTGATGCTGGCAGCTTCATAGTAAGTATGCAGCAGGTACGGATCAGCATCGTTACCTACCTGCGCCCAGCTCACCCTTAATTTGCCATCCGTCAGTACATGGTTTGTATCCCGTTTACTAAATAGCTCGGAGAATACAAATGAGCAGTTTATGCTGGGATAAAAGAAGGAATTGTTTGCAGGAGGCAATGTAGAAGACCAGTCATTACGTCCTGTAGCATTCACATAGAGGATGTTCCTGTAAGACAGGTTCAACTCACTGTATATGCCTACCGAGCGGCGGGTTGACAATACATCATTGGTAATGACAGGACCATTACTGTTATCAAAACTATACCATCCCGGAATGATAAGACCAGCAGCATTTGTCTTCAGTTCTGTAGTATTAAATTTCCGTTGACGAATATTATTACCAACGGTCAGGGCTATATGAAAATAGGGGCTGAAATTTTTCGTAACAGTAAGTATCAGGTCATGTGCTACCTCTGCAAAGTCATACTGATTCTTGCTGTAATGACCACTCGCCGTCTGTATATTCCTGGTCTGGCTGTAGTTCCCTGCATCATCTGCAGGAGCGAAGGAGTATTTAGGTGATCTGTAAATACGATGGTCTGAATATATATCAGCGGCCACCCTTTCCAGGACATTCAACCATGTCAATGGTTTATACTCCAGGGTAAAAGCACCGGTGATCCTGTCTAACTCGTGCTGGTTCCTGTAGTTCTGCAGCATGAAATATGGGCTTTTCGCATAGGCGTTATAGTAACCATAGTAAGGGAGACCATCCGCATTCAGGAGGTTGCCGAAGCTGTAGTAAGGATTGTTCAGATCGCCCATTTTGTCAATAGGGATATCGCGGGGTGTTTGTAATACGATGTTATATACTGAACCTGCGCCCTGACCTCCCTGTACAACATTACTGCTGATCTTATTATAGTTGAAATTAACAGCAGTTGCAATCTTATCACTTAGTTCAGCCCTCCCGTTGAAACGGACACCGTATTTATTGTACCTATCGTAAGTACCCGGCATAATGCCGTCGGCATTTAGGCTATTTAATGACAGATAATAAGTGGTTTTATTGCCCGCTCCCGACAATGACAGATTGGTATTCACAGTTCTGGCCGGTTCAAAGAATCTTTTTACCGCATCCTTCTGCGCGCTGTAAGCTTTCTTTAATCTTACACCGTTGATGGATTGTCCCCATTCCTCTTCAGTCCCCATGAATGGGCGCCCCCAACTCAAGTTCTCCCTGGGATCAATATCAAACCCATCACCATTCCCGTTCAGATATCCCTGACCATATTGGTTCTGAAAATCGGGTAGTTTGGCAAGATGGGAAAAAGTCAGGGCGGAGCTCAGCTGAACGTGATTTTCCCTGTCGTTGTCCTTCACGCCCATTCTGGTAGTGATCATCAACGCACCATTAGATGCACGCGAACCATATAATGCAGCTGCAGCCGGACCTTTCAGTACTGTGATGGCTTCCACATCGTCAGGATTCAGGTCATTACCACGACTTCCGAAATCGGCATAAGCAAGGCTGTTGTCGGCACCGCTGATGCTGGTATTGTCGATCAGGATCCCATCTACCACCATCAGGGCCTGGTTATTACCGGTAATAGAGGAGCCCCCTCTTAACACGATCCTGGAAATGCCGCCGGGAGCATTAGAACCGGTAGAAACGTTCGCCCCGGCTACTTTACCAGCCAGTGCATTCAGCAAACTTACAGACTGCCCGCTGTTTAGTTCATCATGCTGCAAGATAGAAGCCGCGTATCCGAGAGATGCTTTATTGCGGCGGATAGCGTTAGCAGTTACAACAATTTCATTAAGCTTGTTAACATCTGGATGTAGTACTACATGCTCCTTTTCGCCGGCCAGTTTTACTTCCAGGTCTTTCATGCCCATGAATTTAACGATCAGGGCAGAAGCACCTTCAGGCGCTAAAATAGCATACTCACCCTCTGCGTTGGTTACGGTACCGGCTGTGGTACCTTTAACAATAACTGTAGCGCCAATTACCGGATTACCATCATCTGCGTAAGTAATTCTCCCTGTAATGGGACGGTTTTGCGCAAGCACCTGTACTGCGAGTGAAATAGCAGACAGGAGGAAGATCAGCGTTTTCCTCATAAGATTAAATGATAAGGTTGATATTTATCCCTCGTCGATAGATCTGCAGGCAATACATGGAGGGCATTAAACCTTAATTGATATACACGGGGAGTAAGGGTTATTTATGTGTCTTTTACAAGAGGTTAATGATTCCTGTTTCTGTTGTTCAGCGGAGTACTGAAAACCTGAAATTCACTTAGACATATTCATGCCTGGAAAAGGGTTGAACGAATGTGGTTAAAAACTTCGGGGGCTGACAAAAAAGTCGTTTACTCTTTTGTCAGCCCCCGAAAACTATCTATCTGTTATTGCTTAGTCTTTGGTATCCCACCAAACCTTATCGGTGATGGTTTTTGCTCCCGGGAAGTTAGGGTTCCTGGTCAGCTCAGTGTTAGGATACAGGAAGCGAACAGGATAAGTGCCTGCTGGCAATGTACCTGTAACAGGTTTTACAAAGAAATCTTTAGGATATCCTGTACGACGCCATTCTGTCCACGCTTCGAAGTTCTGGTTAAGCGCCAGTGCAAAGTATTTCTGTATCTGGATCGCTTCAACCTGCGCTTCAACACCCGTAACAGGGAATGCTGCAACCTGGGTAGTGATGTAAGTACCAGGAGTAGCATTATAAGCGTCGAAACTAGCCTGAATACCCTGCTCATACAAAGTCGCTGCATTGCCGGTCAGCCAGCCTCTCGCAGCAGCTTCTGCCTGCAGGAAGTAGCTTTCATAGCCGGAGATGAACTTAACAGGCGCTGTTGCTGCCGCTTCATTCAACGGATCTGCACCAAAAATAGGCGCTGGAGTAGAACCGTTAGGACCAACATCGTAGCTGGCCTGGTCCATACCTCTTCTAACACCGCTTATGAGCTGGAAGTATACGTTGATCCTTGGGTCATTCCTTGATTGCATTTGTTTGAACAAGGTGTTGCTTGCTCTCAGCTGGCGGTATTGTCCCAGTGCAAAGAGCTCAGCATACAGCGGATTGTTATTACTACCTGTGGTGATATAATCAATTTTTGCATCTTCTGTCAGGAATTCAGCACCTGCAGTACCCAAAGCCTTTATACCAGCTTCTGCCTTCGCAGCATTCACATAAGATAAGCGCAGATAAGCTCTTAATTTCAGTGTGTTTGCGAAACGGGTCCATTGCTCCATGTCACCACCGAAGATCAGGTCTTCTGAACCTGGCAGGAATGAAGACTCAGGATCAATCCAGCCTTTTGCCCTGTCGATCATAGCAAAAATACTGTCGTATACCTCTGCCTGTGGATCGTAGTGAGGCGCATAGTTCTCGTTACTTTCGCCCTGCAGTGCATCTTTTAAAGGAATATCACCGAAAGCATCTGTCAGCAACTGCAGATCATATGCCTTCATCAGCAGCGAAATAGCAGCATACTGTCTGTACCTCGCTTCTCCTGATTTGTTGATGATCAGCTGCAGGTCAGTCATAGCGTCAGCATACAGCGTGGACCATGGTCTGTCAAAGCTGGAACCCTGTATCAGGTACTGCTCAATAGATTTATACTGGGAGTTACCGAAGTTCTGTGTCCAGTACTGGTTCCAGATACCACCATATATCTGGAACTGGCAACCAACTACCATTGCGATCGCTGCCTGTGAAGACGGCAATATAAGCGAAGGCTCAGCGCTTTCTGCCAGGTTCGGATTGTCATTTATATCCAGGAAGTTAGAACAACCTGTGATTGTGAGGGACAGTGCAGTCAGAAAACCGGCAGCTGACCTGATTAGAATATTCTTTTTTGTCATTTTCTTAGCTCTTTAATCGTTAAAATGTCACTCTTACATTGAAACCATAGTTCCTCAGAGATGGCTGAGCTGTGAAGTCAAAACCCTGTTCGTTGGTAGCACCACCAGAGTTAACTTCCGGATCAGCAAACTTGTTCTGTTTTGCAGTCCACAGTGCCAGGTTGTTACCGAACAGACCTACGGTGATGTCACCGAACGGACTTCTGTTCAACAGGTTCTTAGGCAGTCTGTAAGAGAGACTTGCTTCACGTAATCTGATATAAGATGCATCAATAACATGTTGTCCTGAAGGGATAACAGAAGAGAAGTAAGCTTGTTTATGATAAGTTACTTCAGTGTTAGGCACCAGTTTACCAGTTCCATCATCTACCACAGAGTTAGGGAATGGAGCGTCTACACGTCCACCTTCAGCTGTTTCCCATGCAGCACCGGTGAAGTCCAGGATATCTTTTGTACGGGAGAAGAATTGATTACCCTGTTTAGTATCAAACAGGAGGCTGAAGGAGAAGCCTTTATAAGAGGCATTAGCTCCCCAGGAAGCCTGGTATTTAGGATTGTAAGAACCCAGATAAACGGCTGAAGGAGTCAGCAGTGGCTGGCCTGATGTAGCGCTTACTATTACACGGCCCTGTGCGTCGTGCTGAATATCCTGTGCATAGAAAGTACCATAAGGTTTGCCTTTTGCAGCAACGATACTCATACCACCAACACCACCAATTACTACCTGGTCTACACCATTTGCGATGTCAACCACGGTGTTCTTGTTGCGGGTATAGGTTCCGAACAGTTCCAGGCTGAAACCTGATGCAGTACGGATAGGAGTACCTCTCACGCCCAGTTCCACACCTTTGTTTTCAACCTCACCGGTGTTCAGCACTTTAGCAGTGAAACCGGAAGATGTAGCGATCGGTACGTTCAGGATCTGGTCTTTAGATTTGTTCTTATAGTAAGAGAAGTCGATAGAGAGCCTGTTATCCAGGAAGTTCAGTTCAGTACCTACTTCAAATGCGGTTGTGATCTCAGGTTTCAGGGCATTGTTACCTATCAGGTTACCGTAGGTGAAGCCCGGAATAGAATTGAATGGGAAGGTGATGCTACCGAAACCACTGGTAAAGTCAGCTTTACCGTAGTAGGTACGCAGCAGGTAAGGGCTGGCGTCGTTACCAACCTGCGCCCAGCTTGCACGGATCTTACCGTAGTTCAGGATGTGTGCCAGACCAGTTTCTTTGGTCAGTTCAGTGAATACGAATGAACCGTTTACACTTGGATAGAAGAAGGACCTGTTTGATTTAGGCAATGTAGAAGACCAGTCATTTCTGGCAGTAGCACCTAAATAGATCATGTTCTTGTAAGACAGGTTCAGATCTGCATACAAAGCAACCAGACGACGGGTTGTACGCTCGTTGAATGTGTATACAGGACCGTTACTGTTGTCCAGGTTGTACCATCCTGGAATAACCAGACCATTTAACTGGTTGGTCTGTGTTTCCAGTGTATTGAATGTACGCTGACGGATGTTGTTACCCACCATCAGGGACGTTTTGAAGTCAGGACCGAAGTCTTTCTTTGCAGTGATCATCAGGTCGTGAGTGATCTCGCTCAGGTTGTACTGATCTTCGCCGTATTTACCAGTCTGGATCAGACGGTTATCTTCCGGATCGTACCATTCTCCTGCATCGTCAGCAGGCAGGTAGTCAAATTTAGGATACATGTAACGACGACGGTCAGAGTAAACATCCGCACCTAATCTTTCCAGTACGTCTAACCATTCTGTTGGTTTGTAACCTATTGAGAAGTTACCGCTCACCCTGTCCACATCGTTCAGGTTACGGTAGTTTTTCAGGATGTAATATGGGCTGATAGTATATACACCATAGAAACCGTAGGTTGGGTTACCTGCAGCATCGTGGGTTACACCATATCCATAGTAAGGATTGTTCAGATCACCCATCTTGTCCAGAGGAATATCACGGGGAGTCTGCAACACGTTATCAAACACAGATGCATTACCCTGACCACCCTGGATCACGCGGCTGAAGATCTTGTTGTAGTTAACGTTAACAGCAGTAGTGAATTTGTTGCTCAGCTGTGCAGTACCATTAAAACGAACACCGTACTTATTGTACTTGTCATAGTCGCCCGGCATTACTCCATCAGAGTTCAGGGTGTTTAATGACAGATAGTAAGTGGTCTTTTCGCCTGCTCCTGACAGAGACAGGTTGTTATTCAGCGTTTTTCCTGTTTCGAAGAATTTCTTTACGTTGTCAGGTTGTGCTGAGTAAGGCTTGGTCTGTCTTACACCATTGATAGACTGTCCCCATGGCTGGTTAACGCCGGTGAATTTAGGACCCCATGTCCAGTTCTCACGCGGATCATTAGTCGCATCCGGAGTGTCACCATCGTAACCCTGACCGTAATCGTTCTGGAATTCAGGCAGTTTTACTACGTTAGAGAAAGTAACCGCTGTATTAAAAGTAACTTCGTTCTTTTTGTTGGAAGTTTTCTTACCACTCTTGGTTGTGATGATCAACGCACCGTTGGATGCGCGGGAACCATACAACGCAGCAGCGGCAGGGCCTTTCAGCACTGTAACAGACTCGATATCTTCAGGGTTGATATCGTTACCACGGTTACCAAAGTCAACAGTGCTACGGCTATCGCCACCACCGATGATGCTGGAGTTATCGATGGGAACACCATCTACCACCATCAGCGCCTGGTTATTACCGGTGATGGAAGAACCACCCCTTAATACGATCCTGGAAGAACTTCCCGGAGAATTGGAACCGGAAGAGATATTCACACCGGCTACTTTACCAGCAAGCGCATTCAGTGGGCTTGTGCTCTGACCTCTGGTCAGTTCATCATTTTTCAAAGTCGGAGCTGCGTAACCAAGAGATGCTTTGTCGCGGCGGATAGCGTTAGCAGTTACAACAGTCTCAGTAAGTTTGGTAACATCGGGATATAATACCACATTGTGCTTTGCGCCAGAACCCAGTTTTATTTCCTGGTCTTTCATACCCACGAACTTAACGATCAGGGCAGCAGCGCCTTCTGGTACCTGAATGGTATACTCACCATTCATGTTGGTTACAGTACCTGTTGTGGTACCTTTAACAATGACTGTAGCGCCAATCACCGGACTGCCATCATCAGCGGAAGTAATCTTCCCTGAAATGGGACGGTTTTGCGCAACCACCTGCCCTACCACTAATACAGTGGACAGGAGGAAAAATAGACTTTTCCTCATAAGCTTTGTTGTTTCTGGTTGTTTAGTTTAATATTCAAATGAAATAGAATATAGTTCTCAGAAAACCGACCACTGGCTCTGAAAGCTTGTCCTACGTTGATAAAACTTTAGTTGAAAAAATACATTTTGGTTCCCCTAAACGCAATTAACAATACTTGTCCTAAATTCCTTAAATGAGTATACAGAGGGCGAGGGGCCATTTACCGGCCTTTTCTCATAAGCAATTAACCCTTCTTTGTTGTTTAACTTAATTTTAACGTTCAAATATAAGTTTATTAACAATAATTCTGGCAAAAACCGGTTAACAAATTAGATGTTATAACATCCCTTTAACAGTTTTTTAACATAACTGGAAATTTTTTATTTGTAATAAACGAAATTTGTTATAACAGAACACCAAACCGCACAATTCCCCGTTTTTTACTTAAATAAGCAATAGCAATAGAATTAAAGGCAGGCGGTAAGATTACCACCTGCGCGCTCATCAACCAAAATCTAAATCCGGGTTTTGTTCCAGATCTAAATAAAAGTTCGCTGCATTGCTGCAGCAATATCGTAAAATGATCATCCGTCATCAGGAAAGACTGAGCGGCTGTGTCTTCAACAACTCCAGCAAGGTCTCGTAAATGTCTTCATTCCTGTTGTTGTACCGGAATTCACATTCCTTCAAATGCAGGTATACAGTACTGCGGTTCAATCCCTTAAACTTTGCAAGCCTGTGCTTGGTAAGTCCCCAGAAAGCATCTACATCGTCAGCAATACTGACAGCGCCTTCATTTTCAAGATTGTACAAACGGTACTGCCCCAGGTCTACCACATTGCTGAAACGACGGATCTTCTCCGCCGCGCTCTGCATTTCCAGTATGGAACGACTGCTTCTTACCACAGAATGGATCATAGACCTGCTTACATCCGGCAGTATCTCGGTATGCAACCGGTCGGAACAACGGTAGATACCAAATACAACCGGCTTTACATTACGGCCTACTTCTGTTTTAACGGAAACATCTCCATCATCTCCTGAGGATGCATGGTGTACGTTACGTACCGGGGCGGCGGGACGGTGATGGCTCTCCGCCGGTAATAAAGACTCACAATGACGGGCAATCTGTTGGCGGATCTTCTTGAGATAACTGTTTACGGTAACCCGACTTACTCCACTAATGTTGGCAATCTGCGTGGCCGTAAGATCTTCGGCGAATAGCCGTAGTATCTCCTTAAATTTACGCTCAGAAAGGTGAGCGCCCTTTAAGTATTTGTTTTTCATGAACTAAAAGAGGTTAGAATGGCATTATAAACCTCATACTTTTTAATGGGTATGTGGCATCCTTTTATACAAACGGCTAATAAGGGGGGATGAATGTAGTCTACTAGATTATTTGGGGAGTAACAAAAAACGCTCAATGCTGATAATCATGCATTAAGCGTTTTAACTATATGTGAATGACATACTTATCTAGTCTTCCTTCTCGCGATCCTTTAATCCGAGCTCAGACATATCCATATCTCTTTCTTCATCTAAAGTATTCCATAATTCTTTTTTCCTGGCTTTTTTCAGCAGGGCCTTTTCCATCCACAACAAAAGTGCCGGCAAAATGGTCAGGTTTGTGATCATAGCCATTAACAATGTCAATGACGTCAGCCAGCCCAAAGCCTTTGTACCTCCGAATTCTGAAAAGCTAAAGATCATAAATCCAGCCAGCAGGATCAGGGAAGTATAAATAATACTCAACCCGGTCTCGTGAATGGTCTGCTTTACCGTAGCCGAGATGTCCAGATTATGGTGAGGCAATTCCTGTTTGAAGTTCACCAGGAAACGGATCGTTACGTCTATCGCTATTCCCAGCGCTACACTGAACACCAGCACAGTAGAAGGCTTTAATGGTATATTCAGCCAGCCCATTACCCCGGCAGTTACAGCCAGCGGAATAATATTGGGGATCAGGGAGATCAGCAACATCCTCCAGGAACGGAACAGGTACAGCATACAGAAAATGATCAGTACAAATGCCAGCAGGATACTCTCAGTCAAACCATTGATAATGAAACGGCTACCCTCCAGGAAAATAACACTGGTACCTGTAAAGGTCACTTTATATTTCGTACTGTCGAAGATCTGGTTTACCTGTGGCCTCAGTGAATCCAGCAACACCGGCAACCTCGCGGAACCCACATCTGCCATATTCACACTCACACGCGCTACCTGCCTGGTACTGTCCATAAAGGAAGACACCAGCTTTGTAAAAGCAGTGGCATTTCCGCTGGCATTCGTTCCTCCCTTCATACGCAGGTAAGGCGCCAGGAAACCAATATCGAACTGGTTAGGCACTGAGTAGTTGGAGCTATCTCCATTATAATAAGCCTGTTTTGCAAACTTGATACCTTCTGCTACAGACAAGGGCCTGGCAAAATCCGGCTGTGCAGCTATCAGTTTTGACAACTGATCCAGTTTCTCCAGCGTCTGCAGATTTACAACTCCGTTTTTCTTCTTTGTATCGACTGCTATCTCCAGCGGCATCACCCCTTTAAAGTTCTTTTCGAAAAACTTAAGATCAGTATATAACCTGTCACTCTGCGGAATATCATCCAGCATGTGCGCCTCCGAATGCAGTTTCATCATACCCGTCACCGCTGCTATTACCAATACCAGGGTTACGCCATATACCCACGGACGATACCTGAACACCAGGGCGGTCAATCCATCCAGGAGGGAACGGAATAACCTGTTATTCATGTAGTTGGTATGTTTCGTCTTAGGTGCAGGCAGGTAGCTCAATACCGAAGGCAGGAAAATAAATGAGATCAGGAAGATCAGCATGATGTTCAATCCTGCCACTATTCCGAATTCCTTTAACAGGGCGCTCTTCGTAAAACAGAACACGCCAAAACCAATCGCTGCCGTCAGGTTCGTAAAGAGGGTCACAATCCCCATACGCTGGATCATATGCACCAGCGCCCGGGTCTTATTACCATCCTTGGCATATTCAGTATGATATTTATTGAGGAAGTATACGCAGTTCGGAATACCGATCACCACGATCAATGGTGGTATCAGTCCCGTCAGCAAAGTGATCTTATAATTAAGCAGTACGATAGTGGCCACAGACCATATCACCCCGATTGCTACTACAATCATAGACATCAGCACCGCCCCGAATGACCTGAAGAACAGGAACAGGATGAGTGCTGTTAAAACGAAGGACAATTTCAGGAACAGTCCCAGCTCATTTGCCACTTTCGTAGCTACAATGGTCCGGATCAGAGGCAGGCCGCTCATACGCACTTCCGTATGATGTTTTTCCCCAAAAGCAGTTCCCAGCTTCATCACATTGCTTACAACCTCAATACGTCGGGCTGTACCCATTACGCCCTTATTGATGTTGATCATCATCATGTAAGCATGTGTGTCTGGATTATATAGCAGGCCTTTATAGAAAGGAAGATTATTCAGGGCCCCGGCCAGGCTGTCCAGCACCGCCTGCTGCTGCAGGTCACCCTTAAACAAAGGCTCTGCACTCAGTTTACGGGTGCTGTCATTTTTTACAAGATTTATGGCAAACGGTACGCTCAGCACATTCTCGACAAACTCTACTTTCCTGATATCCTCGTTCAGCTTTATATAATCGTGAAAGAACTCCTTCTGAAAGAAGCTATCTGTCTGTACCCCTATCACGATCATATTGCCATCTTCACCAAACTGGCTTTTAAACTGAAGATAGTCCTGGTACTTTAAGTTGTCAAGCGGTATAGATTTATTAGGCTCATAGGACAATTCCACCTTGCTGGCATAATAAGTCATCACTGCAGTGCTCAACAATAATAAAACCAGGAGTGGTAGACGGAATTTCAATACGAATCCTGCTAAGCGTTGCCACATACGCGTCGTTGTAATTTAGTAGGGCGTAAAGGTAATCAAAGTTGTCTAAAAAAAGGGACCTCAGGGATATATACCGGTAGGTGTCACAAAGTAACAACATATAACTATTTTTGATGCATGTACCGCTTCCTGACATCCCTTTATGCCATTTTGAGCCTATCCTGCCTGACTGCCCAACAGGCCCGGGCCCAGACTATCCTGGGCCAATGGAGTGATTACCTTCCCTGGCGGCCAGCTGTGGCAGTAACGGTGAAAGCCGATAAAATATACTGTGCCACATCGCAGGGCCTGTTTTCCGTCACTACCGGTGCAGACGAAGAGATCAGCAGGTATAGCAAGATCAATGGGCTTCACGATATCGGCATCAGCGCTATCGCCGCAGGCAACGACGAAATATTGGTCGCTTACCGCAATAGCAACATCGACCTCCTGAGCGGCAACAATAGCTTCAATATTCCCGATCTGATGCGAAAACAGGTAGCTGCCGATAAATCCGTTTACCGCATTTTTTATTATAACAACAATGCCTATCTCTGCACGGGGCTGGGTATTGTAGTTATAAACACCTCTGTTCCAGAGATAGCAGCTACTTATGTAGTGGGCAGCACCGGCGATTATATTCCAGTCTATTCACTGGCTTTCCTCAATGGCACAATGTACGCTGCCACACCGGAAGGTATCAGGACAGCGGCACTCAACAGCAACAATCCATCCGACTACAGGAACTGGTCATTTTTTAATCAGGGCCTGCAGCAGGACACAGTTCAGGAAATCTTCTCTTTTAATGAACAGCTGATCTGCCGGCAGGGGAAACAGTTATTCCTGTTCTCCAACAATACCTGGATACCCTGGTATACAGATGGCTGGCATATTAACAACGTTGAAGTATATGGGAAGCAGCTCTTTCTTAGCGAACAGCAATCCAACACTGCACGTATCATTGTCCTCGATGCCGGCGCAAACCCTGTCAGAACATTGCAACATCAGCTGATAGATGTACCCTTGCAAACAGCCGGTACCGGTACTGATATATGGATAGCAGATTCACTTCAGGGACTTATCCGTTATAAGGGTGACGATAACAGCTTTACCGCTATTCATCCCGATGCACCATCCAGCACCATCACCGGCAATATGTTATTTGTGAACAACACCCTCTGGGCCACTGCCGGTAGCGTTAACAAGGACTGGAAGGCAACGGCTAACCCTAACGGTTATTATACTTTTTCACAAGGCAGCTGGACACAGTTTGACCGCAACACCAGGCATACACTGGATTCCGTCTCTGACCTCATTTGTCTTTCTCCGGATCCCTCCGGCCAGGGCTGCTATCTGGGGGCCTTCGGAGGGGGACTGATATATGCAGCTCCCGATGGCGGCCATACTATTTTCAAGCAGGGCGTCATCCCGCCGGCCAGCAACAATCCTGCTGCCTTTAATGTCAGCGGACTGACCACAGACGCCAGCGGCAATTTATGGGTAGCGGCCTATGGCGCCTCCGGCAATCTCCTCGTGAAAAAGCCTGACAATACCTGGCTGTCGTTTCGCAGTCCCTACGTTATGACAGGCAATGCTATCAGCCAGTTGCTGACGGACGACTATGGCCTGGTATACATGGTATCTCCGCAAAGCAATGGCTTGTTTGTACTGAACCACAACAATACGCTGGACAATAAGAACGATGACCAATGGCGGCAATACCGTCTGGGCAGTAACCAGGGCAACCTGCCTTCGAATGATGTCTACTGCCTGGCAAAAGACAAAAATGGCAGTGTATGGATAGGTACCGCAAGAGGTATTGCTGTTATCAACTGTTCCGGACAGGCCGCCACTGAAGGTTGTAATGCTATCCTCCCGGTTATCCGGCAGGACAATTTTGCCGGCTACCTGTTCCAGGACGAGCAGGTAACCGCCATTGCTGTAGATGGCGCCAACCGCAAATGGGTAGGCACCCTCAACGGGGCCTGGCTGGTAAGCGAAGATGGAGAGCAGATCCTTCAGCAATTCAATGCCGGCAATAGCCCGCTTCCTGACAATCATATTTACAGCATCGCTATAGATCCTCAAACAGGAGAAATATACTTCGCCACAGGAAAAGGCCTGATGTCATGGCATGGCACAGCCACGGAGCCAGCTTCCGGTATGACGCGTGATTCGGTACTCGTGTTTCCTAACCCTGTACCGCACAATTACAGTGGCACTATTGCTATCCGCGGACTGGTGCAGCATACAAGAGTGAAGATCACCGATATCAGCGGGAAAATGGTGTTCCAGACCAGGGCCTTCGGCGGACAAGCCGTCTGGAACGGATTGGATTATACCGGACACCGGCCGCAATCCGGCGTCTACCTGGTATTTGCAGCCAGCGAAACAGGAGGGGAGCACCTGGTCACAAAGATTGTATTGATCAATTAACGCCCGCTAATCGTACATTTGAGTTCAGCAGCTGCTGTCAGGTATGTTACACAAAACCCGCGGGATAGTATTGAGAACGGTCAAATATGGCGATACCAGCGCCATTGTCAATATATTCACTGAACTCTTCGGGGTACAGTCCTATATGGTGAATGGGGTACGCTCTTCCAAACCCAAAGCGAAAGGTAATCTCTTCCAGCCCGGCAACATCCTGGAACTGGTCGTCTATCACCATGAGCAAAAGAGCATTCAGCGTATTTCGGAGTTTAAACTGGGTTACATCTATACCTCGCTGCACTTCAATATTGTCAAGAATACAGTTGCACTCTATATGATTGAGCTTTTACAGAAAAGCCTGCGGGAACCGGAGCAACAACTGGAACTGTATTATTTTTCAGAACAGGCATTACAGGCGCTGGATGTTGCACCGCTGGCTATTGCGGCTAATGTTCCTTTGTATTTCACCCTTAAACTGGCTGAACACCTGGGCTTCCGCTTAAATGGCCGGTACTCCGAGTATGCACATTATCTTGACCTGCAGGAAGGTTCATTCACAGATCTGCCACCTCACCACAGCAATTACCTGGATGCTGCCAACAGTGAGATCACCGATCGTCTTTTTCAATGTACGAATTGGGAAAGCCTGGGAGAGATCAATATGAACAAAGACAAACGCAGAAAACTGCTGTACGCCTATCTGGATTTTTTCAAACTGCACTTACCTGACTTCCAGGAGCTGAATTCACCTCCTATCCTGCATGAGATACTGGAATAGCCCCACTATTTATCGTACAACAGGGAAGTACTTTTACCATCAAATACGGCATAGCTGCAATAGTATAACCAGTCTCCCAGGTTGATATAACGACTGTCGGGCCCTACCTGCAGATCTAATGGCAGATGCCGGTGTCCAAAAATAAAGTAGTCAAAATGGGATTGTTGCAGGATCTCTTTACTGTAGATGGCGAGCCATTCGTTCTCTTCTCCAAGGAATTTCTCCAGTTCCATACCGGTAGCAGCACGGCTTTTACGGCTGAAATAATTCGCGAGGCCTATACCCCAGGAAGGGTGGATCAAAGAGAACAATGCGCGGCATACCGGGTTGCGGAATACTTTCTTTAACATTTTATAACCATGATCGCCTGGTCCGAGACCATCACCATGACCGATGTAGAAGCGTTTGCCGCCTATATTGTAAGTTTTAGGTTCATAGTGCACGGGAATATCCAGTTCGTCCTTAAAATAACCATCCATCCACATATCATGGTTACCGATGAAAACGGAGATATCTATTCCCTTATCCCTCAGTTCAGCCAGTTTCCCCAGCAAGCGTGTATATCCTTTAGGGATCACTTCCTTATATTCAAACCAGAAATCGAAAATATCACCTACCAGGAAGATATGTGCTGCATCCTTTGAGGCAGCATCCAGCCACCTAACAATATGCTTCTCCCTTTCTCTGCTGGCAGTAGGATTGGGCACACCCAAATGAAAATCTGATGCGAAATAAACACGTTTGCCCTCCGGAAGAGGAATGGAATAGTCCACGGTGGACAGTCCATGCTCCATAGATGATTACATTTTTCCGGTCTGTAAAAAGGAGATACAGCCCGTAGATGATTAAGCGATTTGCACTGCGAAGTAATAAATAACTATTTAACTAAACAACTAAAACGGGAAACCTATCAGATGGAGGGCCCCGGATATTGTTGGAAGAACGTTATTCCCAGCCTGGAAGCAATAACGGCATTATTCCCTGACTGGCGCGAAACAAACAGCGTTGCAGCAGCCACTATCCACATGTCTGTCATGAAAACAGACCTGCAGTTTAAGGCTTCCTTATCCCTGACTCAAGATAAGCAGCCTCAATATCGGTCAGATCGGCTTTGACGGGATCGCTATAGCCGTTGTACAGGAAGATCTCCCAGGCATATTTGGGATGGTTGAGATTGATATACAATACCTCACCATTGCCCCTTATGAATTGTAATTGCGTGGCACTGGTACTGACAATCTTTACACCTTTACCCGCCAGGTAAGTGCTGTCTTCCAGGAGTGTATTGTTATTCACAGTCTGCAGGGATGGAAAGCTCTTTTCACCAAAAGCCGCTTTTAAAGATCGCAGTTTATCTCCTGCCGGTCTGAAAATTACCGCAGTTGGTCCTTTTACGATCAATGTATTAATAGTATCAATGGTATTACGGGACTGCTCGGAAGCTTGTCCGCATGAAGCCAGCAAAACGGCGGAAAAAAGAAAGAGAAACAACCTGGTCATAGCGAGCCGGTATAACTTGATCATTTAAAAGAACAGCGCATGATGAGGATCACGCGCTGTTCGAATATGCTTAACAATTAATAATTCATTCATCTACCAGGAACACATACACCTCGCGGGGTCCATGTATGCCTACTACCAGTGTTTTTTCAATGTCTGCGGTACGACTGGGACCGGATGCAAAGTGTATCGACGATGGCAGCTCTCCCTGGTATTTTTCTTTCAGGCGAGCTATCGCATCTTTCAGATCGAACACCAGCTGGTGCGTATAAGCTATCACAATATGTACCGGTGTATATACCGGCAATGCCCTGCCGGACGGCTGCGCTGCACTCAGCACCAGGGTACCTGTGCGTGCTACCAGCAGCTCACAATCTGTGATCGCAGCAGCTGCTGTATGCATATCTCCTTTGTTAATAAAGGGAAACTGTTGCAACTGGAATGCCTTCATCAGAGACGGCGTCTGGCAATGTACATCCTCCCACTCACGGGAAGCCACCAAAGCCAGCAGATTATCCAACAACTCATTCCTGCTGGTGCAGAAGATGAACTTACCCTGTAAACGGGCAAACTCTTCTGCGAATTTCATCTCCAGGCCGTCATGCTCTTTCATAAAAACGGAACTGTTGCCCTCCGAATTCGGGAAGGGCAACTGCACCGATTGACTTAATGCATTTCTTACTCTTTTAAGAATATTTTCCTTGGCAGGAGATATTTTCATATCAACTTACGCATTAGCAGGAGTGGCAGGAGTAGGAGACGGATTGATGATATCTGTCGGATGTACGCCATCTGTGGTCATACCTTCCTTGTTTGCGATATGCTCACGGTGTACATCCCATGGACGTTTACCGATCAGTCTTTCCAGGTCTGCCTGGTATAATACTTCTTTTTTCAGCAGTTCCTGCGCCAGCGCTTTCACATTTTCCAGTTTCTCGGTCAGCAGGTTTTTGGTACGGATATATGCTTTTTCGATCAACAGGCGAACTTCCTCATCGATCATTTTAGCTGTTTCTTCGGAATAAGGTTTGGTAAATGCCTGATCGCTGTTTGGATCGTAGAAGGACACGTTACCTACTTTATCGTTCATACCATACACCGTTACCATTGCATAAGCCATACGGGTGATCACCTGCAGGTCATTCTGCGCACCGGTAGATACCTTACCAAAAACGATGTCTTCCACTGCACGGCCGCCAAGGGTCATACAGATATCATCCAATAGCTGTTCGGTATTATAGAGGTATTGTTCTTTCGGCAGATATTGTGCATAACCTAACGCGGCTACACCACGGGGAACGATTGTAACTTTCACCAGCGGATTAGCATGCTCCAGGTACCAGCCACAGATAGCGTGACCAGCTTCATGGTAAGCGATCACTTCTTTCTCTTCAGGAGAAATGATCTTGTTTTTCTTTTCCAGACCACCAATTACCCTGTCAACCGCATCGTTAAAGTCTTCCATTTCTACTTCCGTTTTGCCTTTACGGGCAGCGATCAGTGCTGCTTCGTTACATACGTTGGCAATATCGGCGCCGGCGAAGCCGGGTGTCATGGAAGCCAGTTTTTTAATATCCAGGTTTGGAGAAGTCTTGATCGGTTTCAGGTGTACGTCAAAGATGGACTCACGACCTGACAGATCCGGTTTGTCGATGGAGATCTGACGGTCGAAACGGCCCGGACGCAGTAACGCGCTATCCAGTACATCCGGACGGTTGGTAGCCGCCAGAATGATAATACCGCTATCAGTACCGAAACCATCCATTTCCACCAGTAACTGGTTCAGGGTGTTTTCACGTTCATCATTGCTCATCATTACATTCTTTCCTCTTGCACGGCCGATCGCGTCTATTTCGTCGATAAAGATGATACAAGGCGCTTTTTCACGGGCCTGCTTGAACAGGTCACGCACACGGCTTGCACCTACACCCACAAACAATTCAACGAAATCAGAACCGGACATGGAGAAGAATGGAACCTGGGCTTCACCTGCCATTGCTTTTGCCAGCAAGGTCTTACCGGTACCCGGAGGGCCTACCAGCAGGGCGCCCTTAGGGATCTTACCACCCAGCGCAGTGTATTTCTTTGGATTTTTGAGGAAATCAACGATTTCCATCACTTCTACTTTCGCCTCATCCAGACCAGCCACATCACTGAAAGTGATATTTACGCGGGTTCCTTTGTCGAAAAGGGTTGCTTTGGATTTACCAATGTTGAAGATGCCTCCCGGACCGCCACTGCCACCGGCAGGACCGCCCATTTTACGCATCAGCAATATCCACAGTCCAATCAGTAACACTAATGGTAACAGTAACTGGATAAATGGTTCGAACCAGCCTTGTCTGTCCTCATAGATCACTTTCACCTGGTCTTCCAGTGGTGTATTTGCCTGGGCCTTGTCCATATCAGCCTTGAAGCTTTCCTCGCTACCTATGCTGAAACGGAAATGAGGTCCCTGATTAGCGGCGCCGAAACGGCCTTTGGATACTTTATCGAATTTATCCTCGTTCAGTCTTTCCTTCTTGATGTAAACCTCTACCGATTTTTTATTCACCACTACCAGCTTGTCTACATCACCTGGTTTCAGATAGTTCACCAGGAATTCCTGGAAACTTAGCTCTTTAGGCTGGGCACCGAAGTTAAAAAAGTTCATTGCCAGCAAGGCTACCCCGATAAAGGCATAAACCCAGTATATATTGAACTTTGGTCCTTTCTTTGGCGATTTGTCTCCCTTGTTGAAGTTGTTGCCTCTTTCCATAATCTTACGATCCTTTTTTAAGGATGTCGGTAATAGTTAAAAGTTATTAGTTTGTATCATTATGCTCCATTCGTTCTGCATCACTCCACATGTCCTCCAGACCATAGAACTGTCTGGTTTCAGGTTGGAATACATGCACCACTACATTCACATAATCTACCAGTATCCATTGTTGTGCGGTAAATCCCTCGTGCTTGTAAGGTTGCTCGCCGATATGCTGCGACACTTGGTCTTCCACGAAGTCGGCTATAGCCCTCACCTGTGTATTGGAGTTAGCCTCACATATAACAAAGAAATCAGCCACAGCTTCAGGAATCTGGCGCAGATCCAGGGAAACAATATTCTCTCCCTTTTTCTCCTGGATGGCCTTGATGATGGTGGAAAAAATCTCGCTTTCTCTACTCAAGCGCGTTAACGCTTTCTTTCTCGTACTCAGAACGGTTAAGGGTGCCAATAAAATCTCTTTTGGTTAAAAATAGTCTTTAATTGTCAAAATTACTAAAGAAGGAGCAAATAAACGCCGGAAGATGATATTGTTACAATATGTAATAATCCATGATGTGCAGGACTTTAACGCCTATAAATCATACACTTGTCTAATACCCTCGCTCCGCTGCCGGCGCCTGTCCGAATGTTAAGAAAAAGATAAAATGATTTACTTTGCTGCGTCAAAACAAATCAGAAAAGAATTTTCCCGTGATCGGACAGCCATTATACATTTTAGACACAGTAGACAGCACCAATAACTATGCCATGGAGCAGGTAAATACAGGGCAGGTGACACCCGGTACAGCCTGGTTCGCTTTGGAGCAAACTGCAGGAAAAGGACAACGCGGCAAGCAGTGGTTCTCCCCTCCGGGAGAAAACATTATACTGACTATTGCCCTGCAACCCGGCATGCTGCCACTTTCCAGGCAGTTCATGCTAAGCGCGGCAGTAGCACTCGGTGTTTACGACTGGTTCAGCAAATACGCCGGTGATGAAACCGCTATCAAATGGAGCAATGATATTTACTGGCGTGACAGAAAGGCAGGAGGTATCCTGATAGAAAACGTATTACGTGGCAACACATGGCAATATGCCATTACAGGCATGGGCATCAACCTTAACCAGACCGCTTTCCCCTCACATCTGCCCAACCCGGTATCCCTGAAGCAGATCACCGGCAAAACCTGGGACGCAATTGAGCTGACACGCGATCTCTGCGCCTGCCTGGAAGAAAGGCTGAAGCTGCTTCATCCTGCTCATTACGACAGCCTGCTGGAGGCCTACAAAAGTAAACTCTTCCGCTTCGGACAATCCGGCACCTATCGTATGAATGGCGAATACTTTGAGGGCATCATCCGTGACGTGCTCCCCGATGGTAAATTATGCCTGGAGAAAGACGGGGAAGTCCTGCAGCTGGGCTTTGGCGAGCTTGAGTTCATCATTGTGAAATGACCTGTGGCCAGGCTCTGAATGCAGCCTGCTCTTCCAGCTGCCACTGCCTTAATTTTTTCGGAAAAACAGGCGAAATTCCTTTTACTAGGTAAATCCCGGTGCCATATTCCCGTGCCAGCGGGTGACTGATCTGTCCGGTTTTAACATAGCCGGACGCATATTTACGGACATACTCCCCCGGCTCGTCTCCAACTATGATCAGGTAATGCAGTGTATCCGTATTGGGAAACCAGAATATATAGTCAGCGTTAAAAGTAACGGCACAACTGACTTTTCCGCCCGCGTAGTAATTGATAGCTCCTGCCTGACCATAATTGTCGCAAAGGATCAGCGTGTTCTTCCGTTCACTTACGGGCACTGTTTCGTAAGCCTGTACAGTTAATCCAGCCAGCTCCCGCCAACCAAGCATATCTGCAAAGTCCTGCGGCATGGAATGCAGCTTTCCATCCTCCCATTTTGTGAGTACCTCCCGTTGCCCCGGCGTCATAGACCGTTCCAATTGATGAGGTTCCATCACCGGAAATATCATCCTGAAAAATATCAGTGTTGGCGTCATGATCAATGGCAGGCATAACCACTTCAGCCAGCCATACAGCGTCGAGGGCCTGGAAAAAAGCCGTTCCCAATAAACACTTCCAAGGGCAATCAACACAGGATAGAGTCCCAGCGCATAGTAAGCCTTCGCCTTCAGGTAGACAAATAACACCATTACGAACAGGAATGTCCATCCAATAAAACGGTAAGGCTTAAAAGGTGCATACCTCGCAAATCCAACCAGGGCGGCTCCCCACACCAGCGTTCCCAACAGGAAAAACAACAGTTGCTCTACTACGAAACCCAACCGGTCTACATTCACCAGCTGTGTGCTGGCCAGCTCTTTCATATGATGGATAACAGGCAGGCCATTCATGATCTGCCAGATCACATTGGGCAATGCCATTAGCAAGGCTATCAGCAAGCCGCCATACAGATATCTGTTCAGCAGGATCTTTCGTTGGGATGAAAGCAGTAAGGCTGGTAATAAACCCGCTGCCAGGAACAGGATATTGTATTTATTCAGGAATGCAATTCCAAAGGTAGCGCCCAGCCACAATAATATGGGCGATGCACCAGTCCTTATATAAAGCACTAACAGGTAAAAGACCACTGTCCAGCTCAATATATCGAAGCTGTTAGGCTGATACAACATATTGACCCTCGACATGGAAGAGCAGATAAATACCACTGCCGCAAGCAGCTGGGCATACCATCCGCCATTCAGTAATTCCACCAGTTTCCAGACGATCAGCATCGTCAGGGCACCAAACAGCGCGGGAAAGAACCTCACCCAGAATACGCCGCCCCCCAGCCATTTAATAAGCAGGGAAAGGAATGCTGTAAATGGAGGAACTGACAGGTAACCCGCCGCCAGGTGATTGGCCTGATCAAGATGCAGGAACTCATCCCTGTGAAGGTCATAAGCCGGGTGAATGATAAGAAAATGGAATACCAGTTTGAACAACAGAACCAGTAATAGCAACAGGTAAAAGCGTCTGGGCATTGAAAGCACTGAGATATCAGATTAAAAAAAGAAGGATTACATGTTATCATCGCTACAGCTCATAGGTAAGGGTATGATAACATGTAATCCGTTATAATATCATCTTGTACTGCAAATAGATAGTTGGTTAAATAGGCAGTTCATCAAAAAGACCAGTTGATGAGAACAAGATTTTGGTTGATAAAGGTTAGCTCCAAGTTGTGAAATATTTGTTAATTTATCAAATCAAAAAATGCAACTTTGATACAAACCGTCTCTGTCAGCTGCCCTTAAAACCATCTAACCTGCCATATCTCCGCACATCATGCCATCTCCCACATGTGCTTACATTAGCATATGGTTAGCATTCCTCTTTTTGTAACTTTACTACATGCCCTCCGTAAACAGCAAGAATAACAGTTCTGTTCATCGTAAGAAGCTGAAAATCAGCGATGACATGTCACAGGTAAGTGTTGGCCAGGAGAACCCGCCCAAGGTACCGACAAAGAGTGCCTTTTCCATTCATTCCCGTTCAACCAACCCTTGCCGGGAATATATCTCCGCCAGCAGAAGGGATTACTATAAAATTTCCCTTATCACCAAAGGTGGAGGTATACTGACACTGGGAGACCGTACCTATGTGATTAAGGCGCCTGCTATGGTGTTCATCAATCCACTGGAGCCAAAAACCTGGCAGCCGGAAGGCGAGCAGGATGGCTACTACTGCATGTTTACGGAACATCTTTTTGAAACAGAGCGACGCTATCGCGATGAATTGCTGCATTATCCGCTGTTCCAGACCGGCGCCAATTGTGTACTCAATTTGACAGAACAACAGGGAGAAGACCTGCTGGACCTGTTTAAACGGCTATGCAAAGAGAATAAGGAAGGAGATGCCTACCGGCTGGAGGCGATCACTATTTACCTGCAGTTACTGTTACTGGAGTCAAAAAGAATAGGGGTGGGTGAATTTGTGCCTCAGCGAACGCTCACTACAGCACAGTTATTGGCAGAACGCTTTATAGATACCCTGGAAAAGCAATTTCCCATTACTTCAGAACAGGAGCAGGTACATTTGAAAACAGCCAGCGATTTCGCGCTGAAACTCAATGTTCATCCCAATCACCTGAATGCAACAATAAAAAGGGTTACAGGACGTACCACCAGCGAGCATATCCGCCAGCGCATCCTGCTGGAAGCAAGATTACTGCTGCTGCATACCGAGTGGCCTATTGCTATCATTGCGCATTGCCTGGGATTTGAGGAACCTGCGAGTTTTTCTCACTTCTTCAAAAGCCAGACAGGACATACGCCGCATACGTTCAGAACACTGTAAAAGAACATTGTACCCTATTTACTAAACGACACTTCACTATACAAAAACAGCTCCTCACGGAGCTGTTTTAAATTTAAGATATCATACGCCGGCCAGGTCTGTCTTTGTCCTGCGCCTTCTTTATTTCGCTTTATATCCCCAGTCCTGCAGCCATTTCACCACTTTCTCTTTATAGTCTCCCTGTATCAGGATCTGACCGTCTTTTGCACTACCACCCGTACCACACTTTGTTTTCAGTTCCTTTCCCAGTTTTTCCAGGTCTTCTGTCTTACCGATAAATCCATCTACCAAAGTCACCACCTTACCTGCGCGTTGTTTGGTGTCCAGTTTCACCCTTAGTTGCTGTTGGGCAGGAGGCAGGGTATCTGTTTCTTCCGGTTCATTGCTTTCCTGCCTGAAATCAGGATCAGTGGAGTAGACGATACCGCCGGTGTTCGTTTTCTTCTTTGACATAACAGTAATTTTAGGTTCGGTTAACGATTACCTGCAAAGCGGCAGGATGGATCCGGAAGGCGACTTTGCCATCTTCCTTGAGTGGCACTGCGTCTCCATCCACCTGCAGATGTTGCAGTTCTTTGCTTTTTACAACAATTGTTTCCCCTGTATAATGTTGCATATAACGGGTCTTATCAATATTGCCCAGCAATGAGTATAGTCCGATCGGGATAAGTCCAAGGAATTTGATTGGAGGTACCACACAAAGGTCCAGCTTACCATCAAATACGTTTGCCGTAGGAGCCAGCTTGAATTCGTAGCCAAACTGGTTGCCATTTGCCACCGTCAGCAGGAAAGCCCTTTCCTGCAGGCTTTTGCCATCAACGTCTATTTCATACGAAGGTCCTTTGTAACTATTAAAGCTCTTAATGACCAGCTTTGCATATCCCCACAGACCACGTTTGGTCTTATGACGGAACTGATCGGCAACGAGCGCGTCAAACCCCACACCGGCATTACTCAGGAACAGGTATTCATTGGCATATCCTACGTCAATTGCCTGGCGCCTGCCATCGGCAATCACTTCCAGTGCACGGGATACTTTCAACGGTATCTTCAGGGCTCTTGCCAGGCCATTACCGCTTCCCAGGGGGATAATTGCCAGGGCGGTATCGCTTCCCACCAGTCCCTGCGCTATTTCATTTATAGAGCCATCGCCCCCCACAGCTACTACAGTGTCCGTTCCGTTGGCCACAGCGGCTTTCGCCAGGTCGGTGCCATGCCCCAGGTATTCCAGGTGCGTTATCTCCACAGAAAAAGCTTTCGGAGTTAAATACCTCCTGATAATACCCTCCAGGCGTTTCTCTCTGTCTGTGCCTGCCTTCCGGTTTATGATGAATAGAATCTTTCTCAACGTTAGGGATATTGTATTTGATTAGATTGCTTTTAAACTTAGATCAAGACTTACTGCATGGTGGATCACCGCTCCTGCAGAAACATAGTCAACACCTGTTTTGGCATATTCCTCCAGGGTAGTCAGATTGATACCACCGGACGCTTCTGTTTCATAACGCCCATCTATCAGGGCCAATGCCTCCCTGATCTGCGCAGGTGAGAAATTATCCAGCATGATACGATGCACCTGTCCCACAGCCAGCACCTCTTTTACATCGTCCAGATTACGGGTCTCCACTTCTATCTGTAAAGGCAGTTGTTTGCGATGCAGGTAAGCCACCGTTTTAGTGACAGCGGCCGTAATGCCGCCAGCGAAATCAATATGATTGTCTTTCAGCATCACCATGTCATACAGTCCCATACGATGATTTACACCTCCACCGATGCGTACCGCTTCTTTTTCCAGCAGGCGGAAGTTAGGAGTTGTTTTGCGTGTATCGAGCAGGCGGGTATGATATCCTTTCAGTATATCGACGTACTGACGCGTCAGCGTAGCAATGCCACTCATTCGCTGCATGCAGTTCAGCACAAGGCGTTCTCCCATCAGCAGGGTGTGCACGGAGGCCTCCACCTCAAATGCCGCTTCTCCTGCCTTCATACTATCACCATCCTTTTTGAATGGCTTAAACACGGACGATGCATCGAGCCGGTGGAAGATAGCTTCTGCCACTTCCATTCCCGCCAGTATCCCGTCTTCTTTGATCTTCAGTCTGGCGCCGCCCCTTGCTTCTGCGGGAATGCATGCTAAAGTGGAATGATCGCCATTTCCTATGTCTTCGGCCAATGCGCTGCGAATAAGATCTGTAAATGCTGGTTCCTGTAACATACTATCGGTTTGAAAGAACGAAAGTAAGTGAATTTCAGAAAGGACGCCGGAACAGACTTTCTGTAATATAAAAAAGTCCGGGCCAGGCCGGACTTTCGCTTATAATATTAACAATAGTTTATTTATTTGTTCTCGAAGCGTAATTCATTCAGCACCATCGAGCCACCTTTCTTCTGGAGAAAGAAAGAGGTACGGTAAGCACCTCCGGTAGTGCCCACATTTGCGATACCTACTCTTGAACCGCCTGCGCTTTCTACCTGGTGAATCAGTTCAAATGATTTCACCTGATTTTTTGAAAAGAAATCTTTCAGGATAATTTCTGCCTGTGCCTTGCTGTAAGAGTTGGATTTACCTGCCATGCTGATTTCTACAGTGTTATCGAGGTAGCGGGATAGTGCGCTCGCATCGCCTTGTTTAATAGCACTCACTACATCTTCAAAGGGGCCTGCTGCAGTAGGTTTTAAGGTAGCGGCTGACAGTGTAAGTGCAGTGATAATGACGCCAAACAACACAACTCCAAGCACATACATTAACTTTTTCATCGTCAGTATTTTATTAAGTAGTAAAGTTTTCATCATTGTAGTGAAATGGGCTAAAACTATGCCAATTTGCAGGAGAGCTTTTAAAATACAATTATCGTTGTATTGTACAGTGATTAATTAATGCGAATATATTAATATATATTTTTAGAATAAAACCTAACTGCAATAAAGTTCTTTCACTGCTGTATGATTTTTGGCGCCATTTCAATAAGTTTGATGCGTATTCATGGATGCTTCATAACTTTAGCCTCCTTTACAGAACAAGAAAATTACAACCGGAAATATGGAAAAGAAAAGAGCCATTCTCGTTATCATGGATGGATGGGGGCAAGGACAGGTTCCTGCCGCTGACGCTATAGCACATGCTAAGACTCCTTTTGTAAGCAGTCTGTATTCTAAATACCCGCACAGCACCCTCGTTACCTGCGGCGAAGAAGTAGGTTTACCGGAAGGCCAGATGGGTAACTCCGAAGTAGGTCACCTGAACCTCGGCGCAGGACGTATTGTATACCAGGAACTGCAACGTATCAATGTGGCCATCCGCAGTGGCGAACTGGCTGCCAACAGCGTATTGCAGGAAACTTTCAACTATGCCAGGGAAAATGACAAGGCCCTGCACCTTATGGGGCTTGTCAGTGATGGTGGTGTACACTCTCACATCAATCACCTGAAAGCACTGACACAGATAGCAAAAGATAAAGGACTGACCAAAGTGTTCATTCACGCCTTTACTGACGGCCGTGATACAGATCCCAAGGGTGGCCTGGGTTACATGGAAGACCTGGTAGCGCACCTGAAACAAACCACCGGTCAGGTGGCCAGCATCACCGGCCGTTATTATGCTATGGACCGCGACAAGCGCTGGGAACGTGTAAAACTGGCTTACGATGCACTGGTACACGGTACCGGCACCCCTACACAGGACGTAATTACCGCCATCAAAACTTCCTACGCAGAAGGCGTTACTGATGAATTCATCAAGCCTATCGTAGTAACAGATGCACAGCAGAAACCTATCACCACCATTCAGCCAGGCGATGCAGTGCTCTGCTTCAACTTCCGTACAGACCGTTGCCGCGAGATCACCCAGGTGCTTACCCAGCAGTCTTTCCCTGACTTCGGTATGGAACCGCTCCCGCTGCACTACACTACTATGACCGAATATGACAAGACCTACAAAGGTGTTCATGTGATATTCGAAAATGATAACCTGGCGAATACACTGGGAGAAGTACTGGAAGCAAACAACCGCAGCCAGATCCGTATAGCAGAAACAGAGAAATATCCGCACGTATCTTTCTTCTTCTCCGGCGGACGTGAAAAAGAATTTAAAGGTGAACGCCGTCTTATCGTTGCCTCTCCAAAAGTGGCTACCTACGACCTGCAACCTGAAATGAGCGCTTACGAGGTGACCAACACCATCGTTCCGGAAATAGAAAGCAAATCAGCCGACTTTATCTGCCTCAACTTCGCTAACGCCGACATGGTAGGTCATACCGGTATCTGGGAAGCTGCCATCAAAGCAGTAGAAACAGTAGATGCCTGTGTGAACAAAGTGGTAACTGCTGCCCTGGCAAATGATTATACCGTATTCCTTACGGCTGACCACGGTAATGCTGATTTTATGATCAACAATGACGGTACGCCAAATACAGCTCATACCACTAACCTGGTGCCTTATTTTATTATCAGCAATGATTTTAAAGGAGCAGTAAAACCTGGTAAACTGGGAGACGTGGCGCCTACCATCCTCACACTGATGGGCCTTCCTATTCCAAAGGAAATGACAGGTAGCGTACTGATCTAAGTGTATATATAACTGCTTTTGAAAGCTGTCTGCCGCAGGTGGACAGCTTTCTTATTTTATATTATTTCTATCCTGTAACTATTCCCCGAGATAATACGTTTTACGTTTTTTAGTGCTCTCGACAGATTTGCTCATGCATCAGATGCGCCGTTTTTACGGCGCATTAACTTTTTATGTGAATCCCCTTACTTTCAGTATAGGGCACATCGATCAGCTCTATACCGCTTCCCAGCCTCCCAATCCACTGCAGCCGGCCGGCATGGTCTATCAGCCTTTTGTCTACTTTTAGTACGTTGCCTTCACGTATCATATACACGCAGCTTTGAACGTTCTTCCCTAAATTTGCAGGATGGATCATCGTTTTTCATGGACATTGGTGGCTGTTGTTGCCTTCACCGTTTCCTGCACAGGAGACAGGGCCGGCCAGGGTAAAGGGCATACGTACAGGGATCTTAAAGGTTATTTTCAGGAAGAACTGAATAATATAAATACACATAAGCCCGCCTTACAGAAGACCATCGTCATGAACGGCCAGCGCGACAGCCTGACCATTACCAAACCCGATTCAGCACAATTACAACACCTACTGGCGCCCTTCCTGGAAGTGGACCTGAACAAGCCATCCCTGCAGGGGGCGTACGACACTATTCTGCTGGCAGACCAGTTCACCGGTACACATTCCCTCATGTACAAGGCCAGAAATGCGGCCACCGTACCGCAGGAAGTGATCATGGATATTGACAACCAGCAACATATTACGAACGTGCAGATGAATAAACACGTTCAGAACCTGGTATACGAATACCAGCAAAACCTGGTGTACCAGCACGACAAGCATATCCGTATTGTGACCTGGCAGAAGATCGCGTTTCTGCCCGCCAGGGAACTGGATGTGAAGGTTCTGCTCAGGCACCCCTAACAGATCTTCTTTAGAACATGACAGCAGCGGAGTTTCAACAGATATCACATACCATACCCCTTCAACCTGGTATTTATAAATATTACAGCGAAGCAGGTGAACTGCTTTACGTGGGAAAAGCCAAAAGCCTGCGTAAAAGGGTTAGCTCGTATTTTGTTAAGAATCACGATAACTATAAAACACGCCGGCTGGTAGAAACAATCCATCACATTGAATTTACCATTGTCGGATCCGAACAGGATGCCTTCCTCCTGGAGAATTCACTGATCAAACAGTTCCAGCCCAGGTTTAATATTAACCTGAAGGATGACAAGACCTATCCTTACATCGTTATAAAACATGAATCATATCCCCGCGTATTCCTGACCCGTAATGTTATCAAAGACGGTTCCGAATACCTGGGGCCATTCACCTCTGTCGGTCGCGTACGCGAACTGCTGGAAGTGATCCGTTACAACATCCCCCTGCGTACCTGCAACCTGAACCTCTCCCCGCAAAACGTCAACAAAGGGAAATACAAAGTATGCCTTGAATACCATCTTGGCAACTGTAAAGGCCCCTGTGAAGGATTGCAGACAGAAGAAGACTACCGGGAGGGACTACAACAGGTAAAGAACATTCTCAAGGGCAATCTCAGTCCTGTTTTACAGCTGTTTCGCAACCAGATGCAGGAGCATGCCATGAACATGGAATTTGAAAAAGCAGAGATCGTAAGGAAGAAGATAGAAAGCCTGCAGGCATACCAGGCAAAATCAACCATCGTAAATACCCGTATAGGCAATGTGGATGTCTTTTCTATTATCAGCGAAGGCAACTACGCCTACGTGAATTACCTCCGCGTATTGAACGGTACTATCGCAGATACCAAAACGGTAACACTGGAGAAAAAACTGGAAGAGGATGATGTGGAAGTGCTGACCTATGCGGTCAGCTACCTGCGCGATGCTTTTCAGAGCCTCAGCAGGGAGATCATTGTGCCTATTGAAATAGAATACCCCGAAGAACATATCACCGTATCAGTACCGAAAGGAGGGGACAAAAAGAAGCTGCTGGAACTCTCTGAAAAGAACGTGAACTATTTCAGGGAAGAACTGTACCGCAAAAAGATCCTGCACCTGGAAGGCAAGAGCGATATGGAAAGAAAGAAGGTGTTGTACCAGTTACAGGCCGACCTCGAGCTACAGGAACTGCCCGTACACATTGAGTGTTTCGATAACTCCAATTTCCAGGGAAGCTACCCGGTGTCTGCCTGCGTGGTATTCAAAGACGGCGTAGCTTCAAAGAAAGATTATCGCCATTTCAATATTAAAACGGTACAGGGCATTAACGACTTTGCTTCCATGAAAGAGGTGGTATACCGCCGTTACAGCCGTCTGCTGGCAGAGCAGCAGCCATTGCCCCAGCTGGTTATCATAGACGGTGGTAAGGGGCAGCTTGGATCGGCCATGGAAAGTATACGCGAGCTGGACCTCATTGGCAGTATGACGGTAGTAGGCCTGGCGAAGAATGAGGAGGAGATCTTTTTTCCCGGCGATAAAGAAAGTATCAAATTACCCTATGATAGCGAAAGCCTGAAGCTCATCCGCCGGGTGCGTGACGAGGTACACCGTTTTGGCATCACGTTCCACCGCCAGAAGCGCAGCAAAGGCACCTTTAAGAACGAATTGGAAGGTATCAAAGGCATCGGAGAGAATACTGCCACCCAGCTCCTGAAAACCTTCCGTTCCGTTGCAAAAATAAAGCTCCTTTCGGAGGAGGACCTGGTAAAGGAAATAGGAGCAGCCAAGGCAAGGCTGGTCTATGCCCATTTCCATCCTGCTACCGGCGAAACAGATGCGCCACCGGTACCATAAGAATATTATTTCTGGTTTGTGCCTCTTTTAAAGCCTCCGAAGGACACGATATCTATAGGTATGCTGTGTCTTACACAGTGGATTCCTTCAGCCTGTCAGCACAGCTTATTGCGCCTTCGCCCTGAGCGCCTGGGCCATGTGACGGCGTTCGTGCGCTATAACAAAGCGGAACGTATCTCCCAGTGAAAACTTCAGCCAGTTACCCAGGGTAGTTGGGATTTTCAGCTTTTGGAGGTTGACAGATTGCGCCTGGTCAAGCAGCGCCTTTGTTTTCTGTTGCCATGCTATGAACTCCGACACTACCTTGTCCGCATCCAGGTTGGACATGGGGCGATAGGCTTTCGGAGCCTGCATACGCATACCCGGTTGGCCATCTGTTTTAGGCTCCATCATCTTCGTAAAATAATTTCCCAGCCATCCACTTTTGAAAGTAGCAGCCGGTGCGGGTGGAAGGCTACCGGTCAAGGCAGATTGAATTGCTTTTTCCATAGCAGGTACATAAAAACGGGAATAGGCATTCAGATGATCCAGGCATTGGGCTACGCTCCATTTTTCCGGAGCTGGCTGCCGCAACAGCACTTCTTTCGGTGCCGGCACAAATTGTTCGTTGGCGGTTTTCAACAGATCGTCTAGTTGCAGGTGAAGTTCTTTCAATAGAACAGGGGTCTCAAATTTCGCAGACATATACAGATGATTAATTGGCCACAAAAGTAACAGGGAAAAGGGAAAAACAAAAAGGGAGCCTGTTCAACAGACTCCCTTTCAGTTTCTTTATACTGCGAGCAGATTAATACTGCCACATATCCTGTTCTTTGTTAAAGATCTTATCCTTGATCGCCTGACCTTCCAGGAGACGCATGGTACCATCTTTAATGTAATCCTTGATCTCGCGGTTGTAAGTGTTGTTTTCCTTGATCACAAAGCTGGAGAAGAAACGCATTTCGAAAAGGTCTTCCCAACTCATGGTAGCAGCGTCATTATTCTGGTTGTACACATCGTATCTGGCCAGTACAGGACGCAGATCAGGATAATATAGCCAGAACAGCGGGATAGCTGCACGGAAGGAACCATCTTCGTTCATACGGGATACCATTGGTGCAATACCGAGGATACGTACTTTCAGCGCAGATGCTTCTTTATCGAACACCCAGATTTCTTTGATCTTGTACTGAACTACAGTACGTGGGTCAAACTCATCGCGGGTAGTTACCATTTTCTCTTCACCGGTTACAGGGTCGATACTACGTACAGTCTTTTCTTCACCGCTCAGTTTAGTCTGAATATCGGCATAAGGAAGTACAGTAGTGAACCTGTCGTCGATAGCACTGAATGCTTCAACTTCCTTGTTCTTAATCGCGTTCAGCAGGATGTTAATGAACAGCTGGTTAGTACCTGATTCATCCTCAACATTGTACTGGAAAGGAAGGTTCATCTTTTCGCGGGTGTCAATCACCTGCCATATCTTCTTTTCCCAGAATTCGTCATCTGAGCGGATATGATCGTAAGCGATAGGCACACGGTCTTTGATGAAGTTCTTTTCAGAAATGCCATCCGTACGCAGGGATTTGCGTGGGGTATCTACCGGGATACCAATACCATCCGGGCGGAGAGAAGCCCCATCTGCTGCGGTTGGAGCTGGCGGTGGCGGTGTAGCAACACTGTTTCCGGTAGCGGGATTTACAACTGAAGCATCCTGTGTTGGTGTAGCTGTTTGTTCAGCTCCCGGAGTACGACGTGTAGTTCCTCCGCCGCGACGGCGTTGTGCGTTGGCCTCTGTTGCCAGTACTACTACCAACAGGAGGGAACACCAACCAATTCTGTTAAGGATGACTGCTCGCATAGAAAATAATATTAGTTAATCTTGAAATTGACGTTAGGCATATCTCTTACCCTTCCATCCGGACCTTTAATGCGGATGTTATCGAAGTATACGATATCACCTGCTCTCAGGGAACGGATCACCGGCATTACGCTGCTTGGGAAGTAAGCGGAGTTTGCATCAGCTTCTGCGTAGTCTTTACCTTTTGCGTCGATACCGATACGATAGCTAACAACATCGTATTTAACACCTTCGAAAAGGAAGTCTTCCAGGTCAGCACGCAGACCGCCCTGAACTTTGAACTCAGCAGCTTTCATGAAAGGACCTCTGCTCAAACCCACTTTCATTACCGGGTCAGGAATGTATTTGATACGGAATTCTTTTGAACCCAGTGTTTTTACTTTACCATCGATATCAGCGCTAACACTGATCATCGCAGTACCTGGTTTGCTTACTACGACAGCATACTTACCAGCACCCGTCTTCGTCATGTTACCGTTGTTGATACCTGCAGATACTTTTTCAGCAGGAACACCACCGGCAGAGATGGAGATCGGGTTCGACAAACCAATGTACAGTACGTTCATTTTGTCGGCAGAGATAGAAGTTGTAGAAGCACCTACACTGTAAGCTTCATTGAAGTCATATGATTCAACATCACCATTTGGCTTCTTCAGCGTAATTTTACCAGAGATGTTCTTTTCACCGATACCAGATACTGGCATAGTAAAAGTACCAAGACCTTCTTTAGCCTCGATGCTCTGGCCATTAACTACGATCTCTGGATTAACAGTGCTGCTGTAAGCACCAACTGCGATCTGGGCAGTCAGTGTCTGACCTTCCATGAGATTTTTAGAGTTCAGAGATACGAATGGTCTGATTTTATCGAACTTAAAATCATCTTCACCGATCTTACTGAACAGGTAGTCAACTAATCTTGACTCAGAGTTCTTGATGTCATTCTGGAATTTACTCAGAATGGTTACAGCTGCGATGGTAGGCACCATGTTGAAATGGTAAGAAGTCCAGGTCTTATTTTTAGGACCATGTTCGTTACCATGTGATTTACCGATTTCGACACGCAGTGGTAAACTTTTTTCGAATTCTGCTTTTGCTTTCGGATCTTTTGCATCAACGAAAGACAACAGCTTGCTGCGTAAATCAGTCAGGCGTTTTTCGAGTTCAGGACCTTTCTTCTGGTTTTCCATTACACGTGTAGGGGCGTCCAGGTTGTCCTTACTTTTAATATCACCGTATTCGTTCAAGCCACCGCTTTCTCTGATGATAGTTGCTTTCAGTGTATCGAGGTATACATACATTTCAGCAGAGATAGCTTTCACTTGTTCAGCCTTTTCTTTCAGTGGCCCTACCTTCGCAGGATCGGTAGCCATCTGTTTTCCAAACTGATCGTAAGTGATTGAGTTTTTGCTTGTGATCGAAATATTTGAGTTTTCTATTGAATCGTTAACTATATTAAATGCGTTCAATATCTCAGCAGAGACGTTCAATGCCAGCATGGCCGTCAAGACCAGGTACATGATATTGATCATCTTTTGCCTGGGATCTTTAGGTAGTGCCATAGTTTGTTCTCAGGTTTGAATGATTGTTTCTTGTTAATTCAAATTAAACTATAGTCGTACCTTATCTCGCACTGTGCATAGCGCTGAGCATGTTACCGTAAACGGTGTTCAGGCTAGTCAGGTTATGAGCCAGTTTAGAGATCTGATCCTGTGTTTTGCGCGCATCGTCTACGCTGCTGGTCATTGCCTGGGATACATTCAGCAGATTGCTATAGAAGTTGTTCATAGCTTTCAGGTGATTGTTAGTATCCTGCAGTTCCAGTTCGTAGATAGCATTCAGGGAAGCCAGGTTTTTGGTCATACCCTGCATCTGCTCGTGGAAGCTTCTTGTAGATTCAGAAGCACTGTTGAAAGAAGATACAGCTGAAGCAGCAGTAGTATAAGCGTGAGCTACATTACCGATAGCGCTGGCAGCTTCTCTTGTTTTTTGTGTGTAATCGCCTGTAGCGGCAACTACGTCACTGATATCCCGCATTTTATCTACAGTGGAACCTAATTTCTGGAAGTTTTCGCTCAGACGCTGCAGACTAACCGGAGTGATGTCAGCTTCTTCCAGCATTTTATCCAGACCAGCCAGCGCAGGGCTACCACCGGCTACTACTGCTACCTGAGCAGCACCGTCGTGACCACCACTATCTGGTACGAATGCATAAACGAAGAAGATAAGCGCTTCTGTGCTCAAACCAACGATCAGGGCGATATCCGCGCCTGGCCAGTGTTGCAGTTTGAACAACGCTCCGATAATTACTACTGATGCTGCGACACAAACAAAGAAATTAAGCCATTTCGATGTAGTAGGATTCATAGCCATAGGTCAAAATTTACTGGTTAAAGTGTTAAAGGTTAAATTGTTATGGAATAGTTGTTGCTCAACGATGATTTGCAGTTTCCCAATGTACATCATACGGTTTCTCATATCAACATTTTTAAGTTTGATTATCTCACACATGCCCGTCCCAAAGGCATACAGGAATAATGATCCTGTCTCTTCGATACTGCCTGTTTTCTCGCTCATCTATCCGTAATGGCTGTTACTATAGTTCTTACCTGTGACCAAAATCGTTTTTAGAACGGCTCAGGAATGCGATCGTACATCTGAAACCAATGTAAGATTTAGCACTATCCTGGTATTCGTAGGAACGTGTACCTGTCTGGAGGAAATACCCGATATCTTTCCAGGAACCACCTCTTACAGCTTTACGTTTCATTTTTGGAACCGCGCTATCCGGGATGTCCATACGGAGGTATGGGTTCATATCAGATGTGAAAGAGTACGCGTTCTCATAATAAATGTCCTGTGTCCACTCAGCTACGTTCCCTGACATGTTATATAAACCGTAGTCGTTTGGCCAGTAAGCATCCGCTCTTACAGTGTAGAAACCACCGTCTTCAGGATAGTTACCACGACCTGGTTTAAAGTTAGCCAGCAAGCAACCTTTCTTGTTACGCAGGTAATAACCACCCCATGGGTAAGGAGATTGCTCTCTGCCGCCACGTGCTGCATATTCCCACTGCGCTTCTGAAGGAAGTTGGAATTTATCTTCAGTGAATAATTTCTTAGAGATACGGTAGTCTTCCCAGAACTTACTACGCCATTCTGCGAAGGCGTTAGCCTGGTGCCAGGTCACACCCACTACCGGATAGTTATCGAACGCAGGGTGCCAGAAGTACATCCTCGTCATCGGCTCATTGTAAGCGTAAGAGAAGTCGCGGATCCAGCACAGTGTGTCAGGATAGATAGCAACGTCTTTCTTAACAATGAACTTAGAACGGGACTTGTTTGCGTTCTCACGCAGTTTGGCCTGTTCCCAGTTGAAGGTCTCTGCATGGTAAACCAATTTACGCACGTCGAATTCCTTACGTCCATACAGACGGTCTTCAGGTGCATAGGTCATACCCTCCAGTTTCTCCATGGTGGATTTATCCCTGTAATTGATTTTCTTCTTCCAATCGATATAATCCTCACCACCATCGTTCTTTACGTCACCCAGCATAATGTGGGCAATAGAATCTGTCACCCACTGTACGAACTGCCTGTACTCGTTATTTGTGATCTCCGTAGCATCCATATAGAAACCGGAGATGGAAATAGACTTGTTACGGGCGGTGTACGCGTAGTTCAAATCCTCATCGCTGGGACCCATGTGAAAAGTTCCGGAAGGAACATAAACCATTCCATAGGGCACTGGCGGGAAATACTTAGGTCTGGGACTTACGCCGATCAGCTGTCCTTGCGCGTTTTTGGGGGTTTTACTACCACCGCAGCTGGCGAGCAGGCTAACCAGCAATACTGCTAACAGACCACTTGAAAAATTAAGCTTCATAAGGGTAGCTTTCATTGAAAATCATTTATTTCGTAGGCGACGCAGTTTACATTGGCCACAATGCTACTGAGGGTGTCGCTATGTTCTGAAACATGGCCGAAGGTCCTGCCGGTCTGTCCGGTCTGACCGTTAACCAACGAGCCATTCACACACAATGACTCTAAAGTTGTTAAGGGCAACTTCAGAAATTTAGCGGTTGTTCTACTTGTTGGTTTCACTTTTAAATTCATTCCCTTTGGAAGGTATTTTTCTTCAAAGTCAGCACTCTACCCCTCTGCTCGTCTCTCTCCACTCTTAAGTAAGATAACAAATGTAACGATTAATTTTAATCCGTAGTTAGTTTTCATCCAACTTTTTCATGCCCCCTGAGAGAAGCGTGACGTTTAAATTAAACGTGCTTTTTAACATTTTATTATATCTTCCAAAATCATTTTTCCGTGCGCTTTTTACACAGATATGGTCATGCAAGATACATAAATATTATTTTAAATTAATTATTTCCTCTATATAATTAACTGGCTTAATACAATGATAATGCTCGCAGACATATATAAGCGTCTCTCCTGGCCGTTCCCGCTGCTCTAACAGCGGAATTCCCGGCTTGTCAGTTGTAGCTCCCAATATTACTTTAAACGGAATATAATGCCTGTTAGTATCCTGCATCCGGGATTTATAATCATTTCCTACCACCGCTATCTCTTTTATTCCCTTTACCAGCTCTAATAACAGCCCTGCCCATACGCCAAATGAGGTGGAATACCTTACCGCCATCTGGGATTGCCCTGCCAGCATAGCTATGCCCCGCTCTGACCATTGCTTTTTGTCATAAACGATTGATAGATAGATCAGGTTTGCTGCCATTACAGCATTGCCACTGGGCGTGGCACCATCATAAACTTCCTTTTTACGTACTATAACATCGGTTTGGCCGGCTTCCGTATAATAGAAATAGATGTCCCCTTCATCTGAAAAATTCGCAATGACATACTCCGTCAGTTCCCGGGCTTTTTCCAGCCACTCGGCATCTCCCGTTACTTCCTGCAAAGCGATCAAAGCACGTACCAGCCACGCATAATCATCCAGAAACGCCGGATATTTTGCTACGCCGGCTTTAAATGTATGAAAAAAAGACTGTTTATCAATCTGTTGCAGATTTTTCAGGCAAAAATTCATGGCACTTACCCCCATCTCCCGGTACTTATCTACACCAAGTGCGGCATATGCCCTACAACAGGCGTGTATCATCAGCGCATTCCAACCCAGTATGATCTTGTCATCCAGCCCGGGTCTGATCCGCTTCGACCGCTCTGCCATCAGCTTCTCCCTGCTTATGGCCAGGCTCCTTTCCAGCGCCTCCTCTGTTATCCCGTTCTCTGCTGCAAAGACCGCCGCCGGCCTGGTGATCCATAAAATATTGGTTTCCTCCCAGTTACCTTCTTCCGTTACATCGTAAAATGCGCAGAATAAAGCCGCATCCGGGCCAAGTACCGCTTCGATTTCTGCCCGGCTCCAGGTATAGAACTTTCCTTCCACCCCTTCAGAATCCGCATCAAGCGCACTATAAAATCCGCCGCCGGCATCCGTCATCTCCCTTTCCACAAACCCCAGCGTATCTGCTATCGTCTTTGCATACAACTCATTACCCGTCAACTGGTATGCCTCACTCAACACGTCTACCAGCAATGCATTGTCATACAGCATCTTTTCAAAATGGGGCGCCAGCCATTTGGCATCCGTGCTGTAACGGGCAAATCCGCCCCCCAGCTGGTCGTAAATACCGCCCCGGATCATTTTGTCCAGCGATAACAGTGCCTGCTGCAGCGCCTGTGGCTCGTTAAAACTATGATGATACCTCAGCAGGTACTGAATGATAAAAGTCCCCGGAAACTTGGGCGCATTACCAAAGCCTCCCCATACCTTGTCTCCCTGTTGCATCATATTGCTGAAGATCGTGTTGCACTGTTCTCTCGTAAACAACTCTTCCTTCGGCACCAGTTGCAGATCAAGAGGCTTCTCACCAAACCGCGACGCCTGTGTGAGGTGCTCCCGCATATTCTCCGCCTGGGTTTCCAGGTCTTCCCTCCGTTCTCTGAAAGCCTGCGACAATGCCAGCAACACCTCCTTCCAGGAGGGACGGTTGAATGCCTTCACCGGTGGGAAATAAGTCCCCCCGTAAAAGGGCAGTTTGTCGGGCGTCAGGAACACGTTCAGCGGCCAGCCGCCGGAACCCGTCATTGCCTGTACCGCATCCATATAGATATGGTCCAGATCCGGACGTTCTTCCCTGTCTATCTTGATATTAATGAAAAGCTCGTTCATGATACGGGCAGTTTCTGCATCTTCGAAACTCTCCCGCTCCATAACATGACACCAGTGGCAGGCGGCATATCCGATACTGACTAAAATAGGTTTGTCTTCTGCTTTGGCCTTTTGCAGCGCTTCCTCTCCCCATGGATACCAATCTACCGGGTTGTGCGAATGCTGCAGCAGGTAAGGACTGGTTTCTTTCGCTAGTCTGTTCACAGTTATGGTTATTCTGTTGTTTTTCTACAGTATTCTGGTTTGCCGTATTTTCCCTGATCCCCTCTTATTACCTCAAATATAACAAAGGGACAGCGTTTGCTGTCCCTTTACTCAATTATTTTTCCGGTAATTTTCGTGTTATTTTTTGTTGATCGTGGCCAGGTACTGCTCCAGCGCCGCTACCATGGATGGCGCCTGCGGGGTAGGAGCTTTTACGTCCAGCCTCAGACCGGCCTCCTCAACAGCCGCTGAAGTAGTAGGACCGAAAGAACCGATACGGGTACCATTCTGCTCGAACTTCGGTACGTTCTCGAACAGGGATTTTACGCCGTAAGGACTGAAGAAGACGATCATATCGTATTCAGTACCTTCCAGTAATTCCTTCACGTCGTTGGAAACTGTTTTGTACAAAGTAGCAGTTGCGTATTCACATTTATTGGCTTTCAACCATTCTTCAATGTCCTTACGCTGGCTATCAGAGCTGGGGAACAGGAACTTTTCATTGTCGCGGTGCTTGTTCATCACTTCCAGCAGGCTTTTGGTAGACCCGTCGGCACCATAGAATACTTTACGTTTCCGGTATAGGATGAATTTCTGCAAATACAAGGCAATAGCTTCTGTGATACAGAAGTACTTACAGTCCTGGGACACCTTGATTTTCATTTCCTCACAGATCCTGAAAAAATGGTCTACAGCGTTCCGGCTGGTAAAAATAACAGCCGTAAAATTCTGTATGTCAATCTTTTGTTTCCTGAAGTCTTTTGCGGACAGTCCCTCCACCCTTATAAACGGATAAAAATCCAATTTAACATTGAATTTTTTCGCTAGTTCAAAGTATGGTGATTTTTCTGTTTCAGGCTTAGGTTGGGAAATTAGAATTGACTGAATGTGTTTTGCTTGCAAATCTTTTTTTGGCCCGCCTTTAATCATACGTTTTTTTGCTCTTGTGTTAACAATAGGCAGTTTTAAAATCAGAGACCACCAGTTAACGCGACCAGCAACACCTTAGTTATTATTAAAACCGGCGCTACTTCGAATGCGCAAAGGTAAAGAAAAAAATGCAATCTGCTGAAAGATAAGTATTGTTTTACCACTGAATACGACCTGATATAGCGGTATGCCACCAATAAAACAATAAAGAATATAGAGATATACATAAAGGCTTTTGCCAATTCCGGTGTACAAAAAGCCAGGATCACCAGGAACGGTACCAGCAAAATGCCCAAAACCTTATTGATCAGGTACAAAATGAAGATATAGGCGTCTGCCAGCTCGCTACTGCCGAATAACCAGCCACAGAAACGCAGCATCAGGTATTTTACCCCATATACAACGGCCACCAGTACGATCAGACCAGGTATCGCCATCCAGGCAGTATTGCTGGTAATATATTGCTGGCGGTACATCAACAGGTAAAGATATAATGCCAGGCTGATCACGAAATAGCTGTTCAGCAGGAAATTGGGGAAAGGCGACTGTGATAACTGGTCCTTCAGCTGGCGCTGGCTCAGCGTAGGATTCATAAATGCCCGGAACAGGTCAGAGAAATACTTCAGATAGCTCAGGCGGATGATGCCGAGTAATAACACAACGCCCGTCATCACATACACCAGCCAGTCAAGATCTTCATACACCCTTAGCTTGTTCACATCCAGGCGGGAAGGCTTATTGGCCTTCAAAAACACATTCTTTACCGTCAGATCTTTCAGGAACAGATCATAGGCCGTTTCCTGTTTTGAAGGTACGACAGCCTGCTGCTGTACGCTGTCAGCGGCAACCGCTGCAGTAGCTGGAGTAACCGTAGCCGGAGCTGCGGGCACAGCAGGATTATTGGCCGCCGGTGCTACCGGAGCCGCAGGTCTAACTGCGCTCTCAGGTATAATGGCGCCTGTACTGTCTTTTCTGACCACCGGCACTTTCTTTTTCACCGGCCTGGCAGCCGTATCCCGGGGAGCGTTCTGCACTTTTGCAGGTGCATGCTGCACTGCCGGCTCCTGCCGTACAGTACTATCAGTCTGAGCCGCCAAACGTAAACAGGGTATAATGAACAGGAACAATAACCAGTTTCGCACCAGGAAATATTTTAAATGCCGTGTAAAGTTGTGGGCAAAGATATAAAAATTGTCCATCCTCAATAGCTCGTATGCTATAATAACCATATACTTATTTAAGCATACGCAGCAATTCCCCACGCACTCATCCGGGCATAGACACTTATCTGCTGTTCCTCTGGTCCATCACCTGGCTTCAGCCCATCCCTGCCAGGCATTGCTACAGGAATGGTGGACGAAGCCCTTCGGATATTATTTCTGCTTTATTAACGCCGTATCTCATGATTTTGATATATCCGCCTCACACGGCCGTCATGCCTCAGACACCCGGAAGGATATACCTCACTATTAGCGTACCTTTGCCGCTGCTTTCATGGGAATCCTGGCTACCAGGGAATAATTCCAATTCATCGAACAACAAAGACATGGCAGGTATCTATCTACATATTCCTTTTTGCAAACAAGCTTGTTACTACTGCAATTTTCATTTTTCCACCTCTCTTGCACAGCAACCAGCCCTGATAAAACAAATGCTGCGGGAAGCAGCGCTGCAAAAGGACTACCTGGCCGGTCAGACGGTTACCAGCATCTACTTTGGCGGCGGAACGCCCAGTCTTCTTAAAAAGGAAGACCTGCAGCAATTGCTGGACACACTGTACAATACTTTCGAAATATCCCCTGAAGCCGAGATCACCCTGGAGGCCAATCCTGATGACCTTACTCCTCCAAAGCTGGGAGAGCTCCGTAGTACCGGCATTAACCGGTTGAGTATAGGAGTACAGTCCTTCCACGAGGAAGACCTCCGCTGGATGAACCGGGCGCACGATAGTCAACAGGCCTTACAATGCATCCGGGACGCTCAGACCGCAGGATTCAATAATCTGACCATTGACCTGATCTATGGTGGCCCTACACTGACCGATGAAGGTTGGGCTACTAATGTTCAACAAGCCATTGATCTCGGCGTACAACACCTTTCCTGTTATGCCCTTACAGTAGAACCCGGTACTGCTTTGGACCAGTTCATCCGCAAAAAGAAAGTAGCCGCCGTGGACACCGACAAGGCGGCCCGGCACTTCGAGCTGCTGATGCAGTGGATGGCCAAAGCCGGCTACGAACATTACGAAATTTCCAATTTTGCCCTCCCCGGCTGGCATTCACGGCATAACAGCAGCTACTGGCAGTCCCAGCCTTACCTTGGTTTAGGCCCTTCTGCCCACTCATTCAACGGCCATTCCCGCCAGTGGAACATCGCCAACAATGCCCTTTATATCAAAAGCATGGAGCAGGACATTATTCCCTTCGAGATTGAAGAACTGACCCCATCCATGATGCTGAATGAATACATTATGACCACCCTCCGCACTTCCCAGGGTTGCCTGCTGCCTGTGGTGGCGGAACGCTTTGGGGTTGAGAAACGCGACACCCTGCTGAACATGGCCCGTCCCTTTATAGATAAAGGCTGGATGATATTTAGAGAGGAGGCGCTGGTACTGACCCCGGAAGGCAGATTATTTGCAGATGGAATTGCTTCCGACCTGTTTTTCTAATATCTGATATATTGTTGCTATTCGGTGGAGATTCGGTGGAGGCTATATCCTACAGGCGCTCTACTATAGCATTTTAGGCACTGTTCTATAGCGAACGCTATAGAATAGTAGGTGAAATGTAGGCCTATAGCGCCTATAGGTAGGAAGCGGTAGGATAGTCGAAGTGAATCTCCACTATAGCCGATACGGGGACACCCGCACTCAGGGGGGCACAAAAAAGCCATAGCACCCGCAGGTACTATGGCTCAAATTATCTTGACGAGTTTCTCTTACTTCACACCAAACTTATACACACAAGTAGACTTGTAGGTCTCGCCCGGCTTCAGCACTACTGAAGGGAAGCTTGGCTGGTTAGGAGAATCGGGGTAATGCTGTGTTTCCAGGCAGAAAGCTCCGCGGTGAACGTAGGTTTTACCTTCCTTACCCTTATCGGTACCATCCAGGAAGTTACCGCCATAGAACTGCACACCAGGCTCTGTTGTCCATACCTCCAGGAAACGGCCACTCTGTGGCTCCTGTACGGTAGCGGCCAGCGACAGTTCCTTGCCTTTCTTGTTCAATACATAGTTGTGGTCGTAGCCTTTACCGAATTTCAGCTGTTCGAAGTCAGCATCTACTCTGTCCCCGATCCTGGTAGGAGTGGTAAAGTCCATTGGAGTACCTTTTACCGGCTCCAGCTTCCCGGTAGGGATCAGTGTACTGTCAACCGGGGTGAATTTATCTGCATTGATGTACATCACGTGGTCGTTGATGTCTCCGTTGCCGGCACCATGCAGGTTAAAGAATGAGTGATTGGTCAGGTTTACTACGGTAGGCTTATCGGTAGTAGCGGTATAATCGATCTTCACCTCGTTACTGTCTGTCAGCTGGTAGGTAAGCGTGATATCGAGATTGCCGGGATAACCTTCTTCGCCATCTTTTGACAGGTAATGCAGCTTCAGAGTGTGATCATCAGGCTGCTCAGCATCCCATACTACGTCGTTGAAACCTTTTTTACCGCCGTGCAGGTGGTTTACGCCATTGTTTGTAGCCAGGCTGTATTCTTTGCCATCCACTTTAAACTTGCCTTTGGCAATACGGTTACCGTAACGTCCAACGATACCGCCATAATATCTTTCCTTGGTGTTCACATACTGGTCGATGTTGTCATAGCCCAGTTCCACATCGGCCAGTTGTCCCTGTTTATCAGGAGCCAGCAGGCTAACGATCTTGGCGCCATAGTTTGTGATGGCTACCTGGAGGTTTCCTTTTTTCAGGTGATATAATTTCACCTGTTTGCCATCAACCATTTTGTCGAATGCAGCATCTGATATCTGTCCTGCTGAAACAGTGTCTTGATTCGTACTCATACTATCTACTGAATTATTATTGGTTTTTGCACCAGACTGGCAGGCGCTTATGCTCACCGCGGCTGCCACTGTTAGAAGTGGAATAATGTTTTTCATATTTGGAAGTTATAAGGGTACAATATACGCTTTTCATATTAAAACTGATAGTATTGTACTAATGTAAAACGCTGATCTCCACAAAAAATGCAGCGATCAGCGTTCTATTATAGTATTTTATCTGTTGCCAGATATTCTTACCAGCCCAGCAGGTAAGCAAATATCAATGGCGCTACAATTGTAGCATCAGATTCGACGATGAATTTCGGTGTATTGATGTCCAGTTTACCCCAGGTGATCTTCTCGTTAGGCACCGCTCCGGAATAAGAACCGTAAGAAGTAGTAGAGTCAGAGATCTGGCAGAAATAGCTCCAGAAAGGCACATCATGCCATTCCAGGTCCTGGTACATCATTGGCACCACGCAGATGGGGAAGTCGCCCGCTATACCGCCACCGATCTGGAAGAAGCCTACACCCTTACCAGCGGAATTGTTCCGGTACCAGTCAGCCAGCCATACCATGTATTCGATACCGCTCTTCATGGTAGAGGCTTTCAGTTCGCCCTTGATGATATAGGAAGCGAAGATGTTACCCATGGTGCTATCTTCCCATCCTGGTACTACGATCGGAATATTACGTTCAGCAGCAGCGATCATCCAGCTGTTTTTCGGATCGATCTCGTAGTGTTCTTTCATAGCGCCGCTCAGCAGCAGCTTGTACATGTACTCGTGCGGGAAATAGCGTTCGCCTTTATCATCCGCCTCTTTCCAGATCTTATGAATATGTTCCTGTATACGGCGGAAAGCTTCTTCTTCCGGTATGCAGGTATCTGTTACCCTGTTAAAGCCATCCTGCAGCAGATCCCACTCTTCCTGGGGGCTCAGGTCACGGTAATGAGGAACCCTCTTGTAATGTGTATGTGCTACGAGGTTCATGATATCCTCTTCCAGGTTAGCCCCGGTACAGGAGATAATGTCTACTTTTCCCTGGCGGATCATTTCCGCGAAAGAAATACCCAGCTCGGCGGTACTCATAGCACCAGCAAGGGATACCAGCATTTTACCGCCCTCCAGTAAATGTGTTTCATATCCCTTGGCAGCATCCACCAGTGCAGCCGCGTTAAAGTGGCGGTAGTGGTGCTGGATAAATTGAGAAATAGGCCCTTTATTCATGTCCGTTTATAAGTTTAAAATCCAATAGAGAACGGCAAAGGTAAGGAATTAAAAAAAATAGCCCATAATAGCTGCCGCTACTATGGACTATACTGACTATGGACTTTCAACTGATGAACTGATGTCTAAACTTTCTTCATGTTCTGGTAAACACTCAGGTCGCCGTTAGCTCCTGACTTGATCACTTTCCATGTTTTTTCACCTTCCAGTGTTACATAATAAACGGTTGAGCCTTCACTGTCAAATTCTACTACCCAGCGGATCTTGTCCTTAGGATAACGTTTTGCCAGTTTGTTGGATACAGCCAGCGGCAGGTACTGCTCGTCAATATAACGGCGGGTAGCCAGCAGGTTACCATCCCCGTCAAAGTAAGCAGTTACGCTGCGTGCGTTCAGACTGAACTTAGCCATAAACGTCTTGTTGTCTTCACTGTACCATTTAACATCTGAAGCACCGGCAAACTCTTTGTTAAGCGCCTGTTTCAGTTTGGTAGTGGCTTCCATTTCCTTGGTGCCAGCAAAGGCAAATTGTGTTGAGAAGAAAAGTACTGCAGCAAATACGAGCAGCATTCTTCTGAACCGGTTACCTTGCAACCGGTTGGCATCCACAGATGCATTGATGTTGTTGATTGAATTGATACGAGGTTTCATGGCGGAAACTTTTTTGGTTTGTTTTTGTGATGTAAATGTACATGTAATAGAAGGTGCAGGTCAAATGCTTTGTTATAAGTGGATACGCTAGATTAATTGGCTAAAGCCACTTATATCGCCGGCATACTGAACTTACTTCCTCTTTCCACATACTTCCTTTGCCATGCACATGTTGCGCTGAAAGCCCGATTGTTGCAAAGGTCTCCGTTAAGCTTTTGTTAAACTGGACGGAAATTCAGGATCATTGACGAATGGAATTCATTGCAGTTCTCTTGTCCCTTTACCAATGGTTAACGATCGTTGTTCACTGTTTCACTTCGGGTTGTTATCAACATGACGATACAAATGTCAGCACATTTTTCTTTGCCGGCAATCACCATATATGGTATAAAAACTCACCTAAAGCGGTGATTTAACAAATTGATTGACAGTCTTAACACACACGTAACATACAAGCTGTATAAGCATCGCGGCAGGCAAAATACAGTAGCTGCAAAAGTTGTTCTATCTTCAGTGTATGAACTACCTGGCCCACGCATATCTTTCCTTTCACGATCAGTCCCTTATAGTGGGCAATATGATTGCCGACTATGTAAAAGGCAAGCAATGGCAGGAATATGCCCCGGACATACAGCAGGGCATACAGCTACACAGGGCCATTGATAACTTTACGGATACACATCCCGTTACAATGGCCGCCAGGGAATACTTCCAGCCCTCATGCGGCAGGTATAGCGCCGTGTTCATCGACATTGTATACGATCATTTCCTGGCCACAGATCCTGCTATCTTTACTGATGTAACCTTGTCTGCTTTTTCAAAGGAGATATATGCTGCTTTAGCCGGTCATCATGCAATACTACCGCCTGTATTCCAGCAGGTGTTTCACCATATGCGGCAACATGACTGGTTGTATGGATACAAGTTTATGGACGGTATTTACAGGAGCTTCAGCGGTATTGTACACAGGGCCAAATACCTTGAAGTAACGGCAGATGCTCCTTTTGCTGTACTGCAGGAACATTATGACACACTTGCTGCCCATTACCGTACATTCTTTCCCGAATTGACAGCCTTCGTTAAAACTTACCCGCATTAAATCGTAGGTTTGCACTATTATTCTTAACATCTGAATTGATAGCCAACAATGAAAAATTTAGTACGAGTAATGCTGCTTATCGCCATAGCAGGCCTCACCAGTCTTTCAAGCTATGCGCAGGACAAAAAGATGCCCCCTTTAGATGCCAGCCCTATGGACATGGCATATTATCCTGTAATGTATCCCTACGTAGTGAAAGTAAAAGGAGAACCCGGATCACTGGTAGCACGTGTTATTTACAGCCGTCCACAGAAAAAAGGCAGAAAGATCTTTGGTGAACTGGAATCTTATGGCGAGATCTATCGCCTCGGGGCCAACGAAGCCACAGAGATAGAGTTTTTCCGTCCTGTTGTAATCGGTGGCAAAACCATTCCTAAAGGCCGTTATACGCTTTACGCGCAGCTTTCGGAACAGAAATGGACAATGATCGTTAACCGTGAAACAGACATCTGGGGCGCGTTTAAATACGATCAGCACAAAGATGTAGTGAGAACAGATGTGCCGGTTGCTAAACTGACCACGCCTGTAGAACCGTTCACCATCGTTTTCGAGAAAGCAGATTATGGCGCTAACCTGGTAGTAGCATGGGATACAACCAGCGTGAGCCTGCCTATTAAATTCTCCGAAAAAGCACCTGTAGCCGTTGCAAAGGCTGACAAGAAGAAATAACCAGTTATTATGATCATCAGCTGTGAACGGCAGATCAACATGTGAACGGGAGAATGCCTCACCCCCATTACAATAAAGAAGTTTACACCACAGAAAGAATAAAAGATTAAAAAGCGAAGAGGGAATAGCAAGCTATTCCCTCTTCGCTTTTTAATTAAGTAAGAAAAAGGCGGTAAGATTACCGCCCACGAATTTTAACCATATCCTATGAAAAACCTTTTCAAATGTAGGGCGAATTACTGCGCGGAAACTACGGTTTCGGCTGAGTGAACAAATTTTGTTCGTGAATGTTGCATTTTCTTCCGTGAAGGACCTTTTGAAAGCGATTTCGGACAAAAACCAGTACAGTAGGGCGTATTTATACTTCAGCCTGGTCTTGCGTAAAACTACTTATTTAGCTTTTTCATCATCTGATAAGCTATCTTATTGGCTGTCTTCAAGATAGCATTCACAGCACAGGCCATACGCTGAACTTTTACCCTTTATTCGCCGCAATGCCGGAATTAGTACCTTTGGAACTTTCAGACTAACAGATCATCTCATAACAAATATTTCAGGCATGAAGCTCGGAACTAAACTCATACACGCAGGCGTAAGCCCGGATCCATCAACCGGGGCCATCATGACCCCTATCTTTCAGACATCCACTTATGTACAAAGCGCCCCCGGCCAGCATAAAGGCTATGAATACGCCCGTACACAAAACCCCACCCGCGATGCGTTGCAGGATGCCCTGGCTGCCATCGAGAATGGTAAATACGGCATCTCATTCGGTAGTGGCCTGGCCGCGACCGATGCAGTGCTAAAGCTGCTCAACCCGGGCGATGAGGTTATTGCCTCCAACGACCTGTATGGCGGCACTTACCGAATTTTCACCAAAGTATTTGAGCGCTACGGCATTAAATTCCATTTTATAGGTATGCAGGAGGCAGAGAACATCCGGAAGTATGTCAACGCCAACACAAAGCTGATCTGGATAGAAACGCCTACCAACCCGCTGCTGAACATCATCGACATTGCTGCCAGCGCCAGGATAGCGCAGGAACATAATATCCTGCTTTGCGTAGACAATACCTTTGCTTCTCCTTATCTTCAGAATCCGCTGGACCTGGGTGCACATATTGTTGTACACAGCGCTACCAAATACCTGGGCGGTCACAGCGATGTGGTACACGGCGCCATTGTTGTAAAAGATGAAGCGCTGGCCAAACAGCTCTATTTCATACAGAACAGCTGCGGAGCAGTACCCGGGCCGCAGGACTGCTTCCTGGTATTGCGCGGATTAAAAACGCTGCACGTACGTATGCAGCGGCATTGTGAAAACGGCGCCGCTGTAGCCAATTTCCTTCGTCAGCATCCCAAAGTTGCCAAAGTATACTGGTGTGGCTTTGAGGATCATCCTAATCATCATATTGCCAAACAGCAAATGAGGGGTTTTGGTGGCATGATCTCCTTCACGCTTAAAGATGACAGTCAGGAGGCTGCCTTTAAAGTGCTGAGCGGTACCCATCTGTTCTCGCTGGCCGAATCGCTCGGCGGCGTGGAATCGCTGATAGGACACCCTGCCAGTATGACCCATGCGTCCATACCAAGAGAAGACCGTATTGCCAATGGCCTGGTAGATTCCCTCATCCGCCTCAGCGTAGGTATCGAAGATGCCGAAGATCTAATTGCCGACCTCGGGAAAGCCATCGGATAATCATAGTTACTTTCCGGAATCAGGACAGTAAAGTTTGAGGGTGTATGTATACCCAATGCATCCTCAAACTTACATCCTGCCAAAAGAACCGGTCATCCTGCTCAAGACTACTCACAAATACTCACTATCAGTACTCTATAAAAGATAAACCCTTATCTATATAAATTCCTGTAGTGTGAACATCTTTCCTTATTTTTCGGACTGCCGGCGTACCGCACTCCGGAGTCATCAGCACTAAACCGAGCATACCATTATGAAATTCCAGCAACTGAAGACTTTTTTAGACGCAAAAGCGGAACACTATAATACCCCGGAGTTTATTCCCGGCGATCCTATATGCATCCCGCACAGGTTTACGAAACTTCAGGACATTGAAATTTCCGGTTTGTTTGCCGCCATTCTTGCCTGGGGCAACCGTACCACTATTATTAATAAGTGTACGGAGCTGATGAAACTGATGGATGACGCCCCTTACGACTTCATCGTCAACCATAAACCCAAAGAGCGGATGAAACTACTCCAGTTCTGCCACCGGACATTTAACGGAGTAGACCTGATGTATTTTGTAGAATTTCTCCAGGGATATTATACAGACATCACTTCCCTTGAATTTGCCTTCAGCGGACATATCACCCCGGATGACGAAACTATTGAAAATGCCCTCCGCGGCTTTCACCACATGTTCTTCCTGCCGGAACACCCGGAAAGGACCCGGAAGCATATTTCAACGCCTGCGAGAAATTCCGCCTGTAAAAGATTGAATATGTACCTTCGCTGGATGGTCAGGAAAGATGAAAATGGCGTGGATTTTGGACTATGGCAGCATATTCAGCCATCTCAGCTGGTATGCCCGATGGATGTGCATGTTGGAAGAGTGGCCACCAGGCTGGGATTGATCCCTGCTGCAAAATCAGATTGGAAAACAGCGCTTGAACTTACCAGGCAACTCAGGCAACTGGACCCGCTGGACCCTGCCAAATATGATTTTGCCCTTTTCGGCCTGGGTGTAATTGAAAAGTATGTATAATAAATATAGCGTAATGATGAAGCGATTTTTGGTGTCAATGGCGATGGGAGCAGTACTGGCTCTTCCTGTAAAAGCCCAGTCAGATGAACAAAGAGATTATGTAGACCTTGGCTACAGCTTTCAGAAGGGACAACAGTTTGAACTGAAACAGGAGAGCCGCAGTGAAACATATACTACTGTGGATGATATAATGCAACGCGTAACCCGCGACTTCAACAACACCATTAGTATTGATATTGACGACGTCGTTCCCGGCCATGCCTACCTTACCTTCCGGTATAAAGAGCTCAAATTCAATTTCAACGCACGCAACCAGAACATTCTCGTTGACGCTAATGTGCCGAATGATAAAGAACCTTTCCAGGCTGCCCTGAAAAGTATACTGGACCATCCTTTTACTGTAGATATTTCTTCTACCGGTTTCATTAACAAGATCACAGGACTAGATGAGTTGCTCGATAAAGCTTCCGCTACCTTCACCAAACTGAAAGAGGATGAGCAGGAAGCCTATAAGAAGCTCATGAAAGACCAGTTTGGGACCAATGCCTTCCGCTCATGGCTGGAACAGCTCCTGGTAATATACCCGGTGCGCAGCATTAAAACCGGTACCCGCTGGGAAGAGAATGTACCGATCCGCACAGGCCTGGTTGGTAGTATTGACCTGTACTGGAACCTGCAGACCTGGGATGCCAAAACAGCGAAGATCAACGGTACCGGCAAAGTCTCTACTAATAAAGTGGAAACCTTCACCCTTGAAGATGGTATACAGGCTACTGCCGAGATCAGCGGAGACATCATGAGCAACTATCTCATAGATCGTAGTACCGGCTTACCCAGCATCTGTGCACAGAATACGGAGATGAACGGTACTTACACCTATAAGGCTAATAAGGCTAAACGGATCAAGAAAGACATCAAGGTGCCGGTGAAGATCGTGACCAATGCCTCTTACAAGATCAAACAAATGAAATAACATAGAAAAGGTCCCGTCTGAGACGGGACCTTTTTATTCATCGTCGTGTATGATACAATTACTTCCGGAAACTACCTTACAGCTATCAGCAGATGCCGCCCTGCAAACTGCTCCGGGCATTACTTATGATCAACTAGAGGCATTGCTGGCTGAAAAACTGGAGTTGCTGATCAGCACAGACTTTCAACAATTTGTACTACTCCTGTATAAAGTGGATGTTTCCGAGTTGAAGATCCGCAGGATACTGGAGTCAGACCTTACTCCCGGGGTATATAGAAAGATAGCCGCATTGCTGATAGAAAGACAACAGGAAAAGATCCTTGCCCGTAAAACTTATAGCCAGCCACCACCGGATGATGGTGAAGAAAAGTGGTGAACGGGACTATTGTTTGTTGAACATCAGTTCCCTTACTTTCTCCTTGTCTTCTTTCTCCTTTTCAAGGTCAAAGCTTGTCCCGAAAATATGATCCCATATGCTGGAACTTACTCCAAATCCCTTCTCATCACCTTTATAATGATGCAGATGATGGTTACGCCATAATGGTTTCAGGAATTTAGCCGGTGGGTTCCAGGCATGGATAGCATAGTGCATACTGCCATAGATCAGGTAGCCCAGTATGAAGCCAGGGAAAAACATGAAAGTGTACTCTCTCAGGAAAAGATACTGTGTGCCGAAAATAATGGAAGCCAGGATCAGGCTGGGCACAGGGGGCATAAATAATCTTTGTTTATCACGGGGGTATTCATGGTGGTTACCGTGCATTACGTAGATGATCCTTTTCACCCGGGGACTGTCGCTACTGAAATGGAACAGGTAGCGGTGCATAATGTATTCAAACAAGGTCCAGAAAAACATCGCTCCCAGGAAAACCGTTATTACGCGGGCAATACTAAAATCCAATGTAGTATTGCTGTAGTATAACATGTAACTGATAATAGGCACATACATGGCCCAGATCACAAGGGGATGTGTTTTGGTGAGCATCTCTAAATACCTGCTTTCAAATAATCGCGCCTGTCCCTTGTTCTTAATCTTATCAAACTTCATAACTCCTTTATTTAATGCAAATAAGTGCTTAAACGAATGATGCGTCGTTTCCTAACCTCTGGTCTTTAGCCGAAAAGCTTCCCGCGAATATTATGCCGATCTTATGCGCAACGGGGATATGTCAGTATAAATTATTCAGTATATGGGGCTGGGTTACTGTCAGCTATATCAACAACTTATTGGATTCCAAAAGATGATAAACAATACGGCTGACAAATTCTTCCATCAAATTTATTACACTTACCTCTTATATATGCAGATGCAATAATTGATATTACGATATGTTCATGAAATAGTACTTCAGCATCAGTGTAGTATTTGCTATAAGAACCCTTTGCACTGTAATGATACTTCTATTTGCCGAATTTAAAGAAATTATCTGTCCATCAGTACCGGCAGTATCTGTGAAGGCGAAGGCACAGCCACAGGCGCCTGTAGCCTGTAGGGCCGTAACAATAACAGGATAAGTTGCGCAAATTTGCGCAAGCCGCTTAATGACTGGGCGCATGATTGAACTGGCTTTCCTGCAGCACCATATCATATTGCATTTACTTACAGCGATCTCATTTTACCTATATTTACAGATCATACAACCAGAACCAAGACTTTATGAAACTTGTTACTTACCTCAGGGACGAGGTTGACCAGCTGGCCATACTCATAGGCGATCAACTGTACAACACCCAGGACCTGGATCCTCAATTGCCCGGCAACATGCAGCATTTCCTCCTCATGTGGGAAGAAGTTATAGGCATTGCCCGTGAAGCAGAAGCACAGCTAAAAGCAGGTAAAACTGTTGGTAAGGCCAGCCCGGTACCGTACCAGTCGGTAGACATACTTGCCCCGGTACCCTTCCCAACGTCCTGCCGTGATGGTTATGCTTTCCGTCAACACGTAGCGGCTGCACGCCGGAACCGCCGTGTAGAAATGATCCCGGAATTCGATCAGTACCCCATCTTTTATTTTACCAATCACAATGCCATACAGGGCCCCGGCGACATTTACTGTATGCCGGACCATTTCGATAAACTGGACTTTGAACTGGAGGCTGCCATCGTGATCTGTAAACCTGGCCGTAATGTACCGGCTGCCGAAGCAGACAATTACATTGCCGGCTTCATGATCATGAACGACATGAGCGCACGTACGCTTCAGATGGAGGAAATGAAACTCAATCTTGGTCCCGCTAAAGGAAAAGACTTCAGTACCGTAATAGGGCCTATGCTGGTCACCCCCGATGAACTGGAACACCTGCTCATTCCACCCCGGCCAGGCCATACCGGCAAAAATTACAACCTGAAAATGACCTGCCGTGTCAATGGAGTGCAGGTAAGTGAAGGCAACATGGGCGACATGGACTGGACCTTCGCTGAGATCATCGAACGTTGCGCATACGGCGCCAATATCCTTCCGGGCGATGTAATAGGCAGTGGCACCGTAGGAACCGGCTGTTTCCTGGAATTGAACGGCACCGGCAAACTCAATGATCCAAACTATAAGGAACAATGGCTGAAGCCCGGTGATGTAGTGGAAATGACGATAGACGGCCTGGGCACACTTAAAAATACCATTGTGGAAGAAGATTCTACTTTCTCCATTCTGCGACTAAAAAAATAAACACCATTACATGCAGATCATTCCAGGGCAGATCAAAACGGCACAACTGCATAACTATCTACAGGGCGCTATCGCTCCCAGGCCTATCTGTTTTGCCAGTACGGTAGATAAGGACGGACGCCCAAACCTTTCTCCCTTCAGCTTTTTTAACCTGTTTGGCAGTAACCCTGCCACACTTATATTTTCCCCCTCCCGCAGGGTACGCGACAATACCACCAAACATACCCTGGAAAATGTGCTTGAAACCAGGGAAGTAGTGATCAACGTGGTCACCTACGCAATGGTACAGCAAGCATCCCTTTCCAGCTGCGAATATCCCAAAGGAGTTAACGAATTTGAGAAGGCCGGCTTCACACCGCTGCCTTCCGAAAAAGTGAAACCTTTCCGCGTGAAGGAAAGTCCTGTGCAGTTTGAGTGTATTGTAAGGGAAATATTGCCCCAGGGACAGGAAGGAGGCGCCGGTAACCTGGTGATCTGCGAGCCCGTGCTGATCCACATCAACGAGGCCGTCCTAAATGAAAATGGGGCCATTGACCCGCACAAGATAGACCTGGTTGCCAGGATGGGAGGGGATTATTACTGCAGGGCATCAGGCGCAGCCGTATTCGAAGTGGCCAAACCATTGACAGAACTGGGCATAGGAATAGACGCCCTGCCACCAGCCATCCGGCAAAGCAACATCCTGACGGGCAATAACCTGGGCCAGCTGGCTAATGTGCAGCAACAGCCCACTGTAGATCCGGCTTTTGACGACGATCACCTGAAGAATATCATCCAGTATTACAGCATTACGCCCGACGAGATGGAGAAAGAACTGCACCGGCATGCACAACGCCTGCTGGAGCAGGGACGGGTACAGGATGCATGGCAGGTATTACTGGCAGGAACCATATAAAGAATACGCATAAAATAAAAAACGCCTCGTGTCGCAATACACGAGGCGTTTTCTACTATCTACCTCTGGGATGATGTAATAATTATTTGCTGAACACCTTCTTTAACAGGTCGGTTGTTCTTGCAGCAGGATTGGCACGAATATTCGCTTCTTCCTTGGCAATCTGGTCAAACAGTGCATTCACCGCCATACCGGTTACGTAGTCCTGCAGGTCAGGATTTACCTTATTGAAGGTAGTAGGCAGTTTGTTGTATGTAGTCACAATATCTCCATAGTACTTTGTAGCACTGGTGCTGTCCAGGGAGCCTTTCACCACAGGAGAGAATGCCGCTTTCAGCTTGTCAGTGGTCTTGCCTTTAAAATATTCAGTGGCTGCATTGTTACCGCCGGAAACCAGTTTCAGTGCGTCCGTGATACTCATTTCCTTGATAGCATCTACAAAAATGGGAGCAGCATATCCAACTGCTGATTCAGCAGCACGGTTAATGGACAGGATCGCTTTGTCCACCTGGCTGCCCAAACCTACAGAACGGAGGGTATTACCGATCTTCACAGCATCAGGAGGCAATAAGAGCTTATATATTTCACTACCGAAAAAGCCATCTTTTTTGTTCAGGGAAGCAATACCGTTGGCCACGCCTTTTGACAGGGCTTCTTTAATGGCATTACCTGCTTCTGATTGGGTAACATTGCCGGAACCGGTTGTTTTGGATACAGCAGAATTAGCAGCATCTCCCAGTTTTTTCAGCAACTGGGCCTGGGATGCTGGCAGTAAGGCTACACTGGATAATAACAATAGACATAGTTTCTTGTACATAGACTGATGTTGTGGTTTAATATGCAAAATAGTAACAATATTTAAGATCCGTAGATCTAAAGTTAGAACAAAAAGATCCCCTGAGGTTTAACGTAAGGACGAGTGGCAATATGGCCGGTTATTCGTGTATGGCCAGCAAGGGAATATGTGTATGGAATGCCAGCTGAGCAGTACGGCTTCGCTTAAAGATCCCTTCAAACAGCCCATGTTTTCGGGGAATCGTTAAGATCAGGTCTGCTTTCTCCTTGTCTGCAAATTCCATAATACCATGTACTACATTGCTGTCGTCCACAAAATGATACTTCGGATGGTATCCTTCCAGTAAACTATCCAGCAACAGGCTGGCCTGCGGCGTATCCTTACCGAGTCCTTTCCCTTCCTTATCGATATTGAGTACATGCAGTTCTGCTCCAAAAACGTCCAGCAAGCGTTTCAGCGGATAAACCGGGGTATGGGTGCCTATCTTTTTGAAATCGCAGGCAAAAACGACCTTCCTGACGGGCTTGAAAGTGGCCATGGAAGGCACGATCAGTACCGGGCAGCTGGTATGCTTCACCACATCTATTGTATTGGAACCGATCAGGATCTCTTCCAGCTGGCTACCGCCGGTAGTACCCATAACAACCAGGTCTGCATTTTCCTCTTTGCTCAGGCTATCGATGTTGGCCGCCAGTAGTGTATTGTCCGCCCGGTAGTCCAGCACCGTACCTTCCGGCAATTCTGGCAGGAGGTCCTGTTTCATACGTTCCAGGCCTTCCATGCTGGCGGTCTTTAGCTCATTGGGATCCACCATGGGAATAGAGGTAGGAACGTCCGGAATAGGTACGATCAGTTCATATGCATGATAGAGCACGATCCGGGTGGTGCCCATCTGCTGCGCCAGGCCCAGCGCGTAGCGCGCCGCGTTATAGGCAGTGGCGGAAAAATCTGTAGGTACAATGATGGTTTTCATCCTTTTGTTGTTTTAGAAGCTGGTGAATGCCGAAAGGGGGCTTATGTGTAATGAAAATTTGGTGCCAATTCCACGTTTCGTTCATTTCCCCCTTAAATCGATTATTTTTGCACTCCATTATTGTAATCAGTACTACATGACACCATTATCTGAGCAAGAGATCATACGCAGGGAGAAACTGCAGGAACTGGAGAAACTGGGCATCAACCCTTATCCGGCGGAAGAATATCCCGTAAATAATACGGCTGCCAATATCAAGGCCCTGTATACGGAAGAAACCAAAGACCAGTTCCAGGACGTATGCCTGGCCGGCCGTATCATGACAGTGCGCGACATGGGTAAGGCCGCTTTCGTGAAGATCCAGGACCATACCACACAGATTCAGCTGTATATCCGTCGTGATGATATCAGTAACGGTGAGGACAAGACAATGTTCGATACCGTTTTCAAAAAACTGCTCGACCTGGGAGATATCATTGGTGTAAAAGGCTATGCCTTCATCACCAAAACCGGGGAATTATCTATACATGTGACGAAACTGGATATCCTGGCAAAATCCATCCGTCCTTTACCGGTAGTCCGCGAAAAGGAAGGAGAGGTATTCGATGCAGTGACTGACCCTGAGTTCAAATACCGTCAACGTTATGTAGACCTGATCGTGAACCCACAGGTGAAGGATGTGTTCATCAAACGTACCCTGATCCTGAAAACCATCCGCGATTTCTACAACGAAATGGGCTACCTGGAAGTGGAAACACCGATCCTGCAGCCTATTCCCGGTGGTGCAGCGGCCCGTCCGTTCACGACGCACCACAATGCGCTGGATATCCCGTTGTACCTGCGTATTGCCAATGAACTGTATCTCAAACGCCTCATCGTCGGTGGTTTTGAAGGTGTATACGAATTTGCGAAGGACTTCCGCAATGAGGGTATGGACCGTACCCACAATCCGGAATTCACCGTAATGGAAATGTACGCCGCTTATAAAGACTATGAGTGGATGATGCGCACCACAGAAACCCTGCTGGAAAAGATCGCTATTGCCCTCCACGGAACCACAGAAGTACAGGTGGGCGAGAAAACCATCAACTTCAAAGCGCCTTTCCGCAGGATCAGCATGTACGACGCTATCCTTGAACATACCGGCATCGACGTGTCTGCCATGGACGAAGAACAGCTGCGCGCTACCTGCAACCAGCTGGGCATCCATGTAAAACCTAGCATGGGTAAGGGCAAACTGATAGATGAGATCTTCGGTGAGAAATGTGAGGCATACTACGTACAGCCTACCTTCATCATCGACTATCCGGTGGAAATGAGCCCGCTTACCAAGAAACACCGTAGCAAACCAGGACTGGTAGAACGTTTTGAGCTCATGGTGAATGGTAAGGAGCTGGCTAACGCCTATAGTGAGCTGAATGACCCGATCGATCAGCGTGCACGCTTCGAAGAGCAGCTACAGCTGATGGAGCGCGGGGATGATGAAGCGATGTACATCGACTACGATTTCCTCCGCGCCCTGGAATATGGTATGCCGCCTACTTCCGGTATCGGTATCGGAATTGACCGCCTTACCATGATCATGACCAATCAGCCTTCCATCCAGGATGTGCTGTTCTTCCCGCAGATGAAACCGGAGAAGATGGCGTAGTGTTTCTTTTCCCTTCGGAAAGATCTGAGCCGGATTACCCCGCTCCCTATTATATTTAAACGGGTGTATCATGAGTAGTGATACGCCCGTTTTGTTTGTATTTATCCCCGGATTAACATCATTTCGTCCGGATTGCACCATTCATACGGGTTGTATTATTCATTCCCGGGGTTTGCATTATTCATTGGCAGGGTTGCATTATTTCATCCCGGGGTTGCACCCCGGGCTACAAACACACGGCACCTGACGGAGCCGATTGACGTGGATTATTACGTCATGCGTTCGGAATTATATCAATTGTTTCCCGGACTATTCCGTTTCCCATGGGGTTCAGCTATTTCCCGTCCCAGGGTTGTATCATTCATCCCCGGGGTTGCACACCGGGCTACAAACACACGGCACCTGACGGAGCCGATTGGCGCGAATGACTACGTCATGCGTTCGGAATTATATCAATCGTTTCCCGGTCTATTCCGTTTCCCATGGGGTTCAGCTATTTCCCGTCCCCGGGTTGCATCATTCATCCCGGGGTTGCACCTCGGGCTACAAACACACGGCACCTGACGGAGCCGATTGACGTAGATGACCACGTCATGCGTTCGGAATTGTGCCTATTGTTTTGCGGGCCACTTCGTCTTATACGGGATTCAGCATTTACATATTCATAACTATTTCGCCCCTACATTTGTTAAAAAGCCAAAACCGTATGAAAACTATTGTTCCTACCAGGGTTGCCATCATCATCTACGCTGTTGTCATGGGACTTTTTGGTATCATCCATTTTGTACACGCCAATATCATGGCTGGCGCTGTTCCCATCCCGGGTGGCAGGACCTGGATCTATATTACCGGCCTGGCACTCATACTCGCATCGATCTCCTTTATCATCAACGTAGCTGTAAAACTGGCGGGATACCTGCTGGCATTTTTCCTGCTTATCGTTATTGTGCTTGTGCACATTCCTCATGCCACGGAAGACCTGCCATCACTCACAATGATGCTGAAAGATGTGGCCCTGATGGCGGCGGCCATTATGGTAGCCAATACCGGAAAATAGGGTCTTTGATCCGCCTATCGTAATTTCGGGCTGACCATTTCTTTATTTAATTATTTTAGCTCTTTTTACAAGGAAACTTTACAACAAGAGCTAAAAACATGCATACAACACGTTACGGGTCAGCCTGTTTAATAGCGCTGAGCATTCTTAGTCTCAGGCTGCAGGCACAGGACAAAAAAGACCTGTCATTCCGCCAGATCTTCAAAGGAGAGGCAACCGGCCTTTATCAACCACTACCCGCCATCAGAGGATGGGCTGATGACTCACATTACATCGAATACCGCACCGCAGGCGGCGCCTCCAAAGCATGGAAAGTAGATGCAGCTACCGGCAAGGCGGAACCTTATGCTACCCCTCCCGAAGGAGCCACCGTACAGGTGCGTGACCATGACATCATCTACACTTCCCCTGAGGGCACCGAAACACAACTCACCAGCGATACAGCCCAGGAAAGGAATCCCACACTTTCTCCGGATGGAAAATATGTTGCTTTTACCCGCGCCAATGACCTCTATAGCATTGAGATCGCTACCAAAAAGGAGATCCGCTATACCACAGACGGCTCTGATGTGGTATACAATGGCTGGGCGTCCTGGGTCTATTACGAAGAGATCCTTGGCCGCGCCTCCAGGTATCGCGCTTTCTGGTGGAGCCCTGACAGCCGTTACCTGGCCTACATGCATTTTGATGACTCCAAAGTGCCGGTATTCCCTATCTACAGCGAAAAAGGACAACATGGCTACCTGGAAAACACCCGCTATCCTAAAGCCGGCGATACCAACCCTGCCGTGAAGATCGGTACCGTACCCGTGACAGGTGGCAAGACCTTATGGGCCGACTTCAATGAGAAAGATGACCAGTACTTTGGCGCACCTTTCTTTACTCCGGAAGGACGCCTATGGGTACAATGGATGAACCGCGAACAGGACAACCTGAAAATCTATGAGATCAATCCCGATAACGGCCAAAAGAAAGAGATCTATAGTGAAAAGCAATCTACCTGGATTGACTGGTACGACAACATTCCCTTTCTGACAGGCGGCAAAGGTTTTATCCTGAAAAGTGATAAAAGTGGCTGGGCACATCTTTACTGGCACAACATGGATGGTAGTCTGAACAAACAGCTCACTTCCGGCAACTGGACGGTAAAAGACATCTCCGCCATTGATAATAAACAAGGCATCATCTACTTCACTGCACGCAAAGAGGCATCCCCACGTACAGACCTGTACCAGGTGAACCTGAAAACAGCTGCCATCACACGTCTTTCCTTCGGCGATTATTTCCATGCCGTAGATGTGAGCCCTAAAGGCAGCTATTTCGTTACCACTTATTCCAACCTGGCCACTCCGCCAAGGATGGCACTGCTGAACAATAAAGGCAAAGTGCTGCGTGAACTGGGCGATGCCAAGGGCGCCCAATTCGGTGAATACAATCTCGCCCAGACCAAACTGCAATACTATAAGACCCGCGACGGCCTTGAACTGCCAATGACCATTACCATGCCATTACACATGCAGCCAGGTAAAAAATACCCTGTCCTGATCAGCATTTATGGCGGCCCTGATGCGGGTACTGTATACGACAACTGGAAAATGCCACTCAGTACCCAATGGTGGGCAGAGCAGGGCGTCATCCAGGTGGCGATCGATAACCGCAGTTCCGGTCAGTTAGGTAAAATGGGGATGAACTACATTCACCGCCAACTGGGGAAACATGAAATTGAGGACTATATGGATGCCGCTAAATGGTTAAGGGCACAGTCCTGGACAGATACTACCAAGGTCTGCATAACGGGAGGTAGCTTCGGTGGCTACATGACCTGCATGGCGCTGACCTACGGTGCAGATGTCTTCACGCATGGTATGGCTAACTTCGCCGTGACTGACTGGCAATTATATGACAGCCATTATACCGAGCGCTATATGGATACGCCCCAGGAGAATCCTGAAGGCTACCGTATTACTTCTCCAATTACATATGCCGACCGCTATAAAGGCCTTATCCGTATCGTACATGGCACTATGGACGATAATGTGCATATGCAGAACAGTATTCAGCTGGTAGATAAGCTGGAGAATCTCGGGAAGCATTTTGAGTTCATGGTGTATCCGGGGGAAAGGCATGGCTGGCGGAACAGCATCAAGAACAGGCATAGCGACAATGAAATGTATCGTTTCATTTATTCCTATTTGCTGGAGCGTCCTTTTCCGAAGGAATTTGAGCTGTAATCTTTCTTTTGATATTTCAGGCCGGTTAGCTTTCTGCTGACCGGCTTTTTCTTATCTGCAGGCTTGTGCTTAGCTGTAACAAAGCCCGATAGTTGGGCATTTATTATCAGATTAATTTGCTCTTTAGACCGCGTTTTGTCTTGTTTGCTTTCGCTCCGGCTTCAGGCAGAGCCCTCCGCTATTCGGCGTTCCTACTAAATATAGCCGGCGATCTGTTCTGTTGCTTCCAAAAGGACGTTCCACAAGTACACCAAGCAACCATCAGCCAATAACCCACAGCATTCAAATGGATGCCATAAAACGCGGACACACAATAAACCACCACCAGCAGCCAGGAAAGTTTGCAGGTGGAGATCCCTGGCCTAGTTATTTGAAGCATGCTGATGCGACCTCAAAGGGGTTTAATAAGCAAATTATTGCTCAATACGCCCTATACCAGCCAAATAGTAAGGATGCTTCAAAGAACTCAGCCAGGGGTCCCACCTGCGAACCTTTCCGATAAGCAACCAAACAAACAACCGTAGCCCCTGTAAGATGGACGCCAGGCATACAGGCTGAACATTTCAGTCGTCCAGGCAACCATTAGCCAATGCCCGAAGCACAAAAGCCAGGCAAGAAAGCCAATGAGAACATTACATCCGTGAACGTATGGATTTCCCGGTTTATCGTATCAGATAGTATACGTGAAATAAGTCGTTATCTCGGGTGAACGTATCAATTTCCCGGGTAAACGCGAAAGCAAAAGGGGATGTCATGAGCCCGGCAATATTTTGAATGTAAAGTAAGTAAGATGGGATAAACCGCTACTGGTGGAGGATCTGGCGTAAGAGACGGAAACTTCTGGAAAAAGAAACGGGGCTGCAAGACTACAGCCCCGAAAAATTTTAACCATATCTTTATTGAAAAACCTGTACCAAAGGTGCGCGTATTTTGCATACCCTCAAAGGCTATTCTAGTGAATGCTATATTTTACTTGGGGAACGTATCGAAACCGAAGGTGAACGTATAAGGATAAGTAGGGAAAAAAATCCCCATTTTCAGGTAATTTTTATGAGCAGCGAATTGAAGGATTGAACAACCTAAAGGAAAAGGGGGCTAAACCATTGACCTGATACTAAAATAGAAGGGCGGTAAGAATACCGCCCTTGTAATAATTTTAACCATATCCTATGAAAAACCTGAGCCAAAGATATAGCAGGGTTCCATGTGTTTATGCCCTATTTCCGTGAACGTTATAAAATAGTTCGTAAAACAGCATGTTTGGATAGGTCAGCAATCATATACTAAATATTATCATATTAAATTAATAATCAATTGTATAAATTATTTATTCAATAGTGAATATGCTATCAACAAGTTATCTTTTTAGCCAATTTTGAGCCCGTTAGCCACCGTTCTATCAGGCTGAAGCAGAACAATCTCCTTGTCCGTTCCAACAACTCCCAATACCAAGCACTCTGAAAAGAAGTTCGCGATCTGCTTAACCGGGAAATTCACTACCGCCACCACTTGCTTACCTATCAGCTCATCCCGCTGGTATAACTTCGTAATCTGTGCGGAAGATCGTCTGATGCCTAAATCAGGTCCGAAATCAATGGTCAGCTGATATGCAGGATTCTTTGCCCGTGGAAAATCGGCCGCTTCAGTGATTGTACCTACCCTGATCTCTACTTTCTCAAAATCCGCCCAGGTGATTGTGTCCATATTCATCGTCTATAAACTGAAAATAATAAAAAAATAGTAGTAATCAAACTAATACGATAATTTTTTAACCCATACTTCTCCAGTAACCTTTGTAATACATTTCCCTGATAACTATCATTAAACCAATATTTAACAAATTCTGCTGTTTTAAAGCCGCAATATGTCTGCAATAAAGGTCGGGAGTCAAATAATCTTTAACGCTTATATAAAGAAAAAAGCTGCTATCTGAACATACTTAATGGCATGGTTCTTGCGTTTTTATAGAGACAAAATTTTAGGTTAAAAATAGGTTAAAGCGAAACGGCCCGACATTGCACATGCGATGTCGGGCCGTTCTCGTTGTAGCCGGATAAACCGGATATTGTTACTGCGTCATAGTGCTGTCCTGTATAGTGAACGGACCACTTGGATGCAGAATAGTATAGTCACTGAAATCCTGGTTAGACTCCAACCCGGTACCATAAAGCGTGTCTGTAGCCGTACTGATACGTACCGGCTTGTTAGACAGGAACTTCTGCAGTTTTGAATCCCAGTTCAACTCCTGGCAATCCAGTCTTTCTCCCTTTTTATTGATCACCACCACATGATCTCTCAGGAAGATGTTGGCGTCATTTTCAAAATATTTCCCATACCTGGCAGTGAGGGTACTTTCCACGTCGAGGCTGTCGTTGTAGAACAGCACCTTAAGTCCCTTACTAAACTCAACATACACAGGAGGTTTCAGGTGCCTGAGCATCACCGGCGCCGTCAGTTTCGCTTTTACACGTCCCGTCTGGCTATACATGGATTCTATATCTTTTCCCTCTTCAACAGCTGTCGTGCTCTTATCGAGATTCATGATGGCATTCATATCGTTCTCACAGGAAACCATCGCCAGAAGAGAAAAAACAAACGCTATACGCGCTATAACTCTGTTCATATTAATGATTGATAGAGGCCTAACAGGCATTTTTCGGCCCCAAATGTAGATAATCCCCGGCAAACCAGAACCGGAAAGACGGGGAACCCTCAGACATCGCCGGCAGTCAGGTTCCGAAAATGCCCGTTCAGTTTCACCCTGTCTTTCAACCGTTCCATCTCGGCCATTAAAGGGATGACTTTCAGGAGATGACGTTTCAGGTATTCCAGGCGCTGAAGTTCCTGGAAGAGGTGAAGCACCTCATATTCCTCGTGCAGCGACAAACCCGCATGATGCGCAATATCATAGGCAATCAGCTCTTCGTCAGCCTTCTTAAATGTCTTATTGATCTGCAGAATGTGATGCAGTTCCCGCAAGGCCTGCAAAACCTGCGCATGTAGCCGGCCATTACTGTTAAAATGATTCTCAGGGTAGGAAACAATGGCTCCTGTGAACATTTTATCAGGAATACTTCTGATCACTTCGAGGATTCTGAATACCTTAATGCCACGTGTTACCACATCCATCTCTCCGTTATCATATGTCTTCTCTAGCCTTACGATCTCCACCAGTGTACCATACTCCACCATCTTTTTATCGATCACTGCGGGAATACCAAAGGGTTTATTTTCAGCAATACAATCCCTGATCAGCTGTTTATATCTTGGCTCAAAGATATGCAGGTTCAGCTGCTCGTCCGGGTAAACTACAACGCCAAGGGGAAATATTGGAATAAAATTCGTCATATAGCCTAAATTATAGAATTAGTCGTTACCAATGAAATATATAAGGATGTTCTCTATATTTGCCCGATAGGCTGACAGCAACCCGGCAGGACGGTAAGGGGCTCAGCTTCAAATCTAAATGTTATCCATGCGGCAAATATTGTTTGATTGCGAGAAGATGAAATATGCCAATACCGGGCTCTTTGAATATTGCAAACAGTTTGGTAAAGCGCTGCTTCGTAACAAAGCTGAAGATGAAAATGTCGTGTTTTATGTACCGGCCAACCGCAAAGGATTTTTTGGTCAGCAGGAACAGTATATTATCAACAGGAAACTACATCGCTGGCTGATGCCTTCTTTCCCACAGTTGAATATCTGGCATACCTCTTTTCAGTCTTCACATTTTCGCCCTTCCAATAAAAATACCAGGCATGTACTGACCATACACGATCTCAACGTTATTCACCAACAAACGATCTCTCCCGTCAAAAGAGATGCCGTATTGAAGAAGATTCAACGGAATATAGACCGTGCAGATCATATTGTCACCATCTCCCGGTTTGTACTTGAAGATGTAAAACAACACCTTGATCTGCACAACAAACCTGCCAGTGTAATATATAACGGCGGCACGCTGGAGGCCTTTCCTGATTTTGATAGTCCTGTATACCGGCCTCAACGTCCTTTTATTTTTACGATCGGTAGTATAGATGCTAAAAAGAACTTTCATGTGCTCCCGCCCTTGCTACAGGATAACGACTATGAACTGATCATCGCAGGTCCCGTTTTTGACGAAACTTATAAAGAGAAGATAATAGCCGCTGCACAGCAATACGGCGTAGCTGACCGGGTGAAGGTGCTGGGAAGCATCCCGAGCCAGGATAGATACTGGTATTACCACCATTGCACAGCATTTGCATTTCCATCGCTTGCGGAAGGCTTCGGCCTGCCTGTTGTAGATGCTATGAGTGAAGGCAAACCCTGCTTTCTCTCCGATAAGACCAGCCTGCCAGAAGTAGGAGGTCCCCTGTGTTATTATTTTCACGACTTTGCAGCGCCATATATGCAGCAGGTGTTTAAAGACGGAATGCAGCATTTCAATGACACAAATCCTGTTACCGCTATGAAGGAAAGGGCGGACTCCATGACTTTTGATCATGCAGTAAAAAATTACTTACAGGTTTATCGTAGTCTGTACTAACTTATCCTACTTTTATATATGCATCGTATCGGTTTAGACTTCGAGAAATTAAAATATCCGCATAATGGTCTGTACACCTTCTGTATACAGCTTGGCCAGCGCCTGCTGCAACTGAAGGCAGACGACGAACAACTGTGCTATTATCTGCCTGCCGGTTTCAATGAGTTTAAAGGCGATTTTAAAAAGATGCCTTACAAATGGTATCACCGATACGCTTTCAACCCGTCCGAAATGGATATCTGGCATGCAGTACATCAGACAGGTAATGTGTGGCCGCGTAAGCAGGCAAAGAAGACCATTCTTACTATCCATGACCTTAACTTTCTTTTTGAACCTAACAAAAGTAAAGCAGAGAAAAGCAGGTCACTGCAAGCTATACAACGCCAGGCAGATGAAACAGATCGTATCGTAGCCATCTCTCAATTCACGCTGAATACTATACAGGAATATATCAAGGTGCCTAAAAGTAAATGCAGCATCATCTACCAGGGTTCTGAAATAAAAGAATTCACAGGCTTTGATGCACCGCAATACAGGCCCGCTGTTCCATTCTTGTTCTCCATCGGTATGATACTGCCGAAAAAGAATTTTCATGTATTGCCCAGGCTGCTGGAGCATAATGATTACGAATTACTGATAGCAGGAAAGACACAGGGAGATTACTTCAGGAAGATAGAAGAGGAGGCTGCAAAATATGGTGTAAGCTCCCGTGTTAAGTTGCTCGGTAGCATCAGCGATGAGGAGAAATACTGGTACTATAAAAATTGTAAAGCCTTTATGTTCCCCTCTGTAGCAGAAGGATTTGGCGCGCCTGTTGTAGAAGCGATGCATTTCGGCAAGCCTGTTTTCCTCTCAGACAAAACCAGCTTACCAGAAATAGGCGGAGATGCCGCATATTATTTTAAGCAGTTCGACAATGAACATATGCAACAGGTATTAGAGCAGGGATTGACGCATTATGCATCAAACAACCCCGCTGGCGCCATACAGCAACATGCTCAGAAATTCAGTTGGGACACTAACGCAAGAGAGTATATGAAATTATACAGAAGCCTGTATTAAAAATACATCGGCCGGGAATCAGTAAAAGGGAAACATGATTAGCCCCTTTACTGATTCCTGGTTTAGATAATCTTATAATTCCTGTAATCGAATAAACGTTTACCCGTCTTCTTTTCTATCCAATACAGGATACGATCTTTAAAAGAGAATTTCTTCCGGCTGATATCATGTGTGAACTGCCAGTTCTTCTTTCTGATCCGCTCTTTCATCACTTCAGGATGTGTGCCTTTGAAAGGCGCCAGCGAGTCTACTTCACCATAGTCAAATTGTGCTATAGGCACGCGGCTGCTGACCTGTTCTTCATTAGCACCATGGTATAAGTGAAACGAGTTGTTCAGTTTTTTTGCCTGTATTTCCGGGTCTTTCACCCATCCGTAATGATACATACTTGCATTTACACGCTTTACATGCAATTTCTCTCCTTCCTTTCTAAACCCTTGCGCATCGCGGTAAGAGGAGATACGCTTATCGTTGCGGATCACTCTGATCTCATGCTGATACCAGGTACGTGAATCGCCGATATAGTCATAGCTGCCAAAGAAGTGTACATACTTAAACAACAATCCTTCTACACGCTTGTCACCCAGGTATTCCTGCATGGCCGCACGAATAGCAGGATAATCCTGTTCATGCACTACCTCATCTGCCTGTATATAGAACGCCCAGTCAGCATCAGGGCTGACATGTGCAAATGCTTTGTCTGTCTCTACGGCAAGGATGCGACCTCCTTCCTTTAACGAATCGTCCCATACCGAGTGGGTGATCTTAATTTTAGGAGAGCCGATGGATTGGATCAGTTCCAGGGTACCATCATCACAATTACCCACGCTGACAATCACTTCATCGCACAAAGGCAGAATGGAGCTGATTGCTGCGATCACCGGATAATCATACTTTACCGCATTTCGAACAAAAGTGAACCCCGATACTTTCATATGAGAGATATAATGGTTGCGAAGATATATAATCAATAATGAATTACGTAATTTAGATGCATGCATCAGCCCCTCTTATCTTCCTTACTGAACAAAGACCTCAAGGCCCTTGCAAGAAGTATTTCACTTGTTGAAAACGAGGTTACCGGCTATCAACAGTTGCTGGAAGCACTTCCGGCAAGCAGTAATACCCGGGTAATAGGAATTACCGGCCCTCCGGGGGCAGGGAAAAGCACACTCGTGAATGCGCTGATTACATTCCTCCTGGGCCAGGACAAAAGGATCGCGATCATTGCCGTTGATCCCTCTTCACCTTTCAACTACGGCGCTTTACTGGGCGACCGCATCCGCATGGGGCAACATTTTAACAACCAGCAGGTATTCATCCGTTCCATGGCCAGCAGAGGCGCATTGGGAGGCCTCAGCCCGAAGATCATCGAGGTAAGCGACCTGGTAAAGGCTGCCGGGTTCGACTATCTCTTTATTGAGACGGTGGGCGTAGGGCAGAGTGAAGTGGAAATTGCCGGCATTGCCGACACAACGGTGGTAGTAGTAGTGCCTGAAGCTGGAGATGAGATACAAACTATGAAGGCAGGGCTTATGGAAATAGCTGACATCTTCGTGGTGAATAAAGCGGACAGGGATAATGCAGACGAATTTGTGAAAAATCTCAGGTTGCTGGCCCACAGCCGGCATAAAGAAGACTGGGAGATCCCTGTACTTAAAACTATCGCAACAAGAGAAGAAGGATTGGCTTCACTGGTAAATGCGATTACCGGCCACCAGCAACAGGTACAAAGTAACCGTCAGCATCATGCCTTACTACTGGCAGAAAAAGCCTACCAGTTATTACAACACAGGCGAATGAAAGATGTTAACCGCCGTGCGCTGCAGCAGCAGATATTGCAACAGATGACTACCGGTGTATTCAACCTATACCGGTTTGTGAATACTTACTAGCCTTTAAGATTACGTATCTTTGCAGTGTGTTAAGATATCCTACATATCAAATCTCCATCGCTTATGCTGTATTCCACTATGCAGCGGGAAATGACGAATCCTGGATAAAAGGCAGGAGCATGCTGTAACATCATTCAGCGGCACTACACCTGCGGCTGCCCGATGAACATGACAGCAGACATCTCACAACAACACCATTACCATAATAAAACGTAAACGCATATTCCGGATTGCAAGGTTGCTGATAAAGCATTATAGACGGAATGATTATTTCATTGCTATTATGCGGTGGAATGAATCGTAGTACAAAGAAGCGATCTCCGGGAGGCAATCATCCAAACGGGATACATGCAATTTTAAATCATTTAAAACTCATTCATCATGGCCTGGATATTCCTGATTATCGGTGGTTTATTTGAAATCGGCTTTACCATCTCTCTAAAATATTCCGAGAACTTTACACGGCTCTGGCCATCTGTTGGCTTCTTTGCCTGCATCTCTCTCAGCTTTTTATTCCTGAACAAGGCCATTACCAGCGGGCTACCTATCGGCACATCCTATGCTGTCTGGACGGGCATTGGCGCTGCCGGCACCGCTATTGCAGGGATTCTGCTCTTTAAAGAGCCAGCAGCCTTCTGGCGCTTGTTTTTCCTGTTTATGCTGATAGCATCAATTATAGGTTTGAAGGTATTTGCGGACTAATACAGCAAGCCTCAGGAGATTTTTTCGGGTAGCACAGCCGGCTGTGCTACCTTCTTTTTTGCCAGCAGGAATACTACCAGGTAGGCAGCAGTACATCCACAGATAACCGGCAACAGTGCATTCATGATATGGGTAGTTTCTATGGCGAAAAAGACAGCGGCAGGCAAGACCCTGTTTCCTCCGGCAAACATTGCCGTCATTCCCACTAAAGCTGCCAGTGCAAAATTCAGATGTACGGCGGGGAACATGAATTGCAGCAGGAAGGTAACAAACAGGCCCAATGCGCCTCCGGATACCAATAATGGCGCAATCGTTCCTCCGGGAATACCACTTCCCACAGCAATGCTCATCAGCACTAATTTTCCTGCTGCCATCACCACCAGGAACTGAAGAGTTACCTGCCCCAGCAACAAACTGTCGATATGCTCATAACCCGCCCCAAGGACCTCCGGAGCGAAATACCCCAGCAGACCGGTGATAAAGGCGCCTGCCACAGGCCACCACAATTTATCAAATGGCAATTTCTGAAACAGGTTAGCCATTCCGTTGATCATCTTTTTCGCCAGTGCGGCCACCAATCCAACCAGTAAGCCGGTAGCAGTATATCCCAGTAATGCAGGCACACCTGCCTTCGCGACTTCGGGCATCATAAACACCGGATCGCTGCCTGTCAGCCAGTAATGCAGGAGCATTCCTGTGCCCCCACCCAGTACAACGGTCGTAATGCCTATCCAGCTCAATTCCACTATCAATAATTCTATAATGAGGGCGATGGCCGCCAATGGGCTGCCAAAAAGAAAAGCTATACCACCTGACATAGCAGCCGCGGCCAATATCTGTTTCTCCCGGGCACGGCCTTTCCGAACCTGACCTGCCACCCCAAGAGGCAGGTCTGCCACAGCACCTTCCAATCCCAGTGGAATACCTGCATTAACGGAAAGGATACTCTGTACAGGTTTGAATAATTGCCTTGTTTTGTCACCTGCGTAACGCAGGAAAACAGATATGACGAGGAGAGCAATTACAGGTACCAGCAGTACCATCGGGTCATGCTCATCCAGATCGCGGGTCATACCGGGCAATCCACAATAAGTCTGCAGCGCCTGCATTGCCATGATAAGCCCTTTCGTGATCATAGCAGCCGCTGTTGCTACTATCACTGACAAACCAAGCAATATGGCCGCAATTCTTCCAGAGATATGGTTCGCAGTGATTGTTGCTTCCATATTTGCAGGAGCCGTTACCGGGATGCCTCCTCTGATAAATAATTGGAAAATGCCTTTCATGCCGTCGGTTTAAACGCTCAATTTACATATTCCCCCTGAGGAACAACTGCTGTATAATTATTGCACAACTATGTTAATTGGAAGTTAATGTATGGAAGCAGAGGATCAATAGTTTATTTTTAAAATTAATTTATTAATAAGTGGTATAAAAAAGATTAGTATTATTCTTCCGGCAACCGCTTATCCGTTTTAGCACTGGTAAATAAGATGTTAAATATTTCCCCAGTTTTTTACCGTTGCTACTTTTGTATCCTACCTGATCCATTACTTGATTCACTATATTCTATGACCTTAAACTGAATGCACTACTATGGAGGTTGCTATCTTTGACACCTACGTAAAACGTCGCGAGGGCGGTTATATGCACTTCGACATCATCGTATCCGCCGATACCAATTATGAGAATGTGCTCACATTTGGCAATGCATATCTCAAGTCTAAATCAATTGAAAAGCAATCTGTTTCTTCCAGGGACTGCCGGTTCTGCCATGTACAGGAAATGATTCCTATCTGGGAACAGAACATCCGGCAACAGGGCTACCACATTTATGAGATGGAAGGCTGCAGATAACAAACAGTCTCAAACCGTATCCCAATAAGAACATGAAAGGAGGTCTGGCATAAAACCAGACCTCCTTCTTATTTTGATATCTTTATCGGAATCTAAAATGATGCGTTATTCCTCACGGTTACTTCTCCAGTGTCTGAACACCATTATACCGATGATCACCAGTGGTGTAGCAGCCAGCATCAGGATACCATTATTCAGGCCTTTTGCGGGCCCTTCTCCCAGCTGCTGTGCTGTTTTCGTACAAAGCGAGCACTGCGCCATGGCCTGTACACCGAAACACAACATTATCACCAATAACTGAACAATCTTTTTCATACAGTAAATTTAAGCATTCCTGTCATTTCCTGTTATCATCTCTCAATAGTAGGGAGATATCATCACATAAACGATCACACCGGTGATAGCCACATAAAACCAAATCGGCCAGGTGATACGCGCTATCTTCTTATGCTTTACAAAGTCTGACTGGAATCCGCGCAGCAGCGTAAACAGTACCAATGGTACAATAACAATCGCCAGCAGGATATGCGTCAGCAGAATAAAATAGTAAACATACGCGCTACCACCTACCAACGCTTTCTCTGCAGCATCTACCACATGGTCGTGGTTATTATCGCCATACTTTGTACTCTCAGTAAAGAAGTGGTAAGTAACATAAGAAACAAGGAATAATGCCGACAGCGCTACCGCTATCAGGTTGGTTGTCTTATGCGCTTTGATATGCCCTCTGCGGATAAAATACAGGCTGGCCAGCAGCAACACTGCTGTAGCCGAGTTTAATATCGCATGGAACAGGGGAAGTATCTGTACATTGAAGCCGAGTTCAATATTCGGGCGTGGCAGGTAGAATAAAATTGCCACCACCACGGGTATTACTATTGAGACAATAGCAATCGGCAGGTTAAGATTTTTACTCTTGATATCCATAGCTGTGATTGGGGGCGTTGTGGTACCCCACATAAACTATTCTGTTTTTGAAAAAAGCCGTTTCAGTAACCCCGGCCTGTGCTTGTCTTTTTCCAAATGCAGTACTGCAATGTCATTCGCACATCTGCGTACAGCATTAGAATCCAATCCATCGTAATATCCGCGGATATGGTGATCTTTATCCAGCAACACCAGCTTTTCGGTATGAATGAAATCATCCGGTCCACCGTCACCCTGGGTCACACTCACAAATACCTCGTTCCTCGCCCAGTCATAAATGTCTTTCTTCGCACCAGTTACCAGCCACCAGTTATCAGGGTTGATATCATGTTTTACGCCATACATGCGTAACTGCTCAGATGAATCCCTTTCAGGATCTACTGTCAGCGATATCATCTGTAATAAAGTGTCGTTCTTGATGTAAGCCTGTTGTATCTTTTCCAGGTTCGCCATCATTTTCGGGCATATGCTGGGGCAGGAAGTGAAGAAGAAGTTGACCAGTATGACCTTGCCGGGTAGGTCTTTCAGGCCTACCTGCTGGCCCATCTGGTTAGTGAAGCTGAAATCTTTTACCACATGGAATGTGGTATCATATGTGGCAGTGCCGTTCTTTGTTATTGTGTCTACCTTTTCAGGTATGTAGTAGCGGGGGATAGGTACAACATCCTTACTGTAATGATCTACTATCAGGTATCCCGTCAATGGCACCAATACTGCCAGCATCAATCCTATAAGTCCTCTCCTGGTAATGGCCTGAAGTTTTAAATGGTCAGATAAAATTTACGCTTTACAAATACTGCTATATGAATAGAGCAGCACCTGTAAAGCGTAATATATAAAGTTGTTTTAGTGATGTGCCGGCTCGTTGGTAATATGCGTAGCTGGAGCTGCAGGCGTACCCGGAGCCAGGTTCTTGCGCATATTTTTCCATGAATCACCATCTGCCAGGAAGGCAATGATGAACCATACGAACAGTAACAAAGGCATCAGGATGGTCATTACCAGGTTCCTGATCTCATGACGTAAGTGCATGAACTCAGCTACGATAAAGAACGCCTTTACGAGCGTCAACGTCACGAATATACCATTCAGCGCCCATCTTGCCATGAAGTCGTATTCCAGGTAAAGGAATGCCAGACCTACTTCAAATACGGTGATCGCTAATAATATCCAGAACGTCTTCCAGATCGATTTGGTAGAAGAATCATGTGCATGCTCCTCGTGCGCTACTCCTGTATGTGTATGTTCCATTAGTTTTTTCTTTTTAAAATTCCAGATTACAAATACTTACCGGCCTCAGATCAGAGCAGGTAGAAACAGGTGAATACGAATACCCATACCAGATCTACAAAGTGCCAGTATAAACCAACCTTCTCAACCATTTCGTAGTGGCCTCTTTCTTCGTAAGTACCTTTCAGCACATTAGCCAGGATGATAATGTTCAGCACCACACCCGAAGTTACGTGCAAACCGTGGAAACCTGTGATGGTGAAGAAGAAGTTGGTGAAGTTAGTAGAAGCAACAGTTCCGTCAGCATTCAGGAAAGGGTTGCGGCCCCACCATGCACCTGCTTCGTGTAAGTGCGTCCATTCCCATGCCTGACAGGACAGGAAAGCAATACCGCCCAGGATAGTCCATGACATCCATTTCACTACAGCCTTACGGTCTCTCATGTGGCCAGCGTGTACAGCCAATACCATTGTTACAGAGCTCATGATCAGGATGAAGGTCATCAAGCTCACAAATACCAGTGGCAGATCTGTGTGTCCCATTCCAGGGAACGCGTGGAACACCTCATTGGGATCAGGCCAGGAAGTGCTCATGAAGCGGATCGTACCGTATGATATCAGCAATGCTCCAAAAGTAAAAGCATCTGACATCAGGAAGTACCACATCATCAACTTTCCGTAGCTCACATTAAAAGGAGAATGTCCCCCGGACCACCATTTTTTCTTCGCTGTAACTGCTGTATCCATTGTTTGTTTTGTAATTAATTTTTAGAAAGTTTATCTGGCAACACTCAGAAATATCAACAGGTAAATCCATAACCCATCCACGAAATGCCAATATGTGGCTGCTACTTCTATCGGAACCGCACTATAAGTGCGTACCCTGGTACGGAAGGCCCTGCCAAACATGATCAGCAGTGCTACAACACCACCCAGCACGTGTAACAGGTGTACACTTACTATGACATAAATGAAGGATACTGATGCCGGTCCGTTTAGAGGAAGCCCCATATCATTCATTTGTTTGAAACCAACCCACTGACACACGGCAAACGCTACTCCCAGAATTGCGGTTAGCGTGATCAGCTGTTTGTACCGCTGCATATTCCTGTTACGGAACTGCTTTACCGCCATCTGTATGGTTGCACTGCTGGTCAGAATAACAGCAGTGGAGATCCAGAAGATAAACGGTAGCTGGAAGGTGAACCAGTTTGCCTGCGCACGCTTTACTACATAAGCACTCGTAAACCCGATGAACATCATGGTAATGCTACCCATAGCTATCCATAGGGAATATTTATGCGGATGTATTTTTTTTCGTTGTAAGCTCATTGCGTCCATCTCTCCTTGTTTCAAAAATTGACTATCCGATCTTATCAAAGAGTAATGCAAACTCCATGACCATCAGATAAATATATGAACCAAACATCAGCTTTCTGGCAGCCGGTACATCACATTTTCTGTAGAGGTTAAACGCCCGGTACAGGAAGAATAATGTTACCAGTAATACCACGATCGCAGAAACCGGGCCACTGATATGCAGATAATAAGGTAATAAACCTGCAGGTATCAATAACAGTGTGTAAAGCACTGCCTGTAATGCGATCAGCTTGTTAGGTTCTCCGCCGGCAGGTAACAGTTTGAAACCAGCCCTTGTGTAGTCTTTATACCCAATCCAGGCGATGGCCCAGAAATGCGGGAACTGCCACAGGAACTGGATAGCAAATAATGCCCATCCGCCTTCACCTATTGCATTGGCACCTCCGGCCCATCCGATGAGCAGGGGTAATGCACCTGGTACAGCTCCCACCAGCACAGCCAGTGAGTTCCATTTCTTCCAGGGTGTATATACGAATCCGTACAACACCAGGGACAACAGGCTCAGTCCTGCACACAGCAGGTTGAAACCCAGGGCCAGGATCACCAGTCCGGATGCACCTGTCACAATAGCCAATATGATAGCTTCTGTATCAGACATCCGGCCGGCAGGTAAAGGGCGTACGGCTGTACGCGCCATTAGCTTATCCGTTTCTTTCTCCAGCAGCTGGTTAATAGTGTTGGCAGAGCCGGACACCAGTAAGCCACCGGCAAATAAAGTAAGAACTTTTATCAGATTGAACCCGATTCCCGGCACCAGCAGATATCCCACAACACTTGAAAACACAACCATGATGGTGAGATTAAACTTCATTAACTGAGAGTAATCCTTCACCTTACTGGCTACTGCATACGATGTCGACAATTTTATCGAGTTTTCTCTTATCATTTCTTCAGCTCATTCCTACAGACAATCAGCCTGTAGTTTGCCCAAAAATTCAACTAATTAATGACCTTCTTTCTCTTCCTCTGGTGACAATGGTACAGTCTGCGGTACGAAATCCTTACCGTTCTTGCTGTAGTCATATGCCCAACGGTATACTTCAGGAATTTCACCGATCCAGTTACCGTGACCAGGGTTGATTGGCGTAGTCCATTCCAGTGTAGTAGCGCTCCATGGGTTAGTAGAAGTAACTTTTCTACCCTTGAAGATGCTATAGAAGAAGTTGGCTACGAACAGCAGCTGTGCAGCAAATACCAGGATCACTACTATGCTGATGAAGTGGTTCAGATCAGTAAACTGTTTGAATGATTCCCAGCTGGAGTAGTCATAGTACCTTCTTGGCATACCCGCCATACCTTCATAGTGCATAGGCCAGAAGATCAGGTAAGCGCCGATCAGGGTGATCCAGAAGTGAATATAAGCCACTGTGCTGTTCAGGTAACGACCAAACATCTTAGGGAACCAGTGGTATACACCGGCGAATGTACCGAAGAACGCAGATACACCCATTACGATGTGGAAGTGCGCAATTACGAAGTATGTATCGTGCAGGTGAATATCGATAGAGGAGTTACCCAGCCAGATACCGGTCAGACCACCAGAGATGAATGTGCTTACGAAACCGATAGCGAACAGCATACCAGGCGTAAAGCGCAGGTTACCTTTCCAGATAGTGGTCAGCCAGTTGAACACCTTGATGGCAGATGGTACGGCGATCAATAACGTTAACAGTACGAAGAAAGCACCCAGGAACGGATTCAGACCCGTTACGAACATATGGTGCGCCCATACCAGGAACGCCAGGATAACGATCGCGAACATAGAACCCACCATCGCGAGGTAACCGAAGATCGGCTTGCGGGAGTTAACCGCCAGGATCTCAGATACCATACCCATTGCAGGCAGGATAATAATATATACCTCAGGGTGACCGAGGAACCAGAACAAGTGCTGATACAGGATAGCGCTACCACCTTCGTTAGGCAGTGCTTTACCGGCAACGAACAGCTCGCTCAGGTAGAAGCTGGTACCTGCGTGACGGTCAAACAGCAGCAGGATAAAACCAGATAATAATACAGGGAAGGAAAGTACACCCAGTACGGCAGTGAAGAAGAAGCTCCAGATAGTCAGCGGCATCTTCGTCATGGTCATACCTTTAGTACGCATATTCAGGATAGTGGAAATATAGTTCAGACCACCCAGCAGCTGCGAAACAACGAACAGTGCCATACTGATCAGCCATAAGTCCATACCTATTTTAGAACCGATTGAAGCATCTCCCAGTGCACTCAGTGGAGGATAAGCTGTCCAACCACCGGAAGCAGGACCTGTCTGCACAAACAGGGAAGCCATCATCACCACACTGGCGAGGAAGAATGCCCAGTAGCTCATACAGTTCATCAGGGGAGAAGCCATATCGCGGGCGCCTACCTGCAGAGGAATCAGCAGGTTGGAGAAAGTACCGCTCAAGCCGGCTGTTAATACAAAGAATACCAATATGGTACCATGCATGGTTACCAATGCATAGTAAGCTTCAGGAGTAATACGTCCACCTTTAGCCCAGTGACCCAGGATGCTTTCCAGCCAGGGGAAAGTAGCATCCGGGAAACCCAGTTGCAAACGGAACAGTACAGAGAAGAAAGCACCTATGATAGCCCAGATGATACCGGTGATCAGAAACTGCTTGGCAATTGTTTTGTGGTCCAGGCTGAAAACGTACTTCGAAATGAAGTTGCCCTCATGATGATGGTCATGATCATCGTGCCCGTGATCATGCGCATGTGCGCCATGAATTAGCTCCTGACTGTGCAATGTTGCTTCGTTACTCATAATCGGTTCTATTTATATAAAACTGTCATCGGGGAGTACCGCTACCAGTTTATCTTATAATTTTAAAAATACCTGCGTCTATTAATATTAATCCTCTTCGGCTAAACAAAATTAGTGTTTAGCTTCATTTACCGCCACTACTTTTTCCTGGTGTGCAGAATCCGCAGCCGGAGCCGGAGTTGCGGCCGGAGCAGCCGGAGCCGGATGAGCCACTGCAAACTGAGCTACCTGTTTTGCAGCCCATGCATCGTACTCAGCCTGTGTTTCTACCACGATATTTGCCTTCATTGAGTAGTGACCGGCACCACACATCTGATCACAGGAGATCTCATAAACGAAATCAGGATTACCCGTGATGTTCTTCATTTCTGCAGTGGTCTTGGTCGGTGTAAACCACAATGTAGTAGGAATACCCGGAACAGCATCCATCTTCAGACGGAAGTGAGACAGACCAACGTCATGTATCACATCGCGGGAACCAATGATCAGTTTTACAGGCTTGTTAACTACCAGGTGCATTTCTGTAGCCATGTAGTCATCCTTATTCAGCTGATCTTCCCAATCCTGACCTACAGGATTGTTGGCATCATTGATATTCTTAAAGTCTTTACGACCCAACTGACCATCTTTACCTGGGTAACGGATCAGCCAGTTGAACTGCTTACCTGTAATTTCCACCACCATTGCATCTTTTGGCGCGTCGGAAGTGATACGGAACCAGTGTCTTAAACCGAAAGCTACCAGGATAGTGAGCGCAATGGCCGGAATAACCGTCCATATTAACTCCAGTTTATTGTTATGAGGGAAGTAAAACGCCTGACGTCCTTCTTTCTCCTGGTATTTAAATGCGAACCAGAACAATAATATCTGGGTGATCACGAATACGATACCGGTAATGATCAAGGTAGTCTTGATCATATCATCAATACCCTTACCCTGCTCAGAAGCAGCTTCCATAACAATCTTACCTTTCAGGGCATCGTTACAGTAATACACACCTATCAGGCCCAGTACCAGGAAGCCTATCAACAGGGAACCATTTACACGGTTGGCTTGCTGACGCGTTTTCTTTTCTCCCTTCAATATGGACACATACTCGCTGGCCTTCGCAATCTGGAAGATGACTACGAATATGAGCACAACAACTAAGACTGCTAAATATCCTGACATTGCTATTTGAAATAATTAAGTTATCTAATGCTTTTCGTTATTACCTGTCACATCCGGTATTTTACACCGGAATCTCCATTACATGCCCGATGATCAGGTGTGGTGTACAATACTTTCTTTGAGATAAGGATGATTTTTTGGCACCAATGCTGCTTTTGTCAGATTGTTTGTTGCCAGGAATATGATCAGACCAACGAAACCTACGGCCAGACCAGCTTCGTACCAAGGGAACACCAGGTGTCCGTAAGTACCGGGGCCTACCATCTGCCAGAAGTCCAGCCAGTGACCGAAAATGATCACGATAGAGATGAACACCATAGAAGAATAGTTACGTTTGGTATCGCGTTTCATCAGATATAATAACGGTGTGATGAAATTGATAAGCAGGTTCAGGAAGAAGATAGGTCTCCATTCGCCCCATACACGTGGTTTGAAGTATACAGTTTCTTCAGGCATGTTTGCATACCAGATCAGCATATACTGGGAGAACCAGAGGTAAGTCCAGAAGATACTGAAAGCGAAAGCGAATTTACCCAGGTCATGCAGGTGCTCTTCATTCACCATCGGCAGGTAACCATTACGTTTCAGGTAAACCAGGAATAAAATGATCAATGCAATACCAGATACCCAGGTGCTTGCGAAAGTATACCAGCTATACATGGTAGAGTACCAGTGCGCATCAATGCTCATCAGTATCAGCCATGGAGAAGTAGATCCAACGCTCAGTGCATAGATCACGATAAATCCACCGCACCATACTGTATTTCTCCAGATGATACGACGGCCTGTTGCTGCGCTCAGGTCCCATCCATCTTCTTCGATGGACATGTTACGCAGTTTTATTGTAAAGAATATCCAGGCACCGATTGTTACCAGCATAAAACCTGTGAACATTCCTTTATTTAAGAACGCTGATTTCCAGGTTAATATCGCATCATGTTCAACGTGCTCTTTATTTACCCAGTGGTAGATGTGCTCTTTACCACCGAACACGATCAGCATGAGTACAATGAACAGGATACCACCTAATACAGGCAGCGCCATTGAAATAGCTTCCGGAACGCGGCGGAAACCAATCTGCCAGCCGCCATGCGCCAGGGTAGTAGCTCCAATAAAGAAGGTACTTGCCAGGACTATCAGCGCAAAGAATGAACTGTTCTGGAGGAGGCCAGCCCAGAAACGTGTAGAGCCATGCTCACCATGAAATGCAAAAATTCCGATCAACAAAGTCAGCAAGCCAATACCCATTAACACGAAGCTGGTCGTTTTTAATCTTGCCGGTACTACAAATTGGTCCTTCATTACTGTATATTAAAATACTTGATTGAATGCTAGTTTATCTTATTTAGTCGCTGATGAATCCTTCGCTGCTGGTGCTTCTGCCGCCGGTGCAGCAGGGGTAACCTGAGTTGCACTACCAGCCAGTACTTCCGCTTCATGAGCGCCATTGTTCTGGACACTGCGGATGTACGCAGCTACTTTCCAGCGCTGTTCCCTGTCCAGCTGACTGGCGTAACTACCCATAGCATTGAAACCATAAGTCATTACGTGGAACAGACGTCCCTGTGTGTATTCAGCCTTAGGACCACTACCCAGGTTTGCCGGTGCAGCTACATAAGGACCATTACCGCCATTGTAAAGCGGACCATTACCGTCCAGCTTTGAACCGTGGCAGATCGCACAGTAGATATTAAATAAACGTTTTCCTTCCTCCAGATCCGCTTTTGTGAGAATCAGTGGATTTTTTACTGCATTAGCCAGAGCGGTATCTGCCGCTTTCAGATGGTAAGGCAGCAGCTCTCCTCTTTTTACTGTTCCTTCTACCGGCTTCATTGTAGAAAGACGCTCACTATAGAACTCGTAAGCACGGGATTCAAACATATCCGGCATATAATGTGAGCCGGGTTTTCTGTTGTTCTTTCCGCATGCCGATAACAAAGCTCCACTTACCAAAGCAGCCGCGATCAATATGTTGGAAGTCCTTTTCATCTGTATATTATAATTCAAGCTTATGTTCTGTGTGCTCCTCCCGGGGAAATGCTTCTCCGGAAAGTTTTAATTTCTGAGTTTATGCATTAACAGCTTCTACCCGTTTGGTTTCAAACAGGCGGTCTTCACGGTCGAAACGACCATACCACCAACCTGCTTCCGCACGCTGCTCATTGATCTGCTGTCCGCCAATACTTGCGAGGAAGCTTTTCAGCTCTTCAGTATTGGTCTTGGAAGTCACTTCGATCGCCATTACAAACAGATCGTCTGTCTGACGCGGATGGAAGATATGCTTCTTTACAAAAGGAGCCAGCTGACACAGGTAGCAGAATGTGAGCACCATACCTACTGCAGAGAACAATACTGTCAACTCGAAAGTGATAGGAATGAACGCCGGCAGCGGAAAGTGAGGTTTACCACCTATATTCATAGGCCAGTCAGAGTTAAATACCCAGCTCATGCAGGATAATGCCGTAGTAGTACCGGTGATACCGTATATGAAGCCGGCAGTGTGCAGGCTGGTTTCCCGCAGACCCAATGCGTGGTCAAGACCATGCACCGGAAATGGTGTGTACACATCGTGAATCTTGTAACCTGCAGTTCTTACTTTTTTCACTGCCGGAAACAATACCGCCTCATCACTAAAACTTGCTACAACAAAATTTTTAACCGCCATATGTTTAAAAAATTCTTAGTCTAAAAAACGAAATCCAGATCTCTTTACATGCCCGGTATGACCCGGTGATAAGATTAGTTATGTGCATGCGCTACAGCACCGTGTGCATCGTGATGATGATCATCGTGGTGGTGTAAACCTGCTTCAAACTCTTCTGCAGGCTGCTGCTCATATTTCTCCATACCTCTCTTGAAGCTTTCACCAGATGTCTTCAGTACGCTCTTGATCTCAGCTACAGCAATAACCGGGAAGTATTTAGCGAACAGGAAGAAGCAGGTAAAGAACAATCCGAAAGTACCCATGTAGAAACCAACTTCCGGCCAGGATGGACGATAGTAGCTCCAGCTGGATGGCAGGTAATCGCGGTACAATGAAGTACAGATGATCACGAAACGCTCGAACCACATACCGATGTTCACAATGATAGACATTACAAAGGTTACGGCTACGTTCCTTCTCATTTTCCTGAACCAGAATACCTGCGGAGTGATCACGTTACAGGTCATCATGATCCAGTAAGACCAACCCAGCGGACCAGCTGCACGGTATTTATAGAATGTAGCGAATTCATAAGGAACACCTGCATACCATGCCATGAACAACTCAGTCAGATATGCACAACCCACAACAGAACCTGTCAGTACAATTACCTTGTTCATGGCTTCCATGTGGCCCATGGTAATGTAGTCCTCAAGTTTTAATATTTTACGTACGATGATCAGCAGGGTCTGTACCATTGCGAATCCGGAGAAGATCGCACCCGCCACGAAGTAAGGAGGGAAGATGGTAGTATGCCAACCAGGAATTACAGAAGTAGCGAAGTCGAAAGATACGATGGTGTGTACTGAGAGTACCAGTGGTGTTGATAAACCTGCCAGTACCAGCGACAGTGCTTCATGACGTTGCCAGTGTTTGGTAGAACCAGTCCAGCCGAAAGAAGCGATACCATATAATAACTTACGCAGTTTGGTTTTAGCCCTGTCACGCACTGTTGCGAAGTCAGGGATCAGACCGGAATACCAGAACAGGAGAGATACGGTAAAGTAAGTAGAGATCGCAAACACGTCCCACAACAGAGGGGAGTTGAAGTTCACCCACAGCGGACCACGGGTGTTAGGATAAGGCAATACGAAGAAGGCCATCCATACACGACCCATGTGGAAGATCGGGAACTGACCGGCGCACATTACCGCAAAGATGGTCATGGCTTCTGCCGCACGGTTTACCCCAGTACGCCATCCCTGACGGAACAGCAGGAGGATGGCGGAGATCAGCGTACCGGCGTGACCGATACCTACCCACCATACGAAGTTGGTGATATCCCAACCCCAACCAATAGTCTTGTTCAGGTTCCACACACCTGTACCGTAATAAACTTCCCAGCTTACGGAGAAGACACCGAAACCCAGCAACAGCAAGGAAATGAAAAAGCCCACATACCACAATTTCCCAGGCTTGGCTTCAATCGGGCTGATGATATCTTCTGTTACCTGGTGGTAATCTTTCACCCCATCAACTAATGGTTCTCTTAGTGTGGATTCGTACTTTAAATGCATAATTCTTTAAGCTTTTCCCCCTACGCCCGCACCTGGATGCAGAATAAGGAGCTTTTATTGTTCTAAACTTAAAACTTTATCTCTCTGTTAATCTTTCTTTCTAGTCAGCTCAACCTCGCTTACGCTTCATGTTTTGCTGCTGCTTCATGATGAGCTTCTTCACCGTGACCTGCTTTTGCCTTAGGCTCAGCAGCTTTGTTTCTGATCTTAGCCAGATAGTTCACGGAAGGCAGTGTGTGGGTTTCTTCCAGCACATAGTACAGCCTGTCTGTCTGCTCTTCATTACGCAGTTTCGCAATGCGGCTTTCTTTATCGTTGATGTTACCGAATACGATAGCATCAGCAGCACATGCTACCTGACAAGCAGTCTTAGCTTCTCCGTCTTTCAACGGACGGCCAGCTTTCTTAGCGGTCAATTTAGCATCCTGTAAACGCTGTACGCAGAAAGAACATTTTTCCATTACACCACGGCTACGAACCACTACATCCGGGTTCAGCACCATACGTGTCAGGTTATCGTTCATACCTGCTACATCATACAGGTTATTTTCGAAGCTGTCCGCACCGTTCCAGTCTCTCCAGTTGAAGCGACGAACTTTATATGGACAGTTGTTTGCGCAATAACGGGTACCGATACAACGGTTATAAGCCATCTGGTTGATACCTTCAGAGCTGTGGTTCGTAGCTGCTACCGGACAAACGTTCTCACAAGGAGCGTTATCACAGTGCTGACACAGCATAGGCTGGAACACTACTTCAGGGTTGTTTTCATCACCGCTGAAATAACGGTCAATACGCAGCCAGTGCATTTCGTGCGCTTTGATCACCTGCTCTTTACCAACTACTGATACGTTGTTTTCAGCCTGACATGCAATAGTACATGCACCACAACCGAAACAGGTGTTCAGGTCGATAGACATACCCCATTTAACACCCTGGTACTGGTGAACATCCGGATACAGCGTACCATCTTTACGGAAGTCACTACCATATTTTTCCAGTTCCTTACGGTCTTCGTTCACCTCTTTAGGGTTCTTGATGAACTCTTCCAGGGTAGTTTCCTTAACGATAGGACGACCTTCGTAACTGTTGTGTGTTTGAGTAACACCTATCTGAGCCACTTCTGAAGTTTTCTCTACAGTTGCTTCAGGAGCGAAATAATCAAAAGTCTGACCGTTATAGCTTACCAGCGGATAGGCATTTTTACCTACGCCTGCAGCAGCTTTACCGGCATTGTTGTTACGTCCGTAACCTACTGCGATAGCAACTACTTCAGGATGGATACCAGGCAGGATCAGCAAGGGCAGAGAAATTTCCTTGCCATTTGCTTTGATCTTCAGTACAGTCCTGTCGTTATTGATTTCGTAGTCGTCACCGAGCTCGGTGTGGAACGTTTTAGCGAGGGTGTTGGAAATAACCGCATAGTTATCCCATGTAGCACGGGTGATTGGATCCGGCATTTCCTGCAGCCATGGGTTGTTGGCTTCTTTACCGTTACCGATAGCTACTTTCTCATACAGTACCAGTTCCAGCTTACCGCCTTTCTTAGCACTATTGATCTTTGCAGCAGCAGCTGCCACATCTCCTGCGAAGGCAGCACCGCCTAAAGCCGGAGCCTGTGCAGGTTCGATAATACCATCCTGCAGTACTTTGTCCCACGCTTCCTGGCTACCCAGTTTAGTGATCCATTCGTTCTTCAGGAAATCTTCCCAGGAAGTAGCGTTTCCACTCCATGCCAGCAGGGTAGATTCGAACGCACGTGTTTTGAACAGTGGTGCGATGGTAGGTTGTATGAAACTGAAATATCCCGTACGGCCTTCTGCATCTCCCCAGCTTTCCAGGTAGTGATGAGCAGGAGCCGCATATTTGAACAGTTCAGAAGTTTCGTCTTTACGATCGTTGAATGTAACGGTCAGTTTAGCCTGCTTAACGCCGGAAATGAATTTCGCAGCGTCATAGTAGTCATAAGCAGGGTTTACACCGTATACGAATAAAGCGCCGATGCTGCCAGCGTTCAGATCGTTTACCAGCTGTGCCATGTCGCTGTCAATACCCTGACGGTAGCTAACAGTGGAAGCCCAGTCGATAGTAGTGCCGTTAGCGCCGATCTGGTTGTTGATGGCATTTACGATGATTTGTACGTTTACATCATTGGAACCGCTTACAACCAGTGCTTTGCCCTGGCTTTCTTTCAGCGCTTTCGCAGCTTTTTCGATACCATCTGCCAGACGTTTGTCAGCGATAGCTGGTTTGCTTACAGCACCGCCTACAGCGCTCAGCAAGGCCAGTGCTACTGCACCGGTCTCTGATGGTTTATGACTATATCTTTCATCAGCATTGGCACCGGTAACGCTCATCATGCTTTCGAAATGGAAATGTTTGCTCATTTCCGGATTCTTCGCATTGATCTTACGGTTAGTACCATACTGTTTTGAATATTCTACGGGATTCAGCCAGGTACCCAGGAAATCTGCACCAAGACTTACAACAGTCTTTGCATTTTCGAAGTGGTAAACAGGCAGCGCTCTTTTTCCGTAAGAAGCTTCGTTAGCCAGCAGCATACCGGAGTAGGATACTGCATCGTATGTTACATGACGGAAACCAGGATATTTAGCCTGGAAGCCGGCAATTACTTTTTTGGTAGAAGGACTGATGATCGTAGAAGTCAGCAACACGACAGGAGCACTGCCCAGACCTGCCAGCGCAGCAGTTACCTGCTTGTCCAGCTCTGCCCAAGTAGTTTCTGCACCATTGATAGTCGGGTAACGCAGACGTGCTGCATCGTACAGGCTCAGTACAGAACCCTGCACCCTTGCAGAGGATGCGCTGCCGCTGATGGAAGACAGGTCGTTACCATCAACTTTGATAGGACGGCCTTCACGTGTTTTCACCACAACAGGCAGGAACTCTCCGTCTACTGCGTAAGTGGAAGCGTAATAGTTCGGAACACCGGGAGTGATCTCTTCCGGCTTATTTACGTAAGGTATTGCTTTTTTAACAGGCGTTTCGCAACTGGCCGCAATTGTAGCAGCTGCAGTAGTGAACCCCAGGTATTTCAGGAAGTCCCTGCGGGGGGTAGTAGCATTCAACAGGCTTTCACTCTCTTCAAAAGGCAAATCCTCTCTGAATTCGTTATTCACAATCTCCTGATGTTCCTTGGTATTGTGCAACTCCTCCAAGCCTTTCCAATACTTTTTTTGCTCCATGTTATTTATACTAACGAGTTACGGATTATTTTTTAAGACCTATGAAGTTCTGACGTTTGAAGTATGGCATTCCGGCATAACGATTTGACCCTCGCTAACATTCCCCAGCTTCCTTCACCCGATTTGCTTCATTTAGTTTATTAATAGTGACATTTCTGACATTCAGTACCACCTACCATCTCAACGGTTACGCTATCGATCTTGCCTTCTTTCACCTGCTGGTGGAACTGTTCAAAAATGCTGTAGTATTTATTATCTGCGAACTGTACTTTGGTTGTACGGTGACAGTTTACGCACCAACCCATTGACAGCTCTGCAAACTGATGAACTTCATCCATTTCAGTGATCGCACCATGACAGGTCTGACATTGCTGTTTACCAGCTACTACGTGTTGAGAGTGGTTAAAGTAAACGTGGTCAGGCAGGTTGTGGATCTTGGTCCACTCGATTGGTTTACCAGGTTTGGTATATTTCTGGGAAGCTTTATCCCATCCTACGTGGTCGTATAATTTCTGGATCTCTGCTGTACCATTCACTTTCTTACCCTCTGCGGTGAACAGCTCAGGACCACCATACTCGCTGATCGTCTTGTGACAGTTCATACAGATATTTTCAGAAGGGATCATGGCATGCTTGCTCTTCTCAGCACCGGCGTGGCAATACAGACAGTTGATCTGATTAATACCGGCGTGTACCTTGTGAGAGTAGAAGATAGGTTGTTCAGGCATGTAGTCTTTCTGACGTCCCAGACCGATCGCACCATTGATAGTGTAGTAACCACCTACCAGGAACAGTACGAGGATCAGTAAAGCGATGTATGCTTTGTTCTTGTAGAAAGGAACTGGTTCAGGAACAGCAACGCCGTCTTTATCGGCAGCCAGTTTGTTCAGGCTACTGTTGATCTGCATCAGGATCAGTGCTACAACCGCCAGGATCAGGGTAATGATACCGAACAGCAGGCTGTTGTTACCGCCCTCTTCGCCGGCACCGCTACCTGCAGCAGGGGCTGCATCTCCTTTCTTGGTATCAGGTCCTTTAGTACTTTCGTCCGCGATATAAGCCAGGATATCATCGATATCTGCATCGCTGAAAGAAGGGAAACCAGGCATTGCCTGCTTGTTAAAGTCATTAAAGAGCTTAACAGCATAAGGATCTCCGGATGCGATCACAGAACCTGAGTTATGAATCCACTGGTGCAATAATTTCTTATCAGACCAACGTTCTTCCACACCCTTCAGTGCGGGACCAGTAACTTGCTTGTGAACATTATGGCAGCTGGCGCAATTCTGCTGAAACAATGTTTTACCCTTGGCAGGATCTGCAGCCTTTACGGACAAGGATGCGATCATTGCAACGCATAGGACAAGAACACTCACAAAATGCTTGCGCATAAGAATGGAAACACGACGATACACAGCCTATTTAGTTTAGATTTGACCTTAAGTTTCTTTAAAAGTGCTCACAAAAATAAGACACAATGTTGACAATTTATCAACAATTATAAAAAATTCTTACTTGCATCACTCATTCCTTTTCCCTATATATGACGCGGTAAAGCAGGTAATGGTCAATGCGTTTTGCATGAAAAAAAACATGATAAATGTCATGATTTAAGATGGCCTGCTTCCGGTTTCATCGTTTTACATATATATAATATGGAGTGTCCTTTTGAATGGTATTATTTTTGTTCCGGCTGTTGCTTTTTACCTCTCTTCAGCCTTGGCAGGTTTCCATTATAAACGACCCGCGGCCCGGAAAGTTCAAACACGTTCATAAATAAGACCAATTAGTTACTTTTGCGCCGTCTCTAATACACAGATATTTTGAAAAATATAGCCATCTTCGCCTCGGGAGCAGGTAGTAACGCACAAAAAATTATTGATCATTTCCGTCATTCGACCATTGCAAGGGTATCCATGATACTTTGTAACAAACCGGAAGCAGGCGTGCTGAAGATAGCCGAAAAAGAAGGTATCCCATCCATACTGATAGAGAAAGAGCTGTTCTTCCGTACGGACCATTATATAAAGGTGTTGCAACAGGCAGATACTGACCTGATCGTACTGGCCGGTTTCCTTTGGAAAGTACCTGCTAACCTGGTACAGGCATTCCCGGACCGTATTATTAATATACATCCCGCACTCCTGCCCAAATACGGCGGAAAAGGTATGTACGGCCACTTTGTACATGAAGCAGTGATCCTGGCCAAAGAAGCAGAAAGCGGCATTACCATCCACTTCGTTAACGAAAAATATGACGACGGGGCAACCATCCTGCAGGAACGTTGTACCATCACCCCGGACGATACCCCTGAAACCCTCGCAGCCAAAATTCATCTGCTTGAACACCAGTGGTATCCGGTAATTGTGGAACGATTATTGACCTCTTAATCACAGCTTTCAGCTCAGCTGTAGGCCTGCCCTTATGATCCTACAACTCCTGACGAAAGCTGTCGTCAAATGCAGACAACTATATGAAAAAACCACTGCTTGTTATTTGCCTGTTATACTTTAGTGCCATCACTGGTTTTGCACAGGAGAAAAGTCCCTTTCGCCGGTCTACTTATATTAAGGTAAACCCCTCCCGGCTGATCAATGAACTGGAAGTCACCATAGAACAGGAATTATCAGAAAAGATAAGTATCGAACTGGGAATAAGCGGTATCTATACCGACTACCCCGATTATATCCTCGCAAAAAAGATAGATATCGGCCAGAAAAAACCCAATATCAGTACCGAGCAGTTTGTAGACGGCAGAGGCCTGGGCTTCAGCGCCAGTTTGCGCTGGTACCTCGTTTCCAGCCGCGACGACCTTTTCCGTGCACAAGGCACTTATTTCCAGCCGGTGCTGTTATATAAGAAAGTTTTCTACCCTAACGATAAGGTGACCATTAATAATGGCACCTACGAGAATACAGGTGATAAAGACGTATATGCCCTTCAATTCCTCCTCGGGCGCCAGATCAGGAAAGACAGGTTCATCGTAGACCCTTATGTCGGCATCGGCGTCCGGATGAAAGTATACGACTACAATAACTTCAATAACAATAACGGAATGGTTGGCACCAACGACGGAAGGCTCATCAGCGTACTCCCCAGCCTCCATTTAGGGATCAAAATCGGCCTCAAGATGTAAAAAAACAAGTGCCGCACCTAAAGCGGTACAGCACATTGTTTACCCTAATCTATGTATGCGTAAAACCTTGTCAGTGGAATACTCTGAATAAAAGAGGTATTGTTAAAACAAAGTTAGTGTTTTTATGCAACATAGTTGCATAAGTATATTTAGCTAATTGTGTGCTACCTTTGTAGCGTAAAACGACTGGCATTATGTCTAAAAAGAATGTTTTCTATATTATATTCTTCGCACTGCTTTCCATTGCGTTCCTCGGATATTCAGGATATGTGCTCAAAGGCGAGAGAGGTAGCTTCTTCGCAGAAGATAAATTACCCATATTAGGTACCAATGGTCATATAGTTGGTGGATTCTCATTTACCAACCAGGAAGGGAAGACCATTACCAGCAAGGACGTAGAAGGAAAGATATATGTCGCGGAATACTTTTTCACCACCTGTACCGGCATCTGTCCGAAGATGAATGCCAACATGACAAAAGTATATGCTACCTATAAAGACGAGCCCCGCTTCCGCATACTGTCCCACACCGTAGACCCCGAAACGGACAGCGTTCCTGTACTGAAGCAATATGCAGAAGAGCATGGCGCTGATCCTAAAAACTGGTGGTTCCTGACCGGCAGCAAAAAGGAATTGTATAAATTAGCAAGAGCCGGCTATATGGTAGATGATGGCACCTACACCGGTGATGAAGATTTTGTGCATACACAATGGTTTGCCCTGGTAGATGGAGAAGGACGCGTAAGAGGACTGTATGAAGGGACTAAAAAGCCAGATGTGGACAAGATGATCACTGACATATCCAGGTTGTTAAAGGAAGAAAAATAACTCATTCTTATTTTATCATGAGCAACAAGAACAAAGCAAGTATCACGGAATTGCTCCGGGCCAGTAAGCTCAGCATAACTGATACCCGTGTGAAGATATTGGAGCTGTTCATGAACAGCAATGGCGCACTTGAACACAGCAGCTTTGAAAAGCTGGCAGGTAAGACCTTTGACCGTGTAACAGTCTATCGCACTTTACAGACGTTTCTAGACAAAGGGATCATTCATAGCATCCCAACCACTGATACTTCGATCCGCTACGCACTCTGCAAATCAGACTGCTCGGAACACGACCATCACGACCATCACGTTCATTTCAAATGCGAGGAATGCGGCAACACCACCTGCCTTGAAGATACGGACGTACCTGAAATCCACCTGCCGAAAGGCTACGCCATACATAATGTGGATGTAGTGGTAAGTGGTGTGTGCAATCATTGCAAATAACATTGACCAGGAATAACAACAAAAAATGCAGCGAAGACTTCGCTGCATTTTTTGTTGTTATTCCTGACATTTATATCAGCTGATCTTGTCGATCTCTTTCTGAACAAATGCGGCCAGTTCTTTCACGTACGCAGGAGAGAAGTCAAAACGGATACCTGCCGCCTTGTACAATTCCGGCAGGGTACGGGTGCTTCCCAGGCTAAGCGCTCTGACATAATTGTCAAGCGCCTGCTGCTTATTCTCTTTATACTGTTTCCACATAGCGATTGCCCCCAGCTGAGCAATACCATATTCTATATAATAGAACGGTACTTCAAACAGGTGCAGTTGCCGCTGCCAGCCAATAGATCTGTACGATTCCCATCCGCTCCAGTCAACCACACCGGTGGAGAACTCATCCTGGATCCTGTTCCAGTTGGCAGTACGTTCCTCTACAGTATGCTGCGGGTTTTCATACACCCAATGCTGGAATTTATCAATTGTAGCAATCCAGGGGAAGATCACAATAGCCCGCTCCAACTGTTGCAATTTAGCGCGGCGCAACTCTTCCTCATCTTTGAAAAAGATATTCCAGGAATCCATTGTGAACAGTTCCATGCTCATACTGGCCACTTCCGCTATCTCCATAGGATACTCCTTGAAGGCACTGAGTGACAGGTCATGGCTCAGGAAGGAATGAACCGCATGGCCCCCTTCATGCACCATGGTGGTCAGGTCTTTCATCTGGCCGGCGGCATTCATAAAGATGAAAGGCACCCCGGTTTCTGCCAGCGGACAATTATAGCCACCTGGCGCCTTGCCCTTACGGCTTTCCAGATCAAGGCGGCCCATTTTCTGCATCACCCGCAGGCAATTCCCAAAGAATGGCCCCAGTTCATCAAAACATTGAATTGCCTTATTCACAAGTTCCTCTCCGGTTTTGAAAGGCTCCAGCGGCTTCACACCTGCTGGTTCTGCCTCTGAATCCCAGGGTTTCAGCACGTCCAGGCCGAGTTTCTTACGTTGTTTTTCCTGCAGGCTTTTTACCAGGGGTAATATGTGCTCTCTGATAGCGGCATGGAACTGGAAACAATCGTCTTTGCTGTAGTCGAAGCGACCCAGGTCTTCAAACTTATAATCCCGGTAATTTTCAAATCCGGCATTCTTTGCCACCTGGTCCCTTTTCTGCACCAATGAAGTATAGAGCTGGTCAAAGGTATCCTTGTCTTCCAGGCGGCGGTTGGCCGTTTTAGCAAACACTTCCTCTCTCAGGGCGCGGTCGCTGTTTTCGAGGAAACGGGCAGCCTGTTGTAAGGTGTATTCCTGTCCGTTTACCGTAATGGTCATTTTACCGGCTATAGCGCCATACTGTTGCGACTGTACACTCAGCTCTGCCAGTATGGGCACATTTTCCTCCCGGAACAGCTTTACCTGTTTCCGGACATTACGCAGGTAGGTAGCATACAACTCCTGGTCCAGGTCTTTCACCCACTCACTGGCCAATAATTTTTTATTCAGCGCATCCGCATATGGTTGCAGTTTAGGCTGTATTTCCATGCAGAAATAGGCAAATGCTTCCTCCAGCGACTTATCCGTCGTATCGCAGGTCATGCGTATCTGGCGCCAGCAGGCATCTTCACTGATAACGGCCTCCAGTTCACTGATATCCTTCAGCCACTGTTCCAGGGCTGCCACACTTTCTAACGGCCGTTGCTGCAGCTCTTCAAAATAAGGCTGCAATGCGTCCCACGTTGTTACCGTAAAGTTCTCCGGCAACAGCTTACGTGGCTGTTTCTCAATATTTGCGTCTAAAGTCTTCATTCTACTAAAATAAGAAATTATAAGGCAAAGTACTCAGTCCTCAGGTACGGTAATCCCTGAAAATGAGCACCCCGCCACCGTTGATCCGGCCTACCCTTTTTCTCTTTCGATGTAATCCCTATTATATCCCATAGACAAACCATCTGTTTCCCATATATAACCCATATATAACCCATATCTTTTAAATATGGGTTATATATGGGTTATATATGGGTTATATATGGCTTATATATGGGTTATATATGGGTTATCTCTGGTAACACGCTATGGCAGCAGCTTTGCCATGATTGCATAAAAGGAATACTATATAACTGGGTAGTTATAAACTAAATGTACATGTGTTGAATTGTCAACTGAGGCCTTAAACGGGTGAGGAGGGCGCAAGGGGCGTAACTGGCCTATCCGTATAAAAAAAACGCTGCATGTTTGCACACGCAGCGTCTCGTACTATCGGGTAAGAATATCTACTATTCTTCTGTCTTCTTCTTTTTAGGTGCAGCCTTCTTCTTAGGAGCTTCTTCTCCTTCAGCAGCAGGTGCTTCTTCCTTTTTCGCCTTGGCTTTCTTCGGTGCTTTTTCGGCAGGAGCTTCTTCGGTTGCTACCTCTTCAGCGGCATCCTTAGCGGCGGCTTTTTTAGGCTTAGCAGCTTTTTTAGCTGGCTTTTCTGCTACTTCGGCTTCAGGTGCAGGGCTGGCGTCTGCGGCAAGCGCTGCTCCTTCCTGACCTTCTTCAGCTGCTTCTTCAAACCTCAGCAGATCATTGCTCTTGAGGATGGCATACCATTTTACCATCTTCTTCATATCGCTGACGTAAACCCTTTCCTCGTCAAAAGTAGGGAACACGCTTTTAAAGTAAGACTTGATAGCATTATTGTCAGCTTTGGCGTCAACCGGGGCTGTCTTGGCTTCCTGTTCCTGCATGGCCTTAAATACCTCGGCCAGGTTCACGTTGTCTCCGGTAGTAAATACCTCAATACTTTCCAGCGGAGTAAAATTATGGACACGGGAGCTCACGAATTTAGTGCTCTTGTCTTCCAGAGATCTTACGATAGCGCCATCCTGTTTGCTGGCAATCAATTGAAACAAACCACCCAAACCGGTTACTGCAACTATTTCTCTATACTGCATGTTCAAATTTTTAAGAAGCGCAAATATAAAAAATCGTTTCTATCCGACAAATTGGAATAAGGCTGCTGACCCAATTATTATTAATAATTGCCCTGATCAAGCATTTTTTTTGACATAATCAACTAACCTATCTTTTTCCCAGTACTACAGGCAATTTCCAATGTCTGACCTTTCCTTCGGCATTAAACGCCTCCGCAAAGATGATGTATATTCCTGACACCAGCTCGCGGTTCGATTCTCCCCGGCCATCCCAGGTCATATATCCGGCGGCCGGCAACAAGGTATTCCTTTCCAGGAATCTTACCGGCCTGCCCTCTGCATCAAAAATCGTGACATTTATAATATTACCCGGCCCCGGAAAGTGATATCTGACTATCGCAAGATCTTCCAGGCCATCGTTGTCCGGAGAAAAAACAGCTGGCTGTACCGTCAGGTCTCCCTGCACTTCCGTAACCGGTAGCTGCTGCGAATTACGATAACCAGGGGTGGCGTATTTTACAACAGCCGCGGCGGAATGCCAGTTATACTTATCCTGTGTGCGGGCGTCCGCCCTTAATCGCTCCAGTGATACACCACGGGTATTGCCTGCAGTTGCGATATGCATCTTGTCAGAATAATGCAATTCATCCAATACCTGCCCGTCTTTATTTAAGAGCACAATTGTTCCTTCTCCATTTATCAGTGCAGGCAGGTTTATTTTATAAATAGTTGCCGCCTGCAGGCAATCGTAATATGTGCATAAGGCCTGGGGCGCTGTGGTAAAGGCAGCATAGCCTCCGGATAATAACAACCCCGGCTGTCCACCCAGGGCAACAGGATCATCCAGTTGTCCGTCATCTTTCCTTCTTGCCAGGTACAGGCTCGACAGGTCTACCGCCTTCCTGCTCCGGTTATAGATCTCCACAAATTCAGGCACACCTGGTGCAGGATCATATAAGATTTCATTGATCACAATATCGAAGCTGTCCGGCGTACCAATACGGGCAAAGGCCATATCACCGGTGGTAGTCACTTCCTGACCGGTACAATCCTTTATTCCGGATACAAGCACGGTATATACAGTGTCTTGTAACAAAGGTTTGCCGAGGCGGACAGATATATTATTATATAAGGGAGGATCAGCAATGATACCACTGACATCAAGGGAAGGCGTGAACTGGTAATGTTCCGGCGTTGCCACCTGAAGGCTGTCCATGATACCATTGAACGACAGGTGTATCGTCACAGTATCAGGCGGGAACGCCTTCACTAATGATACAGGTGGGGGCATTGTCCCTGTTCCCGCTACAGTATTGGGCCTGCCGGGTGTTCCTCCTTCCGCCGCTACAGATGGTTTCCAGTTACTGCTGCCGGCGCAGGGCCAGTTGATATCTGTCATTTCCAGGCTCCATCCGCCCCGTTCCTTGACCGGGTTGGCATACCAGCTGCGGTCATAAGCGACAGCATGTACAAGTATCCCCTTGTCATTGCGCAGCGTGATGATGTCACTATCGCCTGGCGCGGGAAAACTGCTGATGCCCAGGATGGGAATACCGGCGGGGAAAAGAGTTGTATTCCCTTTATCACAAAGCACCAACAAACCACCGGCCGGCAGCAGGTATTGCGGCAGGGGCGCCTCACGGCTACTATTCCCGATCCGCCAGCCTTTCAATTGCAGGGCATAGGGGCTATTGTTCCTCAGCTCTACAAACCGGGCAGGCAACAAACCGGCGGAAGGCAAAGCCCTTGGCAGGAATTCATGAATAAGCACGTCATAACCGCGGCTGGTATAATATAGAAAGGCCACTGTAGCCGGCTCCATGACATTCCCCGAAGGGTCGCTTATGCCATCTAACAACAGATAACAGCTATCGCCGTTGGGGAAAACATCCCGGAACTGTACATGCAGACAGGATGGCTGACTGCTATCCTGCCAAATGCTGTCCGGAGTATTGCCGGGAACAGATAAGCGGAAATGTTCCGGCCTGGAAAGGATGGAACTATCCGGCGCTTCACTGAAACACAGTGTAAGGGTCCGGCTGTCGCGCAGCTGGTAAGCGCTTAAGACAGGCGCCGTCGTATCTGATACAACAGGTGTGACCAGTACGTCATCAAAATAATGGCGGCCAAAGAAGGACGCTGTAGACTGGCGCACTGCAAATCCCATGAAATGAGAAGTATTATACATGTGATCCGTTGCTGTGCCCTCGCGGACATAAGCTGTACCATTGGCATTTTCATCTGTCCACAGTTCCCATTGATCATCCGTCCGTGTCACTCTGATCTTCAGCTTTGTGGAGGTATGATTGGTGATACCATCCCGCCCGTCTATCAACAGAACCGGAGATGAGGTACCATCTTTTCTGTACAGGCATACTTCATCTTTTGTGTTGCCAATGCGTACAAAATATCCCCTGATGCCCGTTCCCTGAAGGTTTGCACTGTCTGCTGTGAGAAAGACATCAACATAATTAAGAGAAGAAGTGTTGAAATCCAGCTGCAGCCACCATTCCCATATTGCATTGCGGGCCAGTGAAGAGGGCGTAGCGATATGGAAACTACTGCTTGCTTGTTGCAAATGGCTTTTCAGGCGGCCCTTCTCTATCCGCCAGGCAGTATCAGTTCCTTTCCATGAAATCGCATCATTAATGTTTTGATAATCAAATCGTTCGCTCACTTGTGCGAATGAGAAAGAAGCCTGCAGGAGCAGGCATGCACAAACAATGGAAATACGCATGTCTAAAAAAGTAGGTTGGTTTAGGCAGAAATTTAGTGAATTTCTATGATTCTGACCAAAACATTGAAAACCGCATAGGTTGTGTTAAATTTGCATTTCGAAAAATTTTAAATGTAAAAACAATGAAAGTTGCCGTAGTAGGAGCTACCGGGCTGGTAGGCTCAAAAATGTTACAAGTATTGACCGAGAGAAATTTTCCGGTTACAGAACTGATTCCCGTGGCTTCTGAGAAGTCTGTTGGTAAGGAAGTAACATTTAAGGGCAAGCCTTATAAGGTGGTGAATGCAGATACGGCAATTTCAATGAAGCCGGATGTTGCGCTGTTTTCCGCCGGTGGCAGTACTTCCCTGGAATGGGCCCCAAAATTTGCAGCAGCAGGAATTACTGTCATCGACAACTCTTCTGCATGGAGAATGGACCCTACCAAAAAACTGGTGGTGCCTGAGATCAACGGTAAGACACTGACGCCGGAAGATAAGATCATCGCCAATCCAAACTGCTCTACCATCCAGATGGTACTTGTGCTGAATCCTTTACATGAGAAGTACAAGATCAATCGTGTGGTGGTATCTACTTACCAGTCAGTAACAGGTACCGGTGTAAAAGCGGTAGATCAGCTAATGAACGAGCGTAAAGGTGTGGAAGGAGAAAAAGCTTATGCACATCGTATTGACCTGAATGTGATCCCGCAGATAGATGTATTTCTCGATAACGGTTACACGAAAGAGGAAATGAAGATGGTGAAAGAAACCATCAAGATCATGGGAGATGACAACATCCGTGTAACGGCTACAACTGTACGTATACCTGTAATAGGTGGCCACAGTGAATCAGTGAACGTTGCCTTCGATAAGGAATATGAACTGGCTGATGTACGTGCGATACTGGAAAAGACACCTGGTGTGATTGTAGTAGACGATCCTTCCAAACAACTGTATCCAATGCCGAAAGATGCGCATGAGAAGGATGAAGTGTTTGTAGGCCGTCTCCGTCGCGATGAAACACAGGACAAGACCCTGAATATGTGGATCGTGGCAGATAACCTGCGTAAAGGGGCTGCTACCAATGCGGTTCAGATAGCAGAGTACCTGCACGCGCAAAAATGGATCTGAGTGACAACATCTAAGTAGCGGAATGACTTCAAAAGGATGTTTTCGCGAACGAATAAACGTTTTTCTTTCAATAAAAGAGAGCAAGTGTAGTAACACTTGCTCTTTTAGTATCAATTTGAGGAGAAATAAGTATCACTTTGACAAAAATTACACAGAAGTAGTATTGCTTTCTGCTAGATAAAATCCAATTTTGGTATCAATAATCCTATGCCAACTTACTTATTCCAGAAAAGTCATTTTTTAAGAAAGTAAGAAGCCGAAGAACTAAAATTCACAAATCTGTAAACACCCTTAAGTCCTATGAAAACCAACGCCAATCGCGAGCTGCTACTGATGCACAAATTTACTGAAGAGTGGAGTTCTAATTTTTCTTCACAGGTGTCCCGCATCATGAACATTGTGGATCAACATGATACACTGGACGGCATAATCCCGATTATTGAGGTTGCCAACGTGTATAATCAACGTTTTGCGCATACTAAAACAGATAAAGAAAATCTGTTAAAGAACCGCAAGGCAAGACCATTCGAATTCCTGATCCACAAAAACTAACCCATTGAAACTTATTGAGCTGTAATCATCTGCCGGCTATAAATATGTGTACCGGCGTATGCATATCCGGCAGATGACAGCGTAATTTCCGGGTGCATTGTGACTTACCCATCTGTGATAGCGGACAGTGATTTAATTGATATTATTTTCACCCCGAAGACATTACCTGACTATTCCGAATAAAGCGCTCTGTCAAGGAACTTGACAAAGGGTTGCATTACAGCAAATATTTTCAGAATTTCTCTTACCAATGCAGGCTGTATGACAGCTTCGTCGGAAATGTGATGCCATACTGTGAAGCTTTTCAGTTTCAGGTACGCAATGGCAGGATTGTCCGGCTGGTAGCCCTGTGGCGCGGTCTTCAGCGATTCTCCCTCTATTTTACCGAAATAGCGGATGAATTCTTTATTGGAGATGATCTGCTGGAATTCTTCAAAATTGTAATCTATTTCCTGCCTGACCTTTTTCAGCGCATCAGCTTCCGGCATCCACAGCCCGCCTCCTGCAAAACTATTGCCTCCCGGTTCCAGGTGGAAGTAGTAACCCGGACGGGGCGTTTTACGGCCACCGGGTGCAAAGGCCGCACCCATGTTGGTCTTGTAAGGTGTTTTATCTTTCGAGAAACGGACATCTTTATATATACGGAAAGTGCAATCTTTCACCTGTAAACCTGCAATAGCAGGATCCTGTTTATATAAACCATCCAGGATCTGTTGTACCACACTTTCATAATCGGCTTTTGCCTTCTGGTAATCGGATTTATGCTCGTCAAACCAGACCTTATTATTATTCTTGCTCAATAATTTTAAAAACTTCAACGTGGGGGGTTGCAGCATGTAATCAGTTTTGCTCACAAAATAAAAAAATTATTTTCCTTACCCAGTAATAAGAATAGTCTATGCCCTTCCCTCCGGACCCCGCGGTCCGGAAAGAAGAGCATAACGCAGTAAAAAGTTCTGCTTAAAAATGATATGTAGCGGCTAGTAATACACTGGGAGATGTACCCACCGGCGTTCCGGATTTTTTGTGGAAGATATCTACAGAAGCATTATCTACTCTGAATTCAGGGATAATAGTCAGATTACCTGCCTTGTAATTTAAAGAAAGCGTGCCCGCCAATACATGACCACCCTCTGTACCACTAAAGGTCTTCAGGGCATCTTTATCATCAAAATACTCACCCCGCACGCTTAGCCCAACCTTTTCGTTGAAATCCACGTTGACATATAAGGCAGATCCCCACCATTGCTTCGAGCTCTCAAGCCCTTCCTTGTCGCGGGTATTTTTATATGTGCTGACAGTTCCATTATATCCCAGGCTCAGTACATCGTTTACCAGGTAGGTGGCGACAAAGTCGATCTGGTGGTTCTGGATACCGCTGGTATCCTTGCCTTCCAGGTAGTTCAGGTATAATTTAAGCGGCACCTGGGTGGAGCAATAGCCCAACTGCGCACCGATATATTTATTATTGGTCCAGGAAGCAGATTTGAAATCAGTCGGGTTGAATACCCCTACCATAGCCGTCCATGCGGAACTGATAGTGAGATCGGCCTTGACACCGGTGCTGAAGAAAGGCCCATTGCTGAACATGTAACTCATGCTGTAGTTCCTGTTCAGGTATGCATCCAGCAGTTCGTATCCCACATGTGTACCGAAACTACCCATGCTGATCTTTAGTTTGTCCAATACCTGGTAGCCTACATATAATTGTTTGATAACCACCTCTGCGGTGTTAGTCTTTTCAGGAGTCTCGTTGTATGAGAATTCCGCTGCCCTTTTACCAAAGCCAACATCTGCCACTATACTTCCTTTTTTAAATTCATGCTCGGCTTTGAGCGAGATCATTCCCAGTTCAAAACTATTATGGGAGTTTGTGAAGCTAGTTTTATTATCTGTGTTATTGCCATTGAAATTGTAGCGGTAGTAGACGTCTGCAGAGCCGGAAAGCTTGAGCAATGGGGCTTTAGTTGTATCAGCAGCAGTCTGGGAATGGGCAATAAGCGCCTGACAGGCAGCATATGCTACCAATAGAACTTTTTTCATGCAAGGAAATTTGGTTGATAAAAATGGTGTGCGCGAATCTGTTTCGTTAATTCTATGCTCGCCGTTCTATAACTGGAATAAAGGGAAGAAAGAGAATAGAATAGCTAATAATCAACCAGGAAGGAATCTACATGGAATACTAGAGATATTGGTTGATAAAGTAATTCTGGTTGATAAAATAAAATACTGTTTACGTTTTTATTTCCCAGTTCGATTATTAGCTATTCTAACATTTGGGTGTCAAGTCAAACTATGTGAATATTTTTAAGCGCCTAGTGAACCAGCTGCTCTTCTTTCAGTGTACCATTGTCGGCTACACTCATCAGAGCTGGATGGTATTGTTCGTTGTGCTGTGTAGCATCCAGACCCAATGCTTCTTCTTCATCGCTTACACGCAGCGGGTGGATCAGGTTGATCAGCTTGAAGATACCATAGGAAACCACGAAGCTGTATACGACTACGATCACTAATCCGATCACCTGGTTCTTGAAGAGTTCAAAGCCACCGTAGAACAGGCCATCGCTGATGGCGCCATTTACATTCTTGCTGGCGAAGATACCGGTGAGCAGCATACCGACCATACCACCTACGCCATGGCAGGGGAATACATCCAGTGTATCGTCGATAGCGGTTTTGGATTTATAGTGAGCTACGAGGTTAGAAACGATAGCAGAAGCAAAACCTATCATTATACTCTGTGGGATACCTACATAACCTGCAGCAGGGGTGATAGCTACCAGGCCAACTACGGCGCCGATACAGAAACCCAGTGCAGAAGGTTTACGGCCGCGGATCACATCGAAGAAGATCCAGGATAAGCCGGCAGCAGCTGCTGCTGTATTGGTAGTAGCGAAAGCGGAAGCAGCCAGTCCATTAGCACCCAGGGCAGAGCCGGCATTGAAACCGAACCATCCGAACCAGAGCAGGCCTGTACCCAACAGTACAAAAGGAATATTGGCAGGTTGCAATTCTTTCTTTTCTATATGGTCTTTACGGCGTTTCAGTACCAGTACACCTGCAAGCGCCGCGCAACCTGCAGAGATATGTACTACAGTACCACCTGCGAAGTCGAGCACACCCAATTTGAACAGGAACCCATCAGGATGCCAGGTCCAGTGTGCGATAGGTGCATAAACCAACAGGCTGAATAACACCATAAATAATACATACGATGTAAAACGGATCCTTTCTGCTACGGCGCCTACTACCAGCGCAGGAGTGATCACTGCAAATTTCATCTGGAAAAGGGCGAATACCAGCAAAGGAATGCTGGTGGCCAAAGACCAGGGCTCGCTGGACGGTACCCCCCTGAAAAACAGGAAAGTTGAAGGATCACCGATCACACCATTTAAAGATTTACCAAAGGCAAGGCTGAATCCTACAGCTACCCATACGATACTAACCACACCGGCAGCGATAAAGCTTTGTACCAGTGTTGAGATCACGTTTTTGCGGTTAACCATACCTCCGTAAAAAAATGACAGCCCGGGGGTCATCAGAAATACGAGGCAGGATGCCACCAGTATCCACGCAATGTCACCTGTATTGTATTGACCCTTGGGATCTGCAAAAGGAAGCTCCCCCGGGACAAACAATGCAATTATCGCGACAACTGCCAGCAAAAGGAAGGGCAAATAGTCTTGAAATGATGTTTTCTTCATAGCTGTACATTTTAAATTTCTTCAATAAAAGTATGAAGGATATTCAATTCATCAAATAGAAAAGGCAAAAAATAGAAATGATTGAAGAAAAATAGAGGATATGGGGTCAAATATCAGGTATATTATAATTTATAATAATATAAGTATTACTTTTTGTAGTTAATGGTCGCCTTAAAACGCCTCATTTTATTCCATAATAATTTAAATATCAGTTAATTATAAATTTTCAGCGACAGCATTTAACAATTTTCTAACATTGGGAAGGCGGTTGTTACTGCAATTAGGGAACATAGCCTGTAATAAACTAAAAATCAGTCTAATAAATATTAGACTGATTTTGTTGGATGGTGGAACGTCGTTGAATATTATCAATATATTAAAAATATATTAATGTAACTTTTATGATCCAGGACATAAAAATCGACCTCACTGCGATATTATTGCTTCATACTTTCTAATTCACGTTGCATTGCGAACATCTGGTCACGTAACCTGGCAGCTTCCATAAAGTCGAGATCTTTTGCCGCCTTCTCCATATCCTTTTTAATCTTCGAAATTGCTTTCTCCATCTGAGGAATAGTTTTGGCTACGGTGGCTTCCTGTTTGGCATAACCTACGGCATCTTCCGCCACCAGTGTCACCTCATCGTGTACTGCATACGGGGAATTTTCATCGAACTGTTTGATTTCCAATACAGCGGTCTGTCCGAGGATTTGCTCCTTGCTTTTCAGCACCGTTCTCGGTGTAATATTATGTTCTGTATTATAAGCCACCTGTTTCTGCCTGCGGCGGTCCGTCTCGTCAATGGTACGCTGCATACTGTCGGTTATCTTGTCAGCATAAAAGATAACAAGTCCGTCCACGTTACGTGCTGCCCGGCCAGCGGTCTGTGTCAGTGAGCGCTCGTCCCGGAGGAAACCTTCCTTGTCGGCGTCCAATATGGCAACCAGTGTTACCTCCGGCAGGTCAAGGCCCTCACGCAGGAGGTTCACCCCAACAAGGACGTTGATATTGCCCAGGCGGAGGTCCCTTAATATTTCTATACGTTCCAGGGTGTCTACCTCTGAGTGAATGTAACGCGACTTAATATTGATACGATGCAGGTATTTGTCCATTTCCTCTGCCATCCGTTTGGTCAGCGTGGTCACGAGCACACGGCCTCCTTTGGCTACACGTTTGTCAATTTCTTCCAGCAGGTCGTCCACCTGGTTTACGCTTGGTCTCACTTCAATAGGCGGCTCCAGCAGTCCTGTAGGACGTACCACCTGTTCTACTACCACACCTTCCGTCTTTCTCAGTTCATATTCACCGGGAGTGGCGCTGACAAAGATGGCCTGGTTCACCAGGTTTTCAAATTCGTAGAAGTTGAGGGGCCGGTTGTCCATTGCAGAAGGCAGGCGGAAGCCGTAGTCGACCAGGGTCAGCTTACGGGACCTGTCCCCACCGTACATACCACCTATCTGGGGAATGGTTACGTGGCTTTCATCTATTACCAGCAGGTAATCCTTAGGAAAATAATCCAGCAGGCAGAATGGACGGGTACCGGGCGCACGGCGGTCCAGGAAGCGGGAATAGTTCTCAATACCGCTGCAATAACCCAATTCCCTGATCATCTCCAGGTCATAGTTCACTCTCTCGGAAAGGCGCTGTGCCTCCAGGTGCTTCCCGATAGAACGGAAATACTCCACCTGCGCCAGCAGCTCATCCTGGATCTCAAAAATGATCTGGGCCATCATGTCCTTAGGCGCCAGGTAGAGATTGGCCGGGAAGATGGCCGCATTCTCCATGGTGCCTATACGTTTGCCGGTTTGTACATCGAAGCTTTCTATCTCTTCTATTTCGTCGCCAAAGAAAGTAATACGGTAACCGAAGTCCACATAAGGGAGGTTGATGTCTACGGTATCGCCCTGCACTCGGAAGTTACCCCTGTTGAAGTCGCCCGTAGTACGTGTATACAAGGAATTGACAAGTCCGTGTAATACGGTGTTACGTCCAATGGTCTGTCCTCTGTGCAGACGGATAATACCATTTTCATAATCCGTCGGGTTACCCATACCATAGATACACGATACACTGGCCACCACTATAATATCCCGCCGCCCTGACAGGAGACTGGTGGTAGCTCTCAACCTGAGCTTATCCAGCTCTTCATTGATAGACAGGTCCTTTTCTATATAGGTGTCGCTTACCGGCATATAAGCCTCCGGCTGATAGTAGTCGTAGTAGGAAACAAAATATTCCACAGCATTGTCCGGAAAGAACTGGCGGAACTCGCCGTACAGCTGAGCCACCAGTGTTTTATTGTGGGTCAGCACCAGGGTAGGGCGCTGTACCTGTTGAATCACATTAGCGACGGTGAAGGTTTTTCCCGATCCTGTTACCCCCAGTAATGTCTGGGCAGGCGCTCCATCCTGTAATCCTTCTACTAACTGTCGGATGGCTTCCGGTTGATCGCCTGCCGGGGCATATGGTGCATTTATCTTAAAGGGCATATTCTAAATTATAGCGTTATCAAATGTACAAATTAATAGACAGTGCTTTTTCATTTGAAAAATCTGGCTCACCTTTACGCACTTATTGAGACATATTAACCACCTCATGTATTATGCTTAAAAAACTCTACCATGTTATAATGGGTATGCTATTGCTGGTACCTATGTCAGGCTTTGCCTGGGGCGTTACCGGTCACCGTGTGGTAGCCGAGATCGCCAGCCGTCACTTAAGCCCTCAGGCCCGTAAGGCTATCTACGCTTTACTGGGACCTCAGAGCATGGCGATGGTGGCCAACTGGCCTGATTTTATCAAGTCGGATACTACACACAAGTATGATCATACTTCTCCCTGGCACTACCTCGATTTTCCTGCCAACTGTACACGCCAGCAATTTGATGAGGTAATAAAAGCACACAGCACCGGAGACAACCTATATGCACAAACTGAGGCCCTGATCAAAAAGCTGAAGGATCCGGCCACATCTAAAGAAGACAAAGTATTTGCGCTAACCTTCCTGATCCATATGATAGGAGATATGCATCAGCCCTTACATGCCGGCAGGGATGAGGACCAGGGCGGTAACAAGATCCAGGTAATGTGGTTTGATAAGCAGACAAACCTCCACCGGGTATGGGATGAGCACCTGATTGAATTCCAGCAGCTCAGCTATACTGAATATACCAGGGCCCTGGATACTGCCACTGCTGTAACTACAAAGAAAATTCAAGCCGGTACCATCGCCGACTGGATCTTTGAATCTAACCAGCTGTCGGGCAAAGTATATGCATTGACGCATGCCAATGATAAACTGAGCTACCGTTATAATTTCTGGTTTGTCAACGACCTGAATAGTCAGCTGCTGAAAGGAGGGCTAAGGCTCGCAGCTGTTTTGAATCAGATCTACAAATAACAATGGGTATAGTATAAAAGAAAAAGCATCAGCCTCCGGGACTGATGCTTTTCTTTTATACCTTTTCCTGACTAGATCAGGTCAATATCAAAATTTACCAGTTGTACGAACTGCTCCAGGCGGTTACTGATATCTTCACTGCTGATCTCGCGCAGGCGGCCTACTCCAAAGCGTTCCACACAGAAGGAAGCCATAGCGGAACCAACGATAATGGCCGTCTTCATGTTTTCAAAGGAAATATCCTTTGTTTTCGCCAGATGCCCGATAAAACCACCTGCAAAAGTATCGCCGGCACCGGTTGGGTCGAATACATCTTCCAGTGGTAATGCAGGTGCAAAGAATACATGGTTCTCATGGAACAGCAGTGCACCGTGCTCTCCTTTCTTGATGATCAGGTATTTTGGCCCCATGGTGGTCAATATCTTGCGGGCAGCTTTTACCAGAGACACTTCTCCGGTCAGCTGACGGGCTTCGGCGTCATTTACCAGGAGCACGTCTACTTCCTTCAGCACTATTTTCAGATCGTCCATGGCTACTTCCATCCAGAAGTTCATGGTGTCCATTACGATCAGTTTAGGCCTGGTCTTCATCTGTTTTATTACAGACAGCTGCACCTGTGGTGTCAGATTACCTAATATCAGGAACTCGCTTCCCTGGTAACTGTCGGGTATTACGGGCTGAAATTCCCCCAGTACGTTCAGCTCTGTAGCCAGTGTATCACGGGTATTCATGTCCATATGATATCTTCCGGCCCAGTAGAAAGATTTCTCATCTTTCTTTACCTGTACTCCATCGAAAGCAACACCTTTGGCCCCCAGTGCGTCCAGTTCTTCCTGAGGGAAGTCACCGCCAATTACGGATACCTGGTTAATGGGCTTCACGAAATTGGAAGCAGCCCATGCTATGAATGTGGCTGAACCACCAACGATCCGGCCTGATTTACCAAAGGGCGTTTCTATATCATCGAACGCCATAGAACCTACAACAGTTAGCGACATGCGTATTCTTTTTTATTGAGTTTTAGTTAGTTTGCAAACAGCGCAAATGTAACTAAACTTTCACCCGCTTCCACCATCCTTTCCGGAATATAAAGATAGCCGCTACCGCGATGCAGGATTCTGCTATGGCTATAGCCCAGAAAACACCTGCCGGGCCCATATTATAGGTTACGGCCAGTATCCAGGCCAAGGGGATCTGGAACATCCAGAAGCCTACCAGGTTAATCAGGGTAGGGGTGCGCGTGTCTCCCGCCCCGTTAAAAGACTGTGAGAGCACCATGCCATAGGCATAAAAGATGTACCCTGCACTTAACAGTTGCAGGCACTCTGCGGCCTTTAACACAATAGCAGTCTCGCTGGTAAATAGCATTACTACCGGCCGGGCGGCCAGGAAGAAAAAGATCGATATTGATCCCAGGAACAACATATTAAAGAACGCAGCCCTCCATACGGATGTTTCCGCCCGGTCGGGCTGACCGGCGCCCAGGTTCTGCCCTACAAGGGACGCTGCAGCATTGGCCATACCAAAAGCAGGCAGCAGCGCGAAAATAACGATCCTTATAGCGATGGTATATCCGGCCACCGCATCTTCCCCAAAACGGGCTATCAGGCGTACCAGGAATATCCAGCTGACTGTATTGATGAGCAACTGTGCAGTACCTCCGGCGGCTATCTTCACTATTTTCCAGATCACACTTATATCGGGGCGTATATGCTGCCTGCTGATGCGGATCAGGCCCTTGCCGCCGAAGAGGCGGTACAGCTGGTAACATACACCTATACCACGGCCTATCGTAGTAGCCAGCGCAGCACCCTTCAGCCCCAGGGCGGGAATTGGTCCCAGACCATTAATCAGCAAAGGACACAAGAGGATGTTCAGAATATTGGCTATCCATAACGATCTCATTGCGATAGCAGCATCTCCTGCGCCACGGAAAATACCGTTGATGAGGAAAAGCAGTATTACAATGAGGTTACTGCCCAGCATAATACGCGTATATATGTGCCCGTTATCAACCACTTCCGCGGAGGCGCCCATCAGCGTGAGCAGATCGGGAGCGAATATGATACCAGTTACAGCAATAGCAATAGCCAGCACCAATGCTACGTACAGCGACTGCACAGCAGTATGTGCGGCAGCATCGCCATCTTTCTCACCTGTACGTCGCGCTACCACTGCCGTAGCCGCCATGCTCAGTCCAAATGCCGCTGTATAAACCAGCGTCATCATAGATTCTGTCAATCCAACAGCAGAGATGGCGTGCTTACCCAGCTTACTCACAAAGAAAATATCCACGACTGCAAAAAGTGATTCCATCACCATCTCCAGGATCATGGGTACTGATAATAAAAAAATAGCGCGGTTGATATTACCACTGGTGAACTCTTTTTCCGTGCCTGATACTGCCATAACAAACAACCGGAATACCTTGCCCAGGCGGGAATTGGCCTGTGTATCTCGCATATAGATAAATTAAAAAATTAAAAATGGAATTGCCGGTACTGATCTGTACCGTTAACATCTAAAAGGGGCGGTGGGCATATCCGGAAATACCGGATATTAAATTACATTTTCATGGCGCATCATTTGTAGAGCACAAAGGTAAAATGTTTTTTTTAACTCCTCATTTTTTTAGCCGGTGTGACAACATATATCTCTTTTTCAGGAGATTTTTTATTAAGCTCAAACACAGTGCAGATAAGCAATTCATTGATTGCCAAAAACACATTAAATAATTTTTTTACTGCCGCTGTAACTTTTCAAGACCGTCTCCGTTTAACAATTGCATCAGCGCTGAGAAACCAATTTATTGTACTAAATACGGAAACCTATTTTCTATTAATTCAAATTAAACGGAAACCATGCTTACGATTAAAAAACATGCTCTTAAAGTAGGAGCATTAGCCCTTGCTATGGGTATTACTTTTGCAGCTTGCAGCGATGATGACGATCCAGCAACGCCAAACACACGTTCAAAAGAATACAAGCTGACTAAAAGCGCTACAGATGCAACTCAGGTAGGTACTGTAAAACTGACTGAAAATGCTGACAGCAGTGTAAACCTGTCTATCACACTGAAAGCTTCCACCAAAGACACCAAACATCCGTTCTTCCTGATCGGAGGTTCTGTTGCATCACCTACCATTGATACCCTGTTAAAGGATACTATTCCAGGTAATGGTGCTGAAGCAACTAAAGTAATCTGGAATAAGGTTAAGACCGTTGTTGTAAATGGACAGACCCGCAAGTTCAACTATGACAGTGCAGTGAAAATAAGCGCATTCTCTAAAGTTTACTTCAAAGCTGGTAAGGATAGCGTTATTGCTATCGGTAACATCCTGAAAAGCAGCGCTCAGTAATTTCTGATGGCAATTGTCTGATATAAAATATCAGGAGACTACAGGATAAAAAGAGTAATAATGGCCGGAAATTTCCGGCCATTATTATGATGGTCTTCGCTAGTCATTAGGATATGGCTCCAACCCGTAGGCCAGAAAACCGACTTTATAAAACGTTACTATTCCCCTAGTCTAACTGGGTTACGCGCAACACTTTAAATTCTGTTCTTCTGTTCAACTGCCTGCCATCCGGGTTATCCTTCCCGTTCGGCATCTCATTGGGTGCTATCGGCCTTGTCTCTCCATATCCTTTAGCGATCATACGGTCGCTGGAGATACCTCTGCTTATCAGGTAATCCACACAGGATTGCGCCCTTCGCTGAGACAGTTTCATATTATATGCATCCTGACCCTTACTATCCGTATGCGCACTCATCTCAATGATGATATTAGGGTTATCCTGCATGATAGCGACCACTGTGTCGAGTACTATCAGTGACTGCGGACGTAAGGTTGCCTTATCGAAGTCATAGTAAATATCCTTCAGGATAATGGGCTTTCCTATTTCATAACGTTTAAGACAGGTATTTGGATTTAATAAAGAGTCAATTTTTGTTAAACCGTCCGTATTTGCATAAATCGCCTTGGAGAAATAGTTCTCTTTTTCTGCCATGATCTTATAGTGCTTCAGCGGTTCCACTTCAAACTGGTAGCGCCCGGTCTCATCCAGTACAACCTGCTGCAATACACGCTGTAATATGGTATCCAGCAATGTAATCTTTGCGCCTGTAAGCGGCATATTATTCTCACAATCCAGCACTAATCCATTGATAATTTTAGAGATCTTCTTTATAGCGAACACTTCCAGACAGCATACTGACTCCCTGTCGGAACTGATGTATCCGGCAGCCAGTGGATGCTCATTATCAACAGGGGAATAATAGACATCATCTTTAGGGGAATTTAACGGAATGCCCAGGTTCCTAGGCGCTCCCCAACTGTTGAAGTCGCCCTCAACAACGAAGAAGTCCAATCCTCCGAGTCCGACCCTTCCATCAGTGCTGAATATCAAGGCTTTCTTCTCACCGTCATAGAAGGGCGCCTGTTCCTCATCGCGGGTATTGATATTTGTACCCATGTTCTTGGCAGGCCCGGCAACGCCTTTGTCGAGCGGGCAGTACCACAGATCGTTTTTTCCCATACCACCCGGCCTGTTGGAGGAAAACAACAGAAATTTACCATCAGCAGTCACAAATGGCTGCATCGCACTATATCCCTCTACGTTGACATTCGGGCCTAGTGGTTTGGGCTCATCCCATTTTCCGGCATTCCTGCTGCTGGTGTAAATAGCCGCCGCTTTTATTCCGTTTTTGGTTGTCCAACGTGTCAGGTACAGTGTATTTCCATCCGGGCTCACCGTAGCTACCCCCTGATCAAGCCCATTAGCGTCAGGAATATTGACCGGCACACTATTGTGAAAGTCAGCCCCCTTTCCATGGGCGATGAACAGGTTGTTGATGTATGGATTGGCTTTTTTAGATTTCTTCTCTTTTTCCAGTTCACTGCTATCTGGACGGGACGAGGTATATAACAGCATGTCTTTCCCTAATACCGCAGGTGCATAGTTTGCACCTCCTGCATTTACATCCCCTCCTAACTTACTGATCGTATAGGCAGGCAGACGATTTTCCTCAGCAATCGCAAACTCACAGCAGGCGATCTCCAGGTTGGCACGTGTGCTGAACTCGTCTATTTTATTATACTCCTGCCTGAATTTTGTGAACTGCTCCAATGCAGTACTATACTTCCCGTTTGCACGCAGGCTTACGCCATACCAGAAACGGGCAAGCGGAAAAAGCGTGTTATTATTGAACCCGACTACCTGCTCATAATATTTTTCGGCATTACCATAGTCGTAATAATTCCGGTAAGATTCCGCCAGGCGGTAGATCACCACTTCATAATCTTTGAGCTTGCCCGACTCCTTGCCCCGTAACTCAACAGTATAAGGCAGGACCCTGCCTGGTTTTATTTTAAAAGTACCAAGGGCTTTGTTGTAGTACTGCGCAGCAGAGTAGTAATCCTTTGCCTCGAAGTAAATATCACCGGTCCTCTTATAGTCGTATACATACTGGGCCTTTGAGGTGCTTACGATGCACAGTAATAATGCGATAGCCAGCCAATAGCGTACATGTTGTTTCATCCGTGTATGTTTTGTTTTTACAGGCGCGGGCAAAAGAAATTCTCTTCGGAGTAAACTCTCTTCTTCCGGCTTATGAAGGATAAGGATAGTTCAAAACTGTTACTACCATTGACCAATCGCCTGAGATTGGAAGTGTTCACATCATAACTAAGCCCGAGTACAAAGCTTTTGAAGTGAAAACCGGCAAATGGGATGGCGGAATCGTTGATGCGGTAATTGGCTCCCAGCAGGAAGTCAAATTCTTCATTCAGATACGCCTGTCCATACACGCCCACTACCGTTTCATGTGCATTTCCCTGGCGCATGTACAGGCCGTGAGGTGTAATACTGAAGATATCATTCAATTTAACACGTGTACCGCCATGTGTCATGTATCTTACCGGCAGGCGCCTGTCTTCACCCGTCAGAAACGGATCCGTTGGCCGTGTAAGATGGCCGGCGGAAAAACCGGCGAAGGGATTGAACTGATGATTGGGATTGCTATCGAAGAACATGACACCTGCAGCTGCATCAAATACATTGGAAGAAGTGGTGCTGATATTCTCGCCACTGGGCTTTGACGGATCGAAACCCATTACCGGATCGTATTGACTGCCCAGCTGCCATTTGGCCGGATCTATTTTGCGGTTGATCATCCCTGCCTGGATACCGAATACCAGCTGGCTGGTACCTGTTTCTCCGAAGCGTACGCCACGGTAAGAAAAACTGGCCATTGCATTGAGGTAATTATAGCCCGCATCTCCAGCCGACATGTTGATTATATTGGCACCAACACCGATATTATTCGGTCCTGCTGCATCAAAAGATACACCTGTAGTAGAAAACGGTTTACCAATGTTAACCCATTGGTTCCGATAGTTGGCGCTGACACGATAGTCGCCATCTACGATTCCTGTCAATGCAGGGTTCAACCACATAGGATAAGCGTAGTACTGTGAAAAGTGAGGGTCTACCTGTGCTTTTGCCCATGCAGGCAGCAAAGTGACCAATACTGTCCAGACAACAAAGAGTATGTTCTTCATAAGAAGATTTTTAACTTTTTTGTAATGGCCGGGATGAGGTCTCATCCCGGCCCTGTGTATACATTTTCTAACCCGATTAGCGGACGATGGTAACGGTTCCTTTCTTATTCACTACGGAACCATCCTGAAGAGTAGCGCGGAGCACATAGATGTAGACACCCACAGGCTGCTGACGCCCACCCATAGTACCATCCCATCCGTTGCGCTGATCTTTGGTCTCGAATATCTGCTGACCAAACTGGTTGTAGTATCTCATTACTATGTTAACAATGGTGTTTCCATATACATAATGCACATCATTGAATCCGTCTCCGTTTGGCGTGAATACGTTTGGTACAAAGATGTTGTTACCCTGAGGGTTCTCTGTTGTACCCGTCACCGCCGTGGAAAGTGCACTTGTTTCACAATCTGCGATACCCACCGCTCTTACACGTATGGTTACCGTCTGCGCAGGCGATAAGCCGGAAATAATATGTGAGAGTCCTTCCGGGCCGGAACTTGGAACGACATATGTAACGCCGTTATCCAATGTTACCTGGTAGGCAGTTGCCCCCGGCACTGCAGTCCACTCAAAGGTTACCTGTGTCGGTGTTGTCTGACTCACTGTTACAACCGGCGAAGCCAGTGGCGCAAGTATATTCACCTGTACTGCCGTCCTGGAAGTACTGCTGCAACCACCCGGGCTTACCGCTTCTACGTAGTAGGTGGTGTTCTGGTTGAGGGCAGGGGTGATGAATGTAGCTCCTGTAGCTATAGGAGCGCCTCCTGTAGCAGCCGTATACCAGCGGAAGCCTGCATTTGCGGTTGCTGATGTAGCTGTGAGCGTTGCCATACCACCAGGGCAGAGGTCCGCATTGCCACCCACGGCCGCATTGCTGGCTGAAGCACCCAGTATGATGTTTACAGGGGTGCGGTCTATGCTTGCACAACCGGAAGTATTCAGCGCCTCTACATAGTAAGTAATATTCGCCGTGATGGCAGGAGTCATAATAGAATTACCCGTTGCTACCGGCGTACCACCTGTTGGGCTATCATACCAGCGGTAGGTCAATGCTGCATTCGCCTGCTGTACACTCAGGGTTGCAATCTCGCCAGGGCATACCGTTACTGTTGCATCGGTAACTACCGGGGATGTTGGTGTAGTATTGACCGTAACCGGAACAATAGTACGGCTCTGGCTTATACAACCGCCGGTTGCAGCCTCTACATAGTAAGTTGTATTTACATTCAGTTGCGCTGTGGTAAAGGCCGCACCTGTGAAGACAGGAGTACCGCCGGTTGCAGCTGTATACCATTTGTAACTGATACCTGGCAGCGGATCTTTCACATTAAGTACCGCAGCATTACCTGCACAAATGGTTGCTCCGTCTGCCAGCGGTGCATCAATGGTATTTACGACTGTTGCGGTTACACCCTTCCTTGCCTGGCTGCTACATCCTGAACCATTCAGCGCTTCCACATAGAAAGTAGTATTCTTGTTTAATGCCGCCGTTGT